>JBKGZY010000189.1:0-5162 GCA_046543175.1 Dichotomicrobium sp.
CGGTTCTCTTCCAGCACTTCGTCGACCGATGCGGCAATGGCGGCAAATACCGGGTCGCCTTCCTTGCGCAACTGCTCGATCTCGTGGACCGTCCAATCGCGCGCCAGCGCCATAATCCGGGAATGCCGCGCGAAGTCCAGCAACGAGATGCCGCGCGGCATTGGCGGCTGAAACACCACCATGTCGGCGGGAATGTCATCGCCCGCGAACCAGCGCGGCATCTGGGCACGCAGCGTGATGTCGGCCACCGTCGGGAGTGCGGGCTGCTGGCTCTTGCGGCTCACAAGCCCGCCGGCCATGATCCTGCGCAGGTCGCGATAGGCCGCGGGCGCGCGCCCCAGCGGGCCGGGCAGCGGCTGGACCGCGAAACACCGTCCCACGCCTAATGAGCGCAACCGCTCGACGGGCGGCGGCGCAACGCCCGAGCCGTCGATAAGCATATCGCCATCGCCGGTGATGAACGGGGCGAACACGCCGGGCGGCGTCCAGTTGGTACGCACGATCGCCTGCACACTGTCACGGTCGTGTTTCCATATACCGGCGCGCGAGAGATTGGCCGCGAAACCGCAGAACGGCAGGTGCAGATCCGCCGCCGTTCCATGCGGAATGTGACGGTCGATCAGCCGGTCGTAGCGCGCGTGCCCGTAAAGCCCGAAGCGCCCGCCGAGCAGCGCGGCCTGTCGGCGTGCTCCGGTCAGGACGCCGCGCTGGGTGAAGATCGTCCTGGCGAGCGCATCGATGTCTTCGACTCGCCGGCCACAGGCGAGCAATGCGCCGACGGCTGCGCCCGCGCCCGTCCCGCCGATCGCATCGACTTCCACGCCATAATCCGCGAGGGCGGCAATCACGCCCAGATGCGCGGCGCCGCACAGGCCGCCACCCGTCAGCGTCACCGCGTTTGCGCGGCCCATGACGAACCGCGCCAGGCGCTCGAACGAGCCCCGGTCGCCCAGTGCCACGAAATGGTGCGCCTGAACCGGCCGCGCCGACAGCCAGCGCTCGGCGCCGCCCTGCAAGCGGCCGGAAAGCCGGCCGGTCACCAAGGCGAGACGCGCGCCGCGGGTTCCGGCCATCGCCAGACCGCATCGCTCCACCTCGGTCGCCGGAATGCGGTTCCCTGTCGGGTCGCCGTCATCGACACCAACGATCAGCACTTCGTCCGCCCGGTCGATGCAGCGCCGTGTCCAGGGCGTCAGCGTGCGGTCGGCGATATACAGCACGACATCGTTGAGCCGCTCGCTTTCCGCCAGCTCGTGCGTCACTTCCGGGTCGTCGATCGCGATACCGCCGGGCATGTTCTGGCCCAGCCCCGCGGCGGACAGGATCTGGCATGTCCCGAGGGGTTCCAGCGCGTCGGCCAAGGCGCGCACGAATTCGCGGGGGACGTCGCCGCCTGCGCCGGGACACACCGCGACTGTGCGTGCCGCCGGTTTCGGCTTGGCCGGCTGGGCAGGCATGCCGCTGCCTTTCACGATTCCGGCGAGCAAACTCTCCCACAGATGCGGCATTGCCGTCATCGCTTCACGGAAGTCCTCGCGGGACAGCCGCAACACGCTGCTCGGCCGGGCCGCCATCACTTGCCAGGGGTGGGTCTGGAACGCGAAGAACCTCGGCGTATCGACGGCGTGCCCCGGTCCGAAGACGGCTTTCGCCGTCTGATCCTCGGACGACCACGCCTCGCCGGCCGTCGCGATCAGCCGGCCTGACATCACGACGTTCAGCGAGTCGACGGGCGTATGGGCGTCGGCGAGCTTTTCGCCGGTCGCGAGCGAAACGACATGCGCCGCGGCATAAAGGGTGCGCAAATCTTCAGCGGCGAGCCCCTGGAAGGCGTCGACCGCCTTGAGCAGCAGGAACGGGGGTTGCGGCGTCATGGACCGCTCCGTAGCGGCGAGGCTGTCGCCGACGCGCCGTCGCCCATCGGCCCCGACCGATCCGCATTACGCCTCCTGGTAGAGTCCTGGCGGATGATTCGACCTCCTGCGCCCATGTTGGAAGGCGATTGTTTCACCGGCAATGGCATTTTCGTGGAGCGAATCCGGCCGTAAACAGCCTTTTTCGCGCTACCCCCTCCTCATGTATTCACGACCGTTCACGCGTTTTTCATCTGTAGTAACGACCGAGTGTAACCCCATTCCTTGTGCGCTTGTATCGCGCTATATTCCAAACATGCCGCAAACAACAAGATACGGCATAAGTAAAAACGAACATACGACTCTGAACAGAAGGAGAAGTGCCATGAAGGCTCTCTTTACCGTGCTTTCCGCTCTGGTGATTGTCGGTGCTGCGTCCGCAGCTTCGGCCGATCCGCAGTCCGAAGAGTTCGGAAGCCGCGCCTGGTGGGAGGAAATCTCCAACAACGGCTAAGCGATCCCACGATCTCGGTGACAACAACCTTATTGCATCAAGGAGAACGACCATGAAGACCATCGTAACCATTCTTTCCGCTCTGGCATTCGTCGGCGCCGCATCTGTCGCGTCGGCCGGACCGAATGACCCCGAGTTCGGCAGCCGGGCATTCTGGGAGCAGATGTCCGACAAAGGCTAACATCCGTTGAGCTTCTTCAGCATAATCTCTCTCCCTGCGAAGGCGGGGTGGGCCGGGTAACCGGTCCACCCTGCTACCCTGCCCGCACCGCCTTTATCGCCGCATCACGCTCGAACAGATACAGACACGCCCGCGCCGCCGCGCCCTGCCGGCCGGAAAGTTCCGGATCGCGTTCCAAAAGCAGCTTGGCCTGATCGCGTGCGAGCTCCAACACCTCGCTGTCCTCGGGCAGCCGCGCGACGCGAAAGCCCGGATCGCCCGACTGACGTGCCCCCAGGATTTCGCCACCACCACGCAGCCGCAAATCCGCCTCGGCGATCCTGAAGCCGTCATCGGTGTCGCGCAGCGCTTTCAGCCGCGCTTCCGCCGTCTCGCTGAGCGGCCCCTGGTAGAGCAGCAGGCAGGTCGCCTGCGCCGAGCCCCGCCCGACGCGCCCGCGAAGCTGGTGAAGCTGCGCCAGGCCGAACCGCTCGGCGTGCTCGATCACCATGACAGAGGCATTCGGCACATCGACGCCCACTTCGACCACGGTGGTCGACACGAGGATGCCGATGTCGCCCGCGGCGAAGGCGCTCATCACGGCGTCGCGCTCCGCGCCCTTCATGCGGCCGTGCACCAGCCCGACCCGGTCGCCGAAATGCTGGCGCAGATGCGCGGCGCGTTCTTCCGCCGCGGTGGCCGGGGCGAGATCGGAGCTTTCCACCAGCGGGCACACCCAGAACACCTGCGACCCGCTCGCGAGCGTGCGCCGGATCGCGTCGATTACCTCATGGATGCGCTCGGTGGGCACGGCCCGCGTCGTCACCGGCTTGCGGCCCGGCGGTTTCTCGTCCAGCACCGAGACATCCATGTCGCCGTAATGCGTCATCATCAGCGTGCGCGGGATCGGCGTCGCCGTCGCCACGAGGATATCCACGCCGCCGTTGCCCTTGGCCTGCAATGCGAGGCGCTGATAAACGCCGAAGCGGTGCTGCTCGTCGATCACGGCCAGCGCGAGGTCGCGGAATTCGACATCGGCCTGGAACAGCGCATGCGTTCCGACGATGATGTCGGCATGGCCGTCCTTGATCGCCTTCAGCAGCGTGTTGCGCGCCGCGCCCGTTTCGCGCCCCGTCAGCAGCGCCACGCGCAGCCCGGCCGGCGCGCCGAGTTCGGCAATCGTCTTGTAGTGCTGGCGCGCCAGCACCTCGGTCGGCGCCATCAGCGCGGCCTGCCCGCCGGCCTCGACCGCAGCCGCCATCGCCAGCAGCGCCACCAGCGTCTTGCCGCTGCCGACATCGCCCTGCAACAACCGCAGCATCCGGTGCGGCGCGGCCATGTCCGCGAGGATTTCGGCCAGCGTGCGCTCCTGCGCGCCCGTCAGCGTGAAGCTCAACGCCGCCCGGATCCTGTCGGAGCGTTCACCCGTGCCGGTGACGGAGCGCCCGCGCAACCGTCGGAAGCGCCGGCGCATCAACGCAAGCGCGAGCTGGCTGGCCAGCAGTTCATCGCAAGCGAGACGCTTGCGCGCTTCGTGCGCCGCCGCCAAATCAGTGTCGTCGCCCGGCGTATGCAGGATTTCCAGCGCGCGGCGGAAGCCGGGCCACTCGCGCGCGGCCACCACGTCGCGGTCCAGCCATTCCGGCAGGTCGGGCACGCGCGCGACGGCCTGTCGAATCGCACTCCGCAACGCGCGCTGGCTCACACCCTGCCCGAGCGGGTAGACCGGCTCCAGAAGAGGGATCGCCTCGCTGTCGTCCTCCGCGGCGATGTGGTCGGGATGCGTGATCTGCAGATGCTTGCCGTAATCCTGCGCCCGGCCCGACACGATGCGGCGCTCGCCCACCGGCAGCACGCGTTGGAGATAGCGCCGGTCGGCATGGAAGAAGACCAGTTCGATGCGACCTGTGTCATCCTCGCAAATGACCTTGTAGGGCGCGCGCGAAACGCTCGGCGGAGGGGCGCGATGCGCCTTGACAACCACATTCAAAGTCACGAGGTTGCCCGGCACGATATCGGCGATGGCGGGCCGGTCGCGCCGGTCGATGATGCCAGAGGGAAAATGCCAGAGCAGGTTGATGACCCGCGCGGGCTGATCGGGCGCGGCGCCGGTCAGCCGGCCGAGCGCTTCTTCCAGACGCGCGCCGACGCCGTTCAGATCGCGCAGGCTGGCGAACAGGGGATTGAGGGAAGCGGGTCGCATTTTCACTTCGGCACCTGTCGTTGGACGAAGGCGGTGCGCCTGTCTTTGGAACATAGGGCGAACGGGCAGGCCTGCCCAGCACCGCAAGCGCCGCATCCACAGTCGCAAAGGCGCCCGTGATGCCGGAGCGGATCGATCCGCAGGCGCTGCGACGGCGCATCCAGTATCGCGCCAGCCATCGCGGCACCAAGGAGATGGACATTCTTCTCGGACATTTCGCGGCGGCGGCTCTGGACGGAATGACGGAAGGCGAAATGGCGTTGTTCGAGCAGATGCTCGCCTTGCCCGACCCCGATATCGACAGTTGGATTCGGGGCGGCGCGCCGCCGGAGATCTACGCCGACCTGATCGAACGCATTCGTAAGTTTCACCGCTTCTGATACAGCAGAAAATGGCGTCGGGCGTACAGACAAGAACTGAAGACCGAACGGC
>JBKGZY010000016.1:0-23033 GCA_046543175.1 Dichotomicrobium sp.
AGGACTGGAAGCGCGGGGAATGCGAGCCGGTCCCCGGCAAGACCATGCCGAACGTCACGGTCGTCGAGCGCGATTACCCGAACCTCTACAACCGCTTCACCTCACTCGGCCCGCTGATGAACTCGCTGGGCAACGGCGGCAAGGGCATCTCGTGGAACACAGACCATGAAGTGGACCTGCTTGGCGACCTGAACGGAAAGCAGCGCGGCGAAGGCGACTGGAATGAGCGCCCACGCATCTTCACCGATGTGAACGCCGCTGAGACCATCCTGATGCTCGCCCCGGAGACCAACGGCGAGGTCGCGGTCAAGGCGTGGGAGGCGCTGTCCAAGATCACCGGGCGCGACCACACGCATCTGGCGCTGCCCAAGGAAGACGAGAAAATCCGCTTCCGCGATGTCGTCGCGCAGCCGCGCAAGATCATTTCCTCGCCCACCTGGTCCGGGCTGGAAAGCGAGCATGTCTGCTACAACGCCGGCTACACCAACGTCCACGAGCTGATCCCGTGGCGCACGCTCTCCGGCCGGCAGCAGCTTTATCAGGACCACCTCTGGATGCGCGCCTTCGGCGAGGGCTTCTGCGTCTACCGCCCGCCGCTCGATCTCAAGACCACCAAGCCGGTGATCGAGAAGATGTCGAATGGCAATCCGCAGGTCGTGCTGAACTTCATCACGCCGCACCAGAAATGGGGCATCCACTCGACCTACACCGACAACCTGCTGATGCTCACGCTCTCGCGCGGCGGACCGATCGTCTGGATTTCGGAGGTCGATGCCAAGAAGGCCGGGATCGAGGACAACGACTGGATCGAGGCCTACAACGTCAACGGCGCGCTGACCGCCCGCGCGGTCGTCTCCCAGCGCGTGAAGGAGGGCATGTGCCTGATGTATCACGCGCAGGAGAAGATCGTGAACGTGCCCGGCTCGGAGATGACCGGGCGGCGCGGCGGTATCCACAACTCGGTGACGCGCGCCATCGTCAAGCCGACGCACATGATCGGCGGCTACGCCCAGCAGTCCTGGGGCTTCAACTATTACGGCACGGTCGGCTCCAACCGGGACGAGTTCGTGATCGTGCGCAAGATGAACGTCGTCGACTGGCTCGACGAGCCTGCCAAACCCGACCAGACACAGATTGTAAAGGAGGCGGCGGAATGAGCGCGGCCTCAGTTCATCCTGATCGGCACGTCCGGGTGAAAGGCGTTCGCCACGAATGCGAACGTCACGTCATAGGGCACGGGCTTGGATGTCCCGTCCCCGGCGATCTCGACGGCCTCGACCGTGCCGACATCGCGGCCCTTGCTGATGCGCGCGCTATCGAGCGCGGAGTTCTGGCCCGGACGCCAGGTCACCTTGACGCTGCCAAAGGTGAGAGGGCCGCGCTCGCGCAGATGCTTGAGGCCGACGATGACCGGCGTCTCGGGGTCGATGCGCACGACGACGACGCGGGCGAGCGGCTCGATACCCTCGGGCATTTCCCCGCGATAGAGCAAGGGCCGCGTACTGGAGTCGTAGCCGGTGTACGGGTTCATCCCATAGCGGCGCATGTCCGGGTCATTGGGGACGAGAACGTCTCCCTCGGGATGGCGTTCACGGAAATCGGTGATCGATTCCAGCCGCGCCGGCAGGATGTCGAGCCGCTTGCCGGCATAGTGGCCGACGATGGCCCTGCCGGTGAACTGCTGCCACCAGCTTTCGGTCTGCCGGTCGTACATGACCAGATCGGAGTTGCGCAGCTTGCCGGTGGTGCCGAATTCGAGCAGCCGGCCGTCGAGCCGCCGGTCGAACACCACGCCGGAATTGCACAGCGGGCAGTAGGTGACCGCGACCGGCACCCCGCCAACGCGATCGTTGACGATCTCGTGCCAGGTCAGGACGCGCAGCGGGTAGGCGCGGGCGTCGCCGTCGATCTCGAGACTCATGACCGGCTCTTTCGGCCCGAGTTCACGCTCTTCGCTGACGGGGATGAATTTCGGGTCGTCGATCGACGGGATGCCGTCCTTGGGCGGCCCGCCGGACATGATCTCGTCCCACGAGATGAGGGTCTTGCTGAAATCGGTTTTCCAGCCTTCCCGCTGCCAGCGGTCGGGATTGGCGGCAGCACTCTGAACGCCAGCGGCGAGACAGATTGCGACAAGCAAAAGCTGGCGCAACATGGCGGCAACCTCCGGGCGCACATGACCTTTCCTGCCCGTAAGGATATGCGCGTCCGTGCCGACGCTCCATTCAAAACGCTTGACGATGCCGTGAGCGCGGCCGTCGGCCCGGCCCGGCCCGTCGTGTCGCGGCTTCAACGGAGGGTTCCGGCTCTTCCTTTCGTCATTGCGAGCGAAGCGAAGCAATCCAGCAAAAGCATTCCGTCGCTGGATTGCTTCGGCCCTTTCGGGCCTCGCAATGACGATGAGGGTGGATGGCCTTGCGATGGCGTCACGCCTCGCGTCATCGCCGGGCTTGACCTGGCAACCCACGAAGCCGCTCCGCAATGGATGCCCGTGTCCCTCTGGTCAGGCCCCAGGACAAGCAGCACGGGCATGGCGAGGGAGCGGGAACCGACAGTTCGTGTCACGAGCCGAGGTCGTGACGCCGGCATCCCCATCGCAATATCCCGGAACCCCGAAAATCGGGAGGCTTACTCATGAAAATTCGCGCCCAAGTCGGCATGGTGCTGAACCTGGATAAATGCATCGGGTGTCACACCTGCTCCGTCACCTGCAAGAACGTGTGGACCAGCCGCGAGGGTATGGAATACGCGTGGTTCAACAACGTCGAGACCAAGCCGGGCATCGGCTACCCCAAGGAATGGGAGAACCAGAAGCGCTGGAACGGCGGCTGGGAACGCACCCGCTCCGGCAAGCTGCGGCCCAAGATTGGCTCGAAATGGCGCATCCTCGCCAATATCTTCGCCAACCCGGACCTGCCGGAGATCGACGACTACTACGAGCCGTTCACCTTCGACTACGAGCATCTCCAGACCGCCCCCGAGATGCAGACCGCGCCGACCGCGCGGGCCCGCTCGCTCATCACCGGCGAGCGCATGGACCGCATCGAGTGGGGGCCGAACTGGGAGGAAATCCTCGGCGGCGAGTTCGAGAAGCGCTCCAAGGACTACAATTTCGACGGCGTCGAGAAGGAGATCTACGGGCAGTTCGAAAACACCTTCATGATGTATCTGCCCCGGCTGTGCGAGCACTGCCTGAACCCGACCTGCGTGGCGTCGTGCCCCTCCGGCGCGATCTACAAGCGCGAGGAGGACGGCATCGTCCTGATCGACCAGGAGAAATGCCGCGGCTGGCGCATGTGCATCTCCGGCTGCCCCTACAAGAAGATCTACTTCAACTGGAGTTCGGGCAAGTCGGAGAAGTGCATTTTCTGCTATCCGCGCATCGAGGCGGGCGAGCCGACCGTGTGCTCGGAGACCTGCGTCGGGCGCATCCGTTATCTCGGCGTGCTGCTCTATGACGCCGACGCCATCGAGGACGCGGCGTCCACGCCGAACCCCAAGGACCTGTATCCCGCGCAGCTCGATGTCTTCCTTGATCCGCACGACTCGAAGGTCATCAACCAGGCGCGGATGGACGGCGTGCCGGAGAACTGGATCGACGCGGCGCAGCGCTCGCCGATCTGGAAGATGGCGATGGACTGGAAGGTCGCTTTCCCGCTGCATCCGGAGTACCGCACCCTGCCGATGGTCTGGTACGTGCCGCCGCTCTCGCCGATCCAGTCGGCCGCCGAGGCCGGCCAGATGGGGTTGAACGGCGCGATGCCGGATGTGCGTTCCTTGCGCATTCCCCTGAAATATCTCGCCAACATGCTTACCGCGGGCGACGAGGAGCCGGTCGCGCGCGGGCTGGAGCGGATGCTGGCGATGCGGGCCTATATGCGCGCCAAGACCGTCGACGGCGTGATCGACGAGAGCATCGCGGAGAATGTCGGCATGACCGGCGAGATGATCGAGGACATGTACAAGTATATGGCGATCGCCAACTACGAGGACCGCTTCGTCATCCCGACCGCGCACCGCGAGACAGGCGACGACATTTACAAAATGCGCGGCGAATGCGGCTTCAGCTTCGGCAATGGCTGCTCCGGCGGGCGTACCGAGTTCGACCTGTTCGGCGCGAAGGGCAATCCGCGCCCGCAGAAAAGCATGGAGAAGGTGTGATGGCCCGGACATTCAAGGTGCTGTCGGCGCTGCTGACCTATCCGACGGCGGAAATTCAGGCGGCCGCGTCGGAGATGCGGGCGGCGCTGGAAGCCGAGGCGCTGCTGCCGGAAAAGACATTGCGCAGCGTCGAGCGGCTGATCGGCGAACTGGAGAGCCGGGACCTGTTCGACCTCCAGGAGCGCTACGTCTTGCTTTTCGACCGGACGCGCTCGCTGTCGCTGCACCTGTTCGAGCATGTCTACGGCGAAAGCCGGGACCGCGGCGCGGCAATGGTCGATCTGGCGCAGGCCTACGAAAAGCACGGCCTGATGATCGCGGCGAAGGAACTGCCGGACTTCCTGCCGCTGTTCCTCGAATTCCTCTCGGAGTTGCCGCCGGAGGAGGCGCAGCACTGGCTGGCCCAGACGATCCACATCGTCGCCGCGTTTCGCCAACGGTTGCGCAGGCGCAAGAGCGTGTACGCGGGCGTGTTCTGGGCGATCGAAACGCTGGCAAACGCGAAACCCAACCCGGAGGCGCTCAAGGCGCTGGGCGAGCAGGAGGACGACGACCCGAACGACTTCGCGGCGCTGGATCGCGCCTGGGAGGACGAGCCGGTGACGTTCGGCCCCGGCGACGCCTCGGGCGACGGCTGCTCGCGCGAGCGGCTCATCAGCCAGATCCGCGCCGGACACCGGCCCGCGCCATCCGCAAACGACCTGCCGCAAGGCTGAGCCTCATCAGGAGCAAGCCATGTACCTTCCCGACACCCTGAACTACATCCTGTTCGGCTATTATCCGTATCTGTGCCTGACGGTATTTCTGTTCGGCAGCCTGATCCGTTTCGAGCGCGAGCAATACACCTGGCGCGCGGCCTCCAGCCAGATTCTGCGCAAGAAGCAGCTTCGCTGGGGATCGATCCTGTTTCACGCCGGAATCATCTTCCTGTTCTTCGGCCACCTGATCGGCCTGCTGACCCCGCACTGGGTCTATTCGCCGTTCATCAGCGCGGAGAACAAGCAATGGTTCGCCATCATCACCGGCGGCGCGGCGGGGGTGGTGTGCTTCGTCGGGCTGACGATGCTGCTGCACCGCCGCCTGTTCGACCCGCGCATCTTCGTGACCAGCACCTATCAGGACATCGCCGTTCTCCTGATTCTGTGGGTGCAACTAACCATCGGGCTGGTGACGCTGCCCTATTCCGTCGCCCACGCCGAGGGCGGCGAGACCATGTTGCGGCTGTCGGAGTGGGCGCAGAAGATCGCGACCTGGCAGCCCGGCGCGGCGGAACTGGTGCAGGGGCTGTCATGGCCTTATCAGGTGCATCTGGTACTTGGCATGACGATCTTCCTGATCTTCCCGTTCACGCGTCTGGTGCATGTCTGGAGCGCGCCGATCTGGTTCCTGTTCCGCCGCGGCTGGCAGATCACCCGCACCAACCGGCGCAGGCCCGCGGGGGATGCGGCATGACGGGCATAACAGTCAACGGCATCGAAATCTCCGAGGCCGCAATCGCCTCGGAGATGCAGCACCACCCCGCGCCAACGCCCGAAGAAGCGATGGACGAGGCGGCGCGCGCGCTGGCGATCCGCACGCTGCTGTTGGAGCGGGCGCGGGTGCTCGGTCTGGAGCCCGCGCCGCAGACAGACGAGAATGGCAAGCGCGAAACCGACGATGACGCCCTGATCCGGCAGGTTCTGGAGGCGGAGGTGACGACGCCGGACCCGGACGAAGACGCTTGCCGGCGCTTTTACGAGAATAACAAGTCCCGCTTTACCTCGCCCGATCTTTACGAGGCCGCGCATATCCTGTTCTCCGCCGACAGCGCCGACAAGGACGCCTACGCCAAGGTGACTGCTGAGGCGCAAGGCTGTCTCGAAACACTGCAAGAGAGGCCGGAAGGCTTCGCGGAGATGGCGAAGGCGCGCTCGGACTGCCCTTCAGCCGGGAGCGGCGGCAATCTCGGCCAGATCACGCGGGACCAGGTGACGCCCGAATTCGCCACCATGCTGGAAGGGCTGGAAGAAGGCCAGCTCTGCCCGGTACCGGTGAAGACGCGCTACGGCGTCCACATCATTTATCTGCACCGGCACATCCCCGGCCGGACCCTGCCCTTCGAGATGGTCCAAGCGCGCATCGCGGATTATCTCAGCGAAGCGTCGTGGCGGCGGGCGGTTTCGCAGTATATCGGGCTGCTGGTGGCGAGTGCCGAGATCGAAGGCATCGACCTGGAAGGCGCATCCTCCCCGCTGGTGCAGTGAGCACGTCTTACCACAAAGGCAGCGGCGAGACGCCAATGACGGCCCGGTGTCCGAGCAGCAGCATCAGGTAAACGGCGATGCCCGCCGCGATACGGCCGGGTCGCCATAGCGCCGGGCCGAGCCGGGCGCGGCCCGCCAGGATCGCGGCGAGCGGGATCAGCGAGGTGTTGGCCGCACGCGCCGCCCAGACATCCTCGCCCCATTGCCGCCTGCGCCGGCTGTCCAGCATCGCCATCCCGGCCAGGCCGAAGCCCGCGAACAGGCCGAACAACAGCACGTGCGCGAGATCGCCGTTCGGCACCATATGCGCGAGCGCCCACAACACGATCGCCCAAAGGATCGGATAGCGTATCAGCCCGGCGATGCCGGGATTGGCCGGGTCGAATTTCTCCGGAGCGCGTCCCGCGAACGAAAACGGGTTGATCGTGCCCGCGCCCAGGCCGATCAACAGGCAGGCGAGCGGCATGGCGATGTTCGGCGCCCAGAGCTGCCACGGCGCGAATGCCCATAGCTCGACATAAGGCGCCCGCCCCGCCGCCACGATCAGCCAGCCGACAAGAGCCAGCGAGATCGCGGAGTAAAGGGCAATGTACAGCCCCGCCCCAAGCCGCGCGCGCAGCCAGGCCCGGATCTGCGGGCGCGCCGGGATCATGTGCGAGGCAAAGAACGCGCCGAATGCGGCCAGCATCTCCGTCCATCCACCAAGCGCGCCGGTCATGGCCGGTCCTCCCGCACAGCCGACTCGTCGAGCTGATAGGCGATGTCCGCCAGCGGCACCGTGTCGAGCGCGCTGAAGAACGCTTCGCTGGCCACCGCCAGATGTCCCTTCAGCCCGCAACTGCGCGTCAGCCGGCACGCGCCGCCATCGGCGCGGAAGCACTCCGCGAGCGGAGAGCCGGCTTCCAGCCGCCGCACGACCTCGCCTAGTCGGATAGCCGCAGCATCTCGGGCGAGCATGAACCCGCCTCCCTTGCCGCGCCGGGTCTTGATGAAGCCGGCGCGCGCCAACTCGCCGACGATCTTGACCATGTGGTTGCGCGACACGCCGGCGCGCCCTGCGATCTCTTCGGTCGTGAACGAGCGCCCTGGCTGGCCGGCGAGAATCATCAGCGCGCGCAGGCCGAAATCGGTAAACTTTGTGAGACGCATTGCCGCTTCCCTTTAATGAGTATTTGAAATGCAGTTTTATATGGGGCATAGCTGTCGGGGAAGGGCGAAATCGTCGCGCCGCCGGAGCGCGGTCAGGCAGGAGATCGAGGATGGTCACATCCGCCGAAAGGCTGCGCGCCTATCAGGGCCCGGCGCTGTTCAGCTACGGCTTCCGGCCGTTTTTCCTCGGGGGGGCGCTGTGGGCGGCCTTAACAATGGCCGCCTTCATTATCGCACTGACAGGCGCGATCGCGATACCGAGCGCGATGCCGCCGACCGTTTGGCACGCCCATGAACTGCTTTACGGATTCCTGCCCGCGATCGTTGCCGGGTTCATCCTCACCGCCGTGCCCAACTGGACCGGGCGGCTGCCCATCGCCGGCTGGCCGCTCGCCGGACTGGCAGGGCTGTGGCTCGCCGGGCGCATCGCGATCGCGTTCTCGGGCGTAATCGGCGCGGGCATGGCCGCAGCCATCGACGCGGCGTTCCTGCTTGTGCTGATCGCCGTGATCGGACGCGAGATCGTCGCAGGGGGCAACACCCGCAACCTCAAGGTGCTTGTACTCATCGGGCTATTGTTCGCGGGAAACGCAGCGTTCCACGCCGAGTTCATGGCGCAGGGCTTCGCGGATTACGGGAACCGGGTGGGTATCGGCGCGGCGGTCATGCTCATCGTCGTGATCGGCGGGCGGATCGTGCCGAGCTTCACCCGGAACTGGCTGGTGCGCGAGAACCCCGGCGGCCTGCCCGCGCCGATGGACCGCTTCGACATCGCCGCAATCCTTGTCGCAGCCGCCGCCATCGCCGCGTGGGTCGCCGCGCCGCTGAATGCCGTCACGGGCGCGCTGCTGGCGCTGGCCGGCGCCCTGCATCTCGGTCGGCTTGCACGCTGGCGCGGCTGGCGCACATTTGCCGAGCCGCTGGTGACGGTTCTGCACCTCGGCTATGCCTTTATCCCGCTCGGCTTCGCCGTGCTGGCCCTTTCGGTGTTCTCCCCGGCGATCATCCCGCCATCTTCGGCGGTTCACGGCTGGACCGCCGGCGCCGTCGGAGTGATGACGCTTGCGGTCATGACGCGCGCGAGCCTCGGCCACACCGGGGGCGCCCTGACCGCCTCCCCCGCAATTGTCGCGATCTACGCCGCCGTCACGCTCGGCGCGCTCGCGCGTCTTGTTTCCGGCCTCGGCATCATGCATGAGCCGATGCTCCACCTCGCCGCGCTCGGCTGGATGGGCGCATTCGCCGGCTTTGTCTTTGTATTCGCGCCCCACCTTCTCTGTGCGCAGAGCTGACATGATGACGGGGAGACGGTTGATGTAATCGCATGTGAAGAATTTGCAAGACGCTGATTTCGCGCTGGAATCGGCAGTTATCCGGAACCCTGGAGCATTTTTCCGCAACAGCCCGTAAGCTGTGCTTCAGCATTTCCCGCCCGGCACGCAAGCTCGGGTGGCAGCCCGGGAAGACTTGGTGTATTCTTTAGACAGTTGTCCACAGATCCCCGGATGAGGAATGCACAACCCAATGTGATGACCGGTGCGCGATCACGTTGGTGGCGGGTTCACAACGATCGGTCTTCCACGAGACGGTGGAGAAAGAGCGATCAAGGCGGCGCTTTTGAGATCGGTCACCCAGGCCGGTCCAGCGTTTCCACATGACGACGGGCCAAGCCGCTCGTCCGCGCGATACAAGCGCCGCACTCAGGCCCGCAGGTCAATTTCACGAGGCAGCCATGTTCTACCCGAGTCCTTCGAGCGATCGCCGCTATTTTGATGAGAACAGCATTCCCGATGACGTTTGGCGGGTGTTGCGTACCGCTTCGATTCTCAGCATCGCCGAATTTCGGGTATTTGAAATCGCCTATCATCGCTGGTTCGGCGATTTTGCTACCGAGAAGACGATCGAAAGATACTTCGTGCCTTACATGTTCGAAGACCGCGTCCCGATGTGGGTGCGCGCCTTCTGTTCCCATGTCATCAGCAAATACAACGACGATATGCTGGAACCCCGGGAATTTGGCATTGTGCCGCCATCCACCTCACGGGAACAGCAGGTGCGCGGGGCGGAAATCGCGTTCTGGATTGTTGTTGGCCTCGTCACGCTGTTTCTGCTTTCCGACGCGGCAAGCCAACTCCTCGGAACCGAGTGCATGCTGCCGCCGTGCTACTGACGCAACGGGACAGACCTTTTTGCGACGGCGTCACGGCGAGCGGGATTCTCGTCGCGTTCGCGGCGCGAAGGGGGTGCCCAACCGGCTGGAAATTGCTTAATATTGAACGCAGGCTGGCGCTTGCGGCGAGCGGCCAGTTCCGCGACCGGCAAAGTCACAGAGCATTTTCAGCAAAAGTGGTTCCCACTTTTCAGATCGCGCCTTATAAGCGAATAACCGGCGAACGTTCGGGATGCCCAGTCATGGAGAACGGTGAAGACCTCGTAAACTGGATCTTCGTGATCGTAACGGCGGCGATTGCGTTTCACGGCCTGACTTACCGCGACGCCAACGGGGATCGCCCGTGGGTTCACCTCCTGTTCGGCTCGATCGCGCTCATTTTCTGCATCCGCGTCGTCTTCGCCGATATTCTCGAACTGTGGTGAGGCGCTGCCCGCGCAGAGGATGACAGAGATCGCGGGCCGCTTCTTTGGAAGTCATCGCTCATAAGGGCGCTGCTGCGCGTCGAGTTCGGGGACCCGCAACACGCGCTCCTCCGGCGGCAACGACATCTGGTGCTTGAGATAGCCCAGCCGGTCCGCAATCGTCGGCGGCACCTCCTGCACATTGTGGAGCAGGCGGTCGAGCCAATGCATTCCCTCGGTCACGGTTGGCTCTGTGCTGACCGCTTTCTCATAATCCTCGATGGCTTTCCGGTATCTTCCCTCGTGGTCGTGGATGATTCCGCGGATGGCATAGTAGCCGCCGAAATCGGGCTTCGTCGCAATGGCCTGCTCGATGGCCGTCAGCGCCTCCTCGTATTGCTGCAACTGCACATACGTGTTCGCCAGCCCGCGCCAGGCGGGCGCGTAATCGGGATTTTCCCTGAGCGACTGCTTGTAGAGTTCGAGCGCCTTGTCGTAGGAGCCGGCGTTGAAGGAGCTGTTGGCATCGACATAAGCGATTTCGCCCGGGTCGAACGAGGAAAAATGCCTGTACACCTCAATGGACAGGACGGACACCCCCAGAACAATGGCTACCCATTTGAGCGTGTTGTATATGCGATCGTCTTTCATGAACGACCCGGAATGCCGAACACGTTATAGTTGAACAGGGCGGCAAACGCCACGGCCACGACGATGCCGATGAAACGGGCGCGGTTCAGTTGGCCCTGCCGCTCTGCCTCGCTCGTGGCCCGCCCCAGCTTGGCTTCAAGCCGGCGTACGCTCAACACCCAGATAAGCTTTGAAATCGGGAAGAAAAGCAGCACCGCCAGTATTGCGGTGGAACCCCAGAACCATGCCAGACCCGCATCCATCGCGTGGCCTCCCGCCGGATCTACTTGCCATTGCTAGACGCCAGCACGCCGATAGGTCGTCTGGAATTGAATGGGCCGCCCTTTAAGGGCGGCCCATTCCGGTTCTTTCCAGCGGTGCCTAGGGCTTGTCAAGGTCCAGACGCGCCCGGCCTTCGCCGAGATCGCCGATATCTTCGACAAGCGCCTCGACTTCGCGCGTGGGAACCGTAGACATCCGCAGATTGTAGGCCAAGAACCACATCATGTAGACGCCAATGGCCCAAAACAGGATCTGCCAGGCCCAGATCGAGGGAATGCCGAACATCCAGCTCGCGGGCTCGTTCGGATTGCCGAAGATCCAGTTGCCGATGACCGCGCCCGGCCCGATCGCGAAGAAGAACCACAACAGCGTTATGATCCACGCCGCCGGGATCAGGCGCTGCTTCTCCGCCGGCATGGTGGCATGTTCGCGCAGGAAGTCGTGATACTTCATGCGGTGAGCAAGCGCCTCACGATTCTGCGTCACCGCCGAGAGCAGGATCGCGGCGCCCAGATTGAACAGGATGCCCCAGAAGGCGGAATGCATCGTCAGCGGCCAGCGGCCCCACGGCAGCGTAAAGCCGAAGAAGCCGGCGATCTGCTGCCCGATGGTTTCGGTGAGGATGACAGCGACGATGCCGAGGAACAGGCCCACGGTGATGCCCGTGCGCGTGAACCAGGGCGCGTAGCACACCGCGATCAGCGCCGGCCACATCTGGAAACCGAATGCAACCGCCAATCCGCCGAGCAACACCAGCGCATCCGCGGATGTCGTCGCCACGAGCAGAGCCGCGAGAACGATGAAGAGAACGCCCATCCGGCCCCAGAACTTCTGGGTGGCGTGCGAGGCGTTCGGGAGGATGTAGTGCTTGAGCAGGTCACGCGTCAGCATACCGCCGGCGGTGGACATGTACGCCGCGCCCGTGGACTGCATCGCCGCCAGCGCACAGACGGCCAGCAGGCCCACGAGCCAGGGCATGCTGTCACCGAGTGTACCGATCAGAAGCGGCACAATCAGTCCTTGTCCGCCGGGTGCTTCCATTATGTTGTTCACGCCGTAGTCCCGCTCGAGCACGGGGCCCAGAACGTTGGTGACGACCTCGGGATGGGCCTCGGCGAACCCGCCGTTGGCGCCCAGCAAGTGACCGCCGACACCCTGCATGGCCGTGAAGACGAACAGGATCAGGCCGATGCCGAAGGCAGACGCCCAGACCTGCTGCGGCGCGAACGGGGCCGGATTCTTGTTGGAGAACGCCCACATGGAGAAGGCCGGCGAGGACTGGATGCCCATGAGCGCGAACATGTAGGTGAGCACCATCATGCCGGTCCATGCGCCGCCAACGGCCGAGGGGCCGTTGCTCACGAACTGTATGACGCCGGGAATCGCGATGTAATGACTATAGCCCTCCGGCGTACGAACCTCGTCATATTCCGAAAGAGCCGCGAGACCCTCGGTCAGCCGGTCCCATCCCCCGACGGCATTCATGGCGATGATGCCGATCGCGACGATACCAAAGGCCAGAAGGATAGCTTGCAGCGTATCCACGTAGGCCACGGCGCGCAGGCCGCCTGACGCCACGTAGATGAACACGACCGCAGACAACAGCCACATGCCAACGGTAATCGTGAGCAGGTTGTCGGTCAGGACGTTGAACAGGAAGCCGGAGGCGCGCAACTGCAAGCCGAGATACGGGATCGAGAAGCAGAGCGCCACGACCACGGTAAGTATTCGCACCGCGTCACCGCGGAAATAATCAGAGAACAGCTCCCCCGGCGTTACGTAGCCGTACCGTTTACCCAGCATCCATTGACGTTTCAGGAATAAGACACCGGTGAAGGGGATCGTGATAGCATAAAACGAGGCATATGCGTATTGGAATCCGTCCCTGTACAACAGTCCGGGATGGCCCATGAAAGTCCAGCCCGAAAAGGATGTTGCGGTCGCAGCGAGAACGAAAACCCAAAGTGAAATGCCGCGTCCCGCGATGAAATAATCACTTGCAGTTCTTGACGATATCGCCCCTTTAATGCCCCAGAAAATGCAATATCCCCAATAGAGAACAACGAATATTAATAGCCAAACCAGTTTTGCATCCATGATGACATACTCCTCCCCAGAAGCTTCGAGTCATGCGCCTTGTCGGAGTGGCGACGTGTGGACTCAATTCTTATTAGGCACACTTTCCCACCCGCAGATTGGGTAACGCAAGGCGATTTTCGTCAATTGGCCAAAAGTTTAATACGCGTTGTAGCGCCCCCACAGGACGTCGGACAAGGGTGCGGATGGACGGGCAACAGTCAGGTCATGTGTGGAGCGTGTCGCCCCTCGACGGGGATGGGCGATAGGGCGCAAGCACAGCCGCCCGGCAGGTTAGTGAATATTGTTGGCCTGGGGAGCCTGTTCCGGCGGGTTGCTGCAGGCGTGTACGACGACCGGTCAGCCGTCACCGAGCCGGGTCTCTTGTGAGGCTCCACAGCAGGCCCAAGGCCGGGGCAAAAAAGCAACCGATGGAGGTGGAGGACGGCCAAGCTTATTGATTTTGCTGGCTGGGGAACCTGGATTCGAACCAGGACCTACGGAGTCAGAGTCCGCTGTTCTACCGTTAAACTATTCCCCAAAAGCAAGCAAAATCAGCGTGTTACGCCTTCGGCCGACGAGCGCAAGACATCCTTGTCCTGCTTGATTGATAACCTATTTCACCCCTTGTCCCGATGCAAGAGGTCAAAGCCCGTTAACCCGGCGCTCTCTTTGGTTCGACAGTGACATGGCGTCTTGCGCGTCGGCTCGCCAGCGAACGGGAACATCTCGCCTACAGGAACGCCGTGCACGCCGCTTGAAGAGGGGCGGGAGGTTTCGGTCCCATTAAATGCTTCCATAACGTTTGGTCAAACGTTGAGTGTTTGCTAGGGAAGAAGTCTGACATTGAGGCCCGCATGCCACCCGTCTGTCGCTCAAATGTAAGCTTCAAAAGCTCCACGACATGCAACAAGTTGCTGGTGGTCCTCGTGATTCAGACATTTGCTCGGGCAGGCGCTGCGACGGAGGCATATGTCTGGATCGGACCATCAGGGCTCATTCGAACAATGACGCAGCCCTCATCGCTTGACGTCAAATCGGGGGCCACAAATGCATGCAGGTGACAGCGCAACGCCCCTCTCGACCTTGAATTCCGTCGCGCTCGACACAGAGACAACCGGGCTTGACCCGGCGCGTTCGCGCGTGATCCAGATCGGTATGGTCAGGATCGTGGGCGAAGACGTTCTTGAAGATCAGGCATATCAAGAACTCGTCAATCCTCACATTCCTATCCCGCCGGAGAGTAGTGATATCCACGGCATAACAGATGATTTCGTCCAAAATTCCCCCGATTTCTCAGAAGTCGCGGATGACATTAGTTTGTTTATAGGGAGTCATATCCTTATTGGCTACAATATTGGGTTTGATCTGTCGATACTATCAAATGAATTTAAACGCACTCATCGTCCTTTTCGTCCGAGGCGCTGGTTGGATATCGCGGCACTTTCCAGGGTTGTTTGGCCAGGATCACCGGAGTTTTCGCTGGAAACCATTGCAGACAGGCTGAAAATCCCGCTTACGGACAGGCATACAGCGTTGGGCGATGCTGTCATAGCCGCAAGAATTTTTGTCAGGCTACTTCCAGGATTGCGCCAACGCGGCGTTGTGACCCTGGCAGAAGCGGAAAGAAACTGTCGTGCGTTCACGGACATCATGGAGTCGCATGAGCGCCAGGGTTGGACCGCCCCGGTGAGGGAGACACCAACCGGGCTCTCCACCATAGCCCGGATCGACAGTTTCCCCTACCGTCATCGCGTTCGTGATATCATGAGAACGCCGCCGATAATCGTGGATCACGACACAAGCTTGAAACAAGTAGCTGCGAAGCTTGTCGAAAAGGGTACGAGTTCGGTATTCGTCTCCGACAATTCACACAATACGGGTATTATTACGGAGCGCGATCTCGTGCGCGCATTTGGCTCGGACGAGCACGATCCTGGGCGGGCGGGAGACATCATGAGCGCGCCGCTGCACACGGTTCCCGAGGATGCGCACGTTTACCGCGCCCTCGGCCAGATGCGCCAGAGCGGGATCAGGCATCTTGGGGTGCGTGATGCCAGCGGAGAACTCGTCGGCGCCCTCACCACGGGCGACCTGCTCAAGCAGCGGGCGGACGATGCCATTATCCTCGGGCATGAGATAGACACCGCCTCCGACGTCAATTCCCTCGCGGCGGCGTGGGCCCGGCTGCCGGTCGTGTCCAGAAGCCTTCTAATCGAGGACATTCCACCTCTGGAGATCACCGCAATCCACAGCGAAGAGCTGGGCGCTTTGACGAAACGGGCGGCCGAACTGGCCGAAAACAGGATGCTCGACGACGGGGATGGACCTCCCCCTGTCGGCTATACCGTGCTTGTTCTAGGTTCCGGAGGGCGCGGCGAGAGCCTGCTGACCCCCGATCAGGACAACGCCATCATTTACGCGCTCGATGAGGACGAACCCGACTTCGAGACATGGTTCGGAAAGCTTGGCGCGCATATCGCCGACATACTCAACGACGCGGGGGTGCGGTATTGCAGCGGGGGCATCATGGCGCGCAACGCGATCTGGCGAGGCGGCCGAACAACCTGGAAAAGGCGGATCGACGGCTGGATCGGCCGCGGGGAGACGGCCGATATCCTGAACGTGGACATCTTCTACGATTTCCGCCCGGTTTTCGGCCCCCCGGAACCTGCGAACGACATTTGGAACTATGCCTATGAACGCGCCCACAACGCGCCCGGCTTCCTCAAACAGCTCGCCGCTATAGCAACTGATTTGAAGCCGCCGATAGGCTTCTTTGGCAATATCAAAACGGATGATGGCCGCGTCAATCTCAAGACGGGCGGGATGATGGCGATCGTGAGCTCCGCGCGCTTGCTGGCACTACGTCACGATATTCGCGAACGTTCCACCCGGAGACGATTGGAGGCTTTACGCCAAATCGGCGCATACAATAGCGAAGACTTGGCGAACGTCGTTAATGCTTACGAAATCATGCTTTCGGAAACTCTTCGACAGCAGCTCCTCGATATCGAGCACGGCGTCCAGCCCACGAATTCGGTCGATCTGCGAAATTTGACACGGAGACGGCGGCAAGACCTCAAGTGGGCGCTATCACAGGTTGAGATACTTTCCGGCCATGTCGGTGATCCGATGGCGCTCGGATAGCATTTTCCAGAGCATACTCAGTGACAGCCGATTCGCCGACCGCGCCTTGATTCGTTGACCGTGGACAACGCCCAAGCGCCTGAGAGATAATCGGTTTTTGCGCTGATGACGTAAGCGGCATCGCAGGTTTGTCTCGGACTTCGCCCATGCTGAAGGCCAGCGCAATACCGTTCGATATCCGCCTCGCAGGCTTGGGCAACCGGGCCGGCTCCCACACCCTGGGCGAAAGCGGGCGTACCAATGAGCATTGCTCCGGCAGCGATTACGCAAAACGGATTCTTATCGCCGCGGCAGGTCGATGGGCAGATATTCGACACCGGAGCGCTGCACCGGCTGGGGATAAAGCCGGATCAGCCGCAGCACCTCGGACGGCATGCCCGTCCTGACCGGCAGCCCCAGCTCGCTCGCCTCGCTCGCGGTGAGCGCATAATCGTGTGTCCAGTGCCCGCCGGCCAGCTTTTCAGCCAACCTCTCAGCTTTCGCCTCGTCGATGCGCGGCGACATGATCTCGACCGCCCCGCGCTTCACCTGCTCCATGGCCTTCTCGCCGACATCGGCCAACACCAGGGTCAGATCGAACACACTGGAAACGGGTTTGGCCTCCCGGGCGCGCACGATGCTGGCGGCGGGAAAACCGAGGATCTGGGGATCGATCGGTCCGAGCACGGAAAATTCCCCCAGCACGATCTCATCGGCCGCCAGGGCGATCAGGGTGCCGCCGGACATGGCATAGACCGGCACATAGACCGTGACCTTGGCGGGATGGGCTTCAACGGCGCGGGCGATCTGCATGGCGGCCAGCACCAGCCCGCCCGGGGTGTGGATGATCAGATCGATCGGGACGTCGTCGGGCGTCTCCTTGATGGCCGCGATGATCGTCTGGGCGTCCTCCAGATCGATATGCCTTGAGACGGAGAAGCCGAACAGGCTGCGCTGTTCCTGACGGTGGATCATGGTGATGACGCGCGTACCGTGCGCCTTCTCGATTTTCCGGATGGCATCGGCGCGCTGAAAGGCGAACCAGCGACCCATCAGGATCGGCTGCAAGGCCATCACTGCCAGTACGATGAAGATGATTGTTGTGAAATCGATATTCATGACGTGGCCCCCCGAGAACCCGTTACCTCTGCATTAATCTGAATGCATACATCGGATTCGGTTAGCATTTGGGCGGGTTTTCCGTGGACGCTCAAGATGCCGCTCGGCCATCTCATCGACCTCATCCCGCGATGGAAGGCGCTGCTTGTCTATCTCGGCGCCTTGATCGCGCAGAACCGGGAACTGAGCTTGGGGCATGCCTTCCTCGAGGGAACTGCGCGGGAGATGGTCGATATGCGTCGTCGGGCACACCGTGCAAGAATAACTCTCGCACGCGATTCATGAGAAAAAATTATAGTTCCCCTCAATAATGACACTTTGTATTTCCCGACAATTTTTGAACAAGCATGTCACAGCCCGGCATATTGTCTTAGCATTCTGGCGAGCGCATATTGGATTCAAGCCATTGCAAAGCCCAGCCGTGATAGATGACGAAAGGAACCCATATGAGCGGGATTCATCACGTTACGGCGATCGCCGGCAAGCCGAACGTCAATCTTCGCTTCTACACGCGCACGCTCGGGCTGCGCTTCGTCAAAAAAACCGTCAATTTCGACGATCCCGGCACCTACCACTTCTATTACGGCGACGAGGCCGGCCGTCCCGGCACGATCCTGACCTTCTTTCCCTGGCAGCATGCCGGTCCCGGCCGCGGCGGCGTCGGTCTCGCGCAGACCACCGCGTTTCGCGTCCCGGCCCATTCGATCGGCTTCTGGACGCATCGCCTGGTCGAGGCAGGCGTAGAACACGAGACGCCGGCAAAACGCTTCGGTGAGACGGTGCTGGACTTCCGCGACCCGGACGGCATGAGGCTCAGCCTTGTCGGTGTTCCCGGCGCGGAAGCCGAACCGGCCTGGCTTGGCGGCGACATTCCGGCGGAGCACGCCATTCGCGGCTTTTACGGCGTGACGCTCCTGCTTGAGGATGCAGGCCCGACCGGCGATGTCCTCACGGACGTGCTGGGTTTCGAGAGGGCCGGCAGCGAAGGGGCGCTTGCACGATTCAAGGCCGGGAGCGCCGCCGGCGGCATCGTCGACATTCGCGAGGCCAAAGGCTTCCTGCCGGGCCGGAGGGGGCGCGGCTCGGTGCATCACGTGGCGTTCCGCGCCGCCAATGACGCCGAGCAGGCGGAAATGGCCCGCAAGCTGGCGGACACGCATGGCCTGCGTCCAACCGGGCAGATCGATCGCCAGTATTTCCGGTCCGTCTATTTCAACGAACCTGGCGGCATCCTGTTCGAAATCGCCACGGACGAACCCGGCTTCACGGTGGACGAACCGCTGACGGCCCTTGGAACCGATCTGAAACTGCCCTCCTTCCTGGAGCCGAGGCGGCAGGAGCTGGAAGCCGTGCTGCCGCCGCTGGAGGCCGCCACATGACCGCGTTCCCCGCCGCAGCGCCGGCCTTCGCCCGGCTCAGAGACTCATCGTCTCGATTCGCTTGAGCTTCGCTCCCTATGCGGAACCGAATTGGACGGCGATGTGTTTACTTCGGACAGGTTAGGGGTGCAGCCACTTGGGAGAAGGGTATGCCTGCTGAGCAAGAAACCCCTGTTATCCGTGAAGCGGTTGCCGTATTCGACACTGCCGAGAGTTTGCAGGAAGCGATCGACGACCTGATGATTTCGGGCTTCGACCGCGCCGAACTCAGCCTGCTTGCCGCCAGACACACGGTTGAGGATAAGCGTGGCCACAACTATACGAAGGTGACCGAACTCGAGGACGACCCGGATGTCGCCCGCTGCTGTTATGTTTGTAAGGAGTCCATCGGGGACGCCGAGGGCGGGCTGATCGGCGGCCCGCTCTACGCTGCCGCCGGCCTTGCTGCCGGCATGGTTTTCGCGTCGGGCGGCACCATGACAGCGGCCATTGCCGGCGCGACATTGGCCGGAGGCGCGGGCGGGCTGATCGGCGGCGTTCTGGCAAAGCTTGTCGGCGACCGTCATGCCCGCCGCTTGAAGGAACAGCTGGAAGATGGCGGGCTGCTTCTCTGGGTGCGAACACGAGAGACCGCTCACGAGGAGCGCGCCATCGACATATTGAAGCGGCATTCGGGCCGCGACGTTCACATTCATACCTTGCCGGCCTCGGCATAGTAACCCGGCCTGTCAGTCACGGCCGTGAGGCCGGAACTGACGGTCGCAAGCGTGCTTGCCGTCCCCGGAGCCTTCCTCTTGCGTCCGTTCAGCGCCCCGGCCTCATCTCAGCGCATGACGGATAGTCGCTCATCCAATGATGCGGCATGTCGAGTTGCAGCCGGGCAAATGCGTCCGGTGCGGGGCGATTAGAAGTGGTCCCTTCCTTGACACGGAGACGCCCGTCGCAAACACTTCAGCACCGCTCGGTTCCGCGGGTGTCGTCCGCGGGAGCAAAAGGGAACGTCGTGAGGCGCATCGCGCCAAATCTTCGGCTGCCCCCGCAACTGTGAGCAGCGAGCCGGTCCTTTAGGCCACTGGAGCAATCTGGGAAGGCGGACCTGCACCGGAGCTGCGAGCCAGGAGACCTGCCGGGCGTGCGACGAAAACTCAAACTGGGGCGGAGGGTCCCGTAAGGAGCATAACTTGATCCGTCATCTCTTTTTTACTGTCATATTGGCGCTTGCCACGTCATTGCCGGCGACCGCACACCATGACGGCGAGCAGTACCGGAAAAGCAAAGTCTCGGTGAGCCACGCCTGGACCGGCGAAACCGGGGCGATGGCCCACGCCATTGAAGTCTACCTGACCATCCAGAACGACGGCTCGGAGCCGATCACTCTGACCAAGGCAGAGATCGATTTCGCGCAGCCGGGGGTATTTCAGGCCCAGGTCGTAAGCGAGGACGGCACGCTGCGTAGCAGGGAGGTCAGCACGGTCGAGATCGCGGCCGGTCAAAGCGTGACCATGCAACCCGGCGGCTTGCGCATCGTATTCAACGACGTTCAGAAGGCGCTGCACGCCGGGGATCACTTCCACGCCCACTTGGAGTTCGCCGAGATCGGCGAACTCGAGGTCGAGGTCAAAGTCGAAGACACGGGTGACGGCGAAGAGCACGATCACGAAGAAACGGAAGAGGTCGGTTAAGACCGTCTTCCGGCGTAACTCTTAGAGCACTTTCAGCAAAAGTGGGAACCGGTTTTGCGTCCGAAAGTGCGACAAAACAAGAACTTAGAGCCAGATCGGCGATTCAGTTTTCGCTGAACAGGCTCTAGCAAACAATGGTACGGCGTTGACGGGGGCTGCGCCGTACCGTTCGCGTGTTTGCCTTGGCGATCGGGTTTGCGGTCGCCATGCCGATCTGGCGGCGGTGGCAGAGGTGGGCGCCGCTGCACTGGCGACGCCGGATGCCTGATGCCGATCACTTCGCTTGCCGCGGAGGACCGGCAGCTTGGACGTGTGCTTGAGCTTTACAGACGACGATGGCAGACGGAATTGCCGGTCGAGCGGCTAATCGGCCTTATCGAGCACCCTTGGCATCAGATCGCGCAGAATCGTCATGGCATCGGCACCGTCGATCTCGCCGGCCTCATTCCTTTCGATCAGCGCGATGATGGCGTCGGCCTTGTCGCGCAGGGCGCCGAGCGCCCCGCTTTCAACACCGCAGGCGTTTTCCAGGCAGGCCGGCTGCTCCGCGGTTGCCGCTGTCAGCAAACCTGCTGTCGCTCTCTTCGCTGGCATGGATACGCTCCCCCGTGACATGCCTTGTCGGAAGGCGCGAGTATAGGTGAGCGCACCTTTCATGCAACTTAAAGGTGTGGCTATGTGAACTTGCTGTCTAAAGTTTAGCGGGGCGTGGCGGCGGATCGGCGACGGTATCGGCCCTCTCTGCGCTCGATCCACTGCCCACGCCCGGGGCGGAGACCGGCCGTCATTGCCCCTCACGGCACCGCTGGAGACAGCTTCAGGCCGCCGCGCGCGCATCCTCGGCGGCCGCGCGGATGGCGCGGATATTCTCGCCGTAGACGCCCGGATTGTCGACCGACCCGCCCCCGAACACGCCGGAGCCGGCGACGAGCACGTCCGCCCCGGCGGCGGCGACCAGCGGCGCGGTCTCCGGTGTCACGCCGCCATCGACCTGGATATGGATGGGCCGGTCGCCGATCATCGCCCGCAGGCGCCGGATCTTCTCAAGCTGAGATCGAATGAATTTCTGCCCACCAAAGCCGGGGTTCACGGTCATCACGCAGACCAGATCGCACAGATCGAGCAGGTACTCCGCCGCCTCAACCGGCGTGCCGGGATTGAGCGCAAGGCCAGCCTTCGTGCCCGTCGCGCGGATCGCCTGAAGCGTGCGGTGGGTGTGCGGCCCGGCTTCCGGGTGCGCCGTTATGATGTCCGAACCGGCTTCTGCGAACGCGTCGATATACGGATCGACCGGCGCGATCATCAGGTGTACGTCCATCACGGTGGTGACATGCGGGCGGATCGCCTTCACCAGCGGCGGGCCGAAGGTGAGGTTGGGCACGAAATGCCCGTCCATGACATCGACATGCACCCAGTCGCAGCCCTGCGCTTGAATCGCGCGGATTTCCGCGCCGAAGTCGGCGAAGTCGGCCGACAGGATCGACGGTGCGATCTTGATGCCACGGTCAAAGCTCATTGCTGGTTCTCCGTTTGCGCGGGCCGGTCGGCATCCAGCCCGCCGCGGAACACCCGGCTCGCGCGGATGTCCGGCGCGTCGATGGCCGACAGATCGGCCGCGCTCAGCGGACCGCTCGCCGTCTCGAACAGCCGGTTCGCCTGGCGCAGCCGCGCGCGGTCCAGCGCATTGCGGATCGAGCGGGCATTGGCGAAATGCGGCTGCCCGCGCCTGAGCGCGATGTATTCGCAAAGCGCCGCCTCCGCGTCCGGCGTCAGCGCGTAATTCTGCGCGTCCAGCATCTTCTTCGCAATCCCGAACAACTCGTCATCCGTGTAATCCGGAAACTCGACGTGATGCGCGATCCGCGAGCGGAAACCGGGATTGGCGGAAAAGAACTTTTCCATCCGCTCGCCATAGCCCGCGAGGATCACGACCAGATCGTCGCGATTGTTCTCCATCACCTGAAGCAGGATTTCAATGGCTTCCTGGCCGTAGTCGCGCTCGTTCTCCGGCCGGTAGAGGTAATAGGCCTCGTCGATGAACAGCACGCCGCCCATCGCCTTTTTCAGCACCTCTTTCGTCTTCGGCGCGGTGTGGCCGATATACTGGCCGACGAGATCGTCGCGCGTGACGGTGACGAGATGGCCCTTGCGGATATAGCCGAGCCGGTGCAGCAGGTCGGCCATCTTCATCGCCACGGTGGTCTTGCCGGTGCCGGGATTGCCGGTGAACGACATGTGCAGCGTCGGCGTTTCGTGCATCAGCCCCATGTCGCGGCGCGCGCGGTCCACCAGCAGCAGCGCGGCGGTTTCGCGGATGCGCTGCTTCACCGGGGCGAGACCGATCAATTCCTCGTCCAGTTCGCGCAGCACTTCGGCGACGCCGGAGCTTTCATATTCCGCGCGCAGATCGACGCTCCCGGGCGCGGCCCGCGTTTCGTATCCAACCGTGCCGTCAAGTGCACTGTCCTGCATCGCTGCCTCCTCGTCGCTCACTCGTCGGCGGCTTGCTGGTAGCCCGGGTGAAGCAAAGCTGAACCCGAGAATGATTGATAGCCCCGGATTGCGCTGCGCTCCATCCGGGGCTACATGCTGCACGCTGGCGATGGAGC
>JBKGZY010000190.1:0-5143 GCA_046543175.1 Dichotomicrobium sp.
GCTCGATACCGGCGCGGTCATCGAGCCCTTGCACACGCCGCTCACGGCGGGCGACAAGGCGCGGGCTTCGGGCCATCCCGGCGCGCCGCCGTTCGTGCGCGGTGTCGCGGCGCAGACCACCAGCAAGCGCGCCTGGCAAATCCTTCAGCTTGCCGACCGGCGTGACACCGCAGCGGCGAACAAGCAGGCGCGCGAGGATCTCGCCGGCGGCGCGGACGGGCTGTGGCTCGAGTTCAGCGGCGGTGTCGCCTATGGCGGCGGCGAAATGGATGTGCGCGACCTGTCCGCGCTTGAGCAGGCGCTCGCGGAGATTCCGCTCGATCGGACGCGAATTCACTTTTCGCCCGGCGATCGCGCGCTGCCGGCGAGCGCGCTGCTGATCGCGCTGGCCCGCAGGCGGGGGGTCGCGCCGGATAAGCTCTCCGGGTCACTCGGCTTTGATCCGCTTTCGGTTTTCGCCGCACGGGGTGAAGCACCGGTACGCGGCGACCGCGCACTCGCCGATGCGGTGGACGCGACCCTTTTCGCGCAGCGCGAGGGGCTGGGCATGACGCCGCTTCTCGCCTCCGGGCGCGTCTGGCACCAGGCGGGCGGCTCGGCGGTGGAGGAACTGGCCTGCGTGCTCGCCGCGGCCGTCGCCTATTGGCGCGGGCTGGCCGAAGCCGGGCCGGATTTGACGACGGCGGCCGGGTTGATCGGCCTGCATCTGACGGCCGAGCCTGACGTTTTCCTCAGCATCGCCAAGTTCCGTGCCACACGCGCGCTGTGGGCACGGGCAACCGAAGCCGCGGGGATCGCGCCGCAGCCCGCCACACTGACCGCGGAAATGTCGTATCGCACGATGACCAGCCGGGATGCGCATACCAACCTGCTGCGCGCCACGGCGGCGGCGTTCGCCGCCGGGACGGGCGGCGCTGAGGCGGTCCTGCTGCTGCCGTTCAGCGCTGCGGCGGGGGTGCCGGATGCCTTCGCGCGGCGGCTGGCACGCAACACGCAGATCATCCTGTCCGAAGAAGCCGCGCTCGGGCGGGTGGTCGATACGGCGGGCGGTTCCTGGTATGTCGAGACGCTGACCCATGATCTGGCGGCGCGCGCCTGGACCGTGTTTCAGGAGATCGAGGCGGCGGGCGGACTGCTGGCCGCGCTGAAGAGCGGCGACATCGCCCGGCGGCTGGAGAGCGTGCGCGAGCGGCGCGCCGCGGAGATCGCCCGGCGCGAGCGCTCCATCACCGGCGTTTCGGCCTATCCGTATCTGGACGAGGCGCCCGCGCCGGTCGTCCGCGAGGACGCCGCGCCTGTGGCCGCCGAAACGCCGGGTGGCGTTCCCGAGTTGCCGCCGCCGGGGGAGGGCGCGCGCATGGCCGCGCTGGTCGAGGCCGCGGCAGGCGGGTTGAGCGTCACGGATATGGTCGCTGCGCTGCACGCACCTTGCGAGCCGCTGCCGCCGCTTCCCGGCATGGCGCAGCGGGATGCGCATGGATTCGAGGCGCTGCGGGCGGCCTCGGACGAGGCGCTGGCTGTGGCCGGGGTGCGTCCGCCGGTGTTTTTGGCCAATATCGGCCCGCTCGCGGCGTTCACCGAACGAGCAACCTGGGCCAAGAACTTCTTCGAGGCCGGCGGAATCGCGGCGCTGGACAGGCCGGGGGCCGACAGCGTCGGCGCGCTGGTCGACGCCTTCAGTAAAAGCGGCGCCTCGATCGTGTGCCTGTGCGGGACGGACGACGGTTACGCCGCGCTGTCGGGTGCGGCTGCGGCGCTGCGCGAGGCCGGCGCGGTAGCTGTCTATATCGTCGGTACGGCCGCCACACTCGAAGCCCTGCCGCAGGCGGATACCGGCGCGGTCCATCGCGTACTGCATGAGGGTTGCGACGCGCTGGCGATACTGTCCGAGGCGCACCGGATATTGCAGGTCGATGAGGTCATCGGTTCGGCGCGCAGACGCGAGGCTGACGAGGTCGATGTTTCAGGCTGACCGGCAAGCCCGAGAGCGGAAGCAAACGTGATGAGCAGGATTCCCGATTACAGCGCGATCCCCTGGGAATTGCCCGCCCCGGCGGCAGCGCCGGACACGGAGGAGACGCCCGGCCGGACGCCGGAAGGCATTGCCATCAAGCCGGTCTACGACGCGGCCGATCTGGAGGGTATCGGGGCGATCGACAGCTATCCGGGCATGCCGCCTTACCTGCGCGGGCCGTACCCGACGATGTACACCCAGCGGCCCTGGACGATCCGCCAATATGCCGGCTTCTCGACCGCCGAGGATTCCAACGCGTTTTACCGGCGCAACCTCGCGGCGGGCCAGAAGGGCCTGTCGATCGCTTTCGACCTGGCGACCCATCGCGGCTATGACAGCGACCATCCGCGCGTTGCCGGCGATGTCGGCATGGCCGGCGTGGCGATCGACTCGATCCTCGACATGCGCACGCTGTTCGACGGCATCCCGCTCGACCGGATGAGCGTGTCGATGACCATGAACGGCGCGGTGCTGCCCGTGATGGCGCTTTACATCGTGGCGGCGGAAGAGCAGGGCGTGGCGCACGAAAAGCTGACCGGGACCATCCAGAACGACATCCTGAAGGAGTTCATGGTCCGCAACACCTATATCTTTCCGCCCAAGCCGTCGATGCGGATCGTCTCGGACATCTTCGCCTACTGCGCGACGGAGATGCCGCGCTTCAACCCCATCTCGATTTCCGGCTATCACATGCAGGAGGCCGGCGCGACGGCGGATCTGGAACTGGCCTATACGCTCGCCGACGGGCTGGAATACGTGCGCGCAGGCGTCGCGGCGGGGCTGGACATCGACAATTTCGCGCCGCGCCTGTCGTTCTTCTGGGCGATCGGCATGAACTTCTTCATGGAGGTCGCCAAGCTGCGCGCCGCGCGGGTGCTCTGGTCCGAGCTCGTGCAGGAATTCGCGCCGAAAAATCCGAAGTCGCTGGCGCTGCGCTGCCACTGCCAGACCAGCGGCTGGAGCCTGACCGCGCAGGACGTCTACAACAACGTTGTACGCACCTGTATCGAGGCGATGGCGGCAGTGCATGGCGGCACGCAGTCGCTGCACACCAATGCGCTCGACGAGGCGCTGGCGCTGCCCAGCGATTTCTCCGCGCGCATCGCCCGTAACACCCAGCTTTTCCTGGCGCAGGAGACCGGCGCGACCCGCGTCATCGACCCTTGGGGCGGCTCCTATTACGTCGAGCGGTTGACCCATGATCTCGCCGAGCGGGCGCGGGCGCATCTGCGGGAGGTGGAAGAACTGGGTGGCATGGCCAAGGCCATCGAGGCAGGCGTGCCGAAAATGCGGATCGAGGAAGCTGCCGCGCGGACGCAGGCGCGCATCGATTCCGGCAAGCAGACCATCGTCGGGGTGAACCGCTACCGGCCCGAAGCGGATGCGGAAATCGACGTGCTGAAGGTGGACAACACGGCCGTGCGCAACCAGCAGATCGCCAAGCTGGAGCGCCTGCGCGCCGAACGCGACGAGCAGGCCGTCAAGCAGGCGCTGGACGCGCTCAAGACCTGCGCCGGGACGGGCGATGGCAACCTGCTCGCGCTGGCGGTGGAGGCCGCGCGGGCGCACGCCACGGTCGGCGAGATGACCGGCGCGATGGAAGCGGTGTGGGGCCGGCATCAGGCCGACACGCGCACGATTTCGGGCGTCTACCGGGAGGAGATCGGACAGATGGATGACGCCGTTCGCAAGGTGCAGGCGATGGCCGATGATTTCGCGCGTGAGGAAGGCCGCCGCCCGCGCATCCTGATCGCGAAAGTCGGCCAGGACGGGCATGACCGCGGACAGAAGGTGATCGCCTCGGCCTTTGCCGATCTGGGCTTCGACGTGGATATCGGCGCGCTGTTCGCCACGCCTGCTGAAGCCGCGCGCCAGGCGGTGGAGAACGACGCGCATATCGTCGGCGTGTCCTCGCTGGCGGCCGGGCACTTGACGCTCGTGCCGGAAGTGCGCGCGGAACTGGAGCGGCTCGGCCGGCCGGACATCATGGTGGTGGTCGGTGGAGTGGTGCCGCCGCAGGACTACGACGCGGTTTATGAAGCCGGGGCGAAGGCGATTTTCGGCCCCGGCACGGTGATCGCGGAGGCGGCGGCCGATCTGATCGAGATGCTGCGCCGCGATCTGGGGCACGGCCCGCGCGAAGCGGCGGAGTGAGCGCGCAAACGGCTACAGCATCGGGCGATAAATCCTGACCGTCGGATGCTGTAGAGTCTTTGGTTGTCGCGCCGGGTTCGCGAAAAACCGGTTTCCACTTTTTCGCCCGGCGCTCTAAGACGGCAAGGGGGGACGATGCCGCCAAGATGGCTGATAGCCGGCGTAGCCGTATTCATGAGCGTATGGCTCGGGACCGCCGCAGCCCAGGAGAGGCGCGATTCCGTCCAGTTCTCGGAAAAGACCGAAGCGGCGGAGATGTCGGCGGCGATGCCGCGCGGCGTTTTCGATACGCCGGGGCTGGCCGTAAAGCTCACGCGGGACGCGCAGCGGCGGATGAATGCATTCGCCGAAGACGCTGGCGCCGCGCACAAGGAGTACGGCGGCAACCAGCACTGGCGGTCGTGGACGCTGGAGATCAAGCACGAGGTGACGTGGCAGAGCGCACGGCTTGTCAGTGTCCTTCGCCAGGCATGGACTTATACCGGCGGCGCGCATGGCAATGTCGCGCTCGATTCCCTCGTCTATGACCGTGCGTCGGACAAGGTTCTGGCGCTTGAGGACTTCTTCGGTTCGCTGCCGGACGGCGCGCCGGTCCTGAAGGTGCTGGCGGATCATGCGCGACAGCGGCTGAACGAAAAGCTCGGCCAGTTCTCCGATACGCAGTGGATCGCAGAAGGCACGGCGCCCGAACGCGCGACCTACGATGCGTTCACGCTCGTGCCGTCGACGGAAAACGGCAAGGCCGGCGGAATCGCCGTGCACTTCGCGCCATATGCCGTCGCGCCCTATGCCGCCGGCCCGCAGCAGGTGACGGTCCCGCAGGCGGTGTTCAAGGACGCCGTAAAGTCGCAGTGGCGCGGCGTCTTCGCCGGAGAGCCGGTCGCGCCGTAACGGATTGTGGTTTCAGCGCGACCCGGCAGTACATCACGTTATGTGGGCGCCCTGAGCGGCGGTATAGATTTTGTAGATGGACTG
>JBKGZY010000191.1:0-5127 GCA_046543175.1 Dichotomicrobium sp.
GTGCAGCCGAAGAAGGCGGCCCGTGGGGCGCGGCGCGCAGCGAAGGCCCTTGGGGTTGAATGTGCAAACGGCGCGGCAGGGCGCGGCAATCGTGAGCCAGTCGAGACAGCGGCGAAGAGCCAGCCGGGGCGCGGACCTTTCGCCCTCCGCACCGGCGGGTTACGCCACCCGCAATGCCTGCGCGCGCATTCTCCGGCAAACCCTGGTCAAGCACCAGCCGCTCGATGACGCGTTGACACTGCTCGACAGATCGGACGCCGCGCCGCTGGCGCCGAACGACCGGGCCTTCGTCCGCGCGATGGTCGGCACCGTACTGCGCCGCAAGGGCCAGATCGACGACGCCCTTGCCCGCTTCATCGAATCGCCGCTGCCCGACAGGCGCGGCCTGCTTGACGAAATCCTGCTGACGGCCGGCGCACAGCTTCTTTTCATGGACACGCCCGCGCATGCCGTCATCAACATCGCTGTCGAACAGGCACGGCGCGACCACAGCGCGCGGCGTTTCGCGTCGCTGGCCAACGCGGTGCTGCGGCGCATCGCCAGCGCCCGCGCCGAGATTCTCTCCGCCCAGGACAGCGCCAAGCTGAACACGCCGGAATGGCTCTGGACGCGATGGACCGCGCATTTCGGCGAAGACACCGCGCGGGCCATCGCCGCGCAGCATCTGCTTGAGCCGCCGCTCGATCTGAGCGTGACATCCGATCCCGAAGGCTGGGCCGAACGCCTTGGCGGCATGGTTTTGCCGACGGGCAGCGTCCGGCTCGCCGCGCGCGGACGCATCGAGGCGCTTCCCGGCTACGACGAAGGCGGCTGGTGGGTGCAGGATGCGGCGGCCGCGCTGCCGGCCCGCGTTCTTGGCGACATTCACGGCCGGCGGGTCGCCGATCTATGCGCGGCGCCGGGCGGCAAGACCGCGCAACTCGCCATCGCAGGAGGGCGCGTCACGGCCGTCGATCAGTCCCCGAAACGCATTGCCCGGCTCGAAACGAACCTCGAACGCCTTGGGCTGACCGCCGAAACCGTCACGGCCGACGCGGCTGCCTGGCGGCCCGATGAACCGTTCGACGCCGTCCTGCTCGACGCGCCCTGCACCGCCACCGGCACGATCCGGCGGCATCCCGACATCCCGCATCTGAAACGCCCCGACGATCTGGACAAGCTGGCCGATCTGCAATCCCGCCTGCTCGACAATGCGGCCACCCTCATTCGCCCCGGCGGCGCGCTGGTCTACTGCACCTGTTCGCTCGAGCCGGAGGAAGGAGGGGAGCAGATCGAGCGTCTTCTGGAACGCCACGCCGGTCTCGAACGCGAACCGATAACGCCGGACGCCATCGGCGCGCGCCCTGACTGGATTCGCCCGCCCGGCGTCATCCGCACGCTGCCGCATCAGATGCCGGCCGACGATCCGGTCCTGAGCGGCATCGACGGCTTCTTCGTCGCCAAGTTGCTCAAATTTGGTGGGTAACCGGCGGTTGCGCCCCGGCGCCTGTCGATATTCCGCCGCGAATTCGGTAGAGACTAAGGGACAACTGCAACGTTCATCCTGAAACGCTCTCAAAGGCATGGCGACGACGAACGATATGACCGAACGCATGCGCCTGGCCGCGATGGCCGCCACGCATGCCGGCCGCGCGGCGATGAAGACCGTTATCGGCTCGGCGCCGCTGCGCTGGGTCGCCGGCCCGCCGGCCGCCAATCAGCTTGTGCTGATCCCGCAGGATTTGCGCACCGCCGATCCCTCGCTCTCGGCGGAAATGTATGACGGCTATTTCGGTCTGGCCGGCGCCGTCGCGCCCATCGGCTCGCAATCACCGTTCTCCGTCCGCCCTCCGTCCCAGCCCTGGCTGCGTGAACTCCACGCCTTCACCTGGCTGCGCCATCTCCACGCCGCGCAGGACGACGTGGCGCGCGAGCGCGCCCGTGCGCTGATCCGCGACTGGCTGGCGCTGGGCGCGCGCGCGCCGGATGTCACCTGGGAAACCGACATCGCCGCGCGCCGGTTGATCGCCTGGCTTTCCCATGCCGGTTTCGTGCTGGAGCGCACGGATGCGGACTTTTACGACGCCTACATGTCCGGGCTGACCCGGCAGATGCATACGCTGTCGCTGAGCGGACGCGACGAGGGTCAGAACGTCGCCCGCCTGCGCGCCCAGATCGCCTTGACGCTGGCGAGCCTGTGCGTGGCGGAGTTCGAGCCGCATCTGAGCTCCTACACGCCGTCGCTGGCCTCGGAACTCGACCGGCAGATCCTGCCCGATGGCGGCCATGTCTCGCGCAATCCCGGGGCGATCGTCGATCTCCTGCTGGACCTGCTGCCGCTGCGGCAGTGCTTCCTCAGCCGCCAGATCGACGTGCCGGACGCGCTGAACGAGGCAATCGCGCGCATGATGCCGATGACGCGCTTCCTGCGGCTCGGCAACGGCGCGCTGGCCCGCTTCAACGGCATGGCGGCCACGCGGGTCGATCAGGTCGCCAACATCCTCGCCTACGATGACTTGTTCGCGCCACCTGAGAACCTGACAGTGAAATCGGGATTCGCGCGGTTGGCGAAAGGCCAGGCCGTCGTCATCGCGGATGTCGGCGAGCCGCCGCCGCTTTCGGCCAGCGAGGGCGCCTGCGCCGGCTGCCTCGCCTTCGAGTTCAGTTCCGGCGAGAACGAGATCGTCGTGAATTGCGGCGCGCCGGGCGACGAGGAGAGCGAGTGGCATATCGTCTCGCGGGCCACAGCGGCGCATTCCACCCTGACAATCAACGACGCGTCTTCCTCCCGGCTCATCAAGCGCCAGCTCCTTCAGCCGCCGCGCGAGATATACCTGCTGTCGAACCCGAAGACCGTGCGCAGCGAAATCTCGATCGGCGAAGAGCAGGTGTCGCTGTACTGCGCCCATGACGGTTACCGTGATCGGTTCGGCCTCTTGCATCAGCGCATCCTGTCGATGTCTAATGACGGCGACCGGCTGAGTGGCACGGATCAGCTCGTGGACCCGCGAGGTACCGCGACAAGCGCCGCCTCAGTCGACGCGACATTCGCGATCCGCTTTCACCTGCATCCGCGCGTCAAGGTGAGCCTCTTGCAGGAGGAACGCGGGGCGGCGCTCATGCTTCCGAGCGGCGAGCGCTGGCAATTCACGGCGAAAGGCGCGATGCTGGAAATCGAGGAAAGCATCTTCCTCGCCGACCCGATTTTCCGTCGCCGCTGCCTGCAGATCGTGTTGACAGGGCCTTGCTATCCGCTGCCCAACGTGGAATGGAGCTTCCGCAAAACCATGTCCGCGCCGGCCAGGGCCAGACCGTTCGACGAGTGATGTGAAAACGGCCCGGCGCAGGACGCAACACTTCCGGGACCGTGAATGCCAGAAACTGAACCCGCTATCCGCCGCGCCCTTATCTCGGTGTCCGACAAGACCGGCGCCGCCAGCTTTGCCCGCGAGCTTGCCGGGCAGGGCGTCGAAGTCATATCGACCGGCGGCACCGCCACGCTTCTGCGCGACAGCGGCATCGCCGTGCGCGATATTTCCGAGGTCACGGGCTTTCCCGAGATCATGGACGGGCGCGTGAAGACGCTGCATCCGCTCGTTCACGGGGCGCTTCTGGGCGCGCGCGACAACCCGGAGCACGCCGCAGCGATGGATGCGCACGGCATAACACCGATCGACCTGCTGGCGGTCAATCTCTACCCGTTCGAGCAGACCGTTCAGGACGGCGCGGACTTCGCGGCCTGCATCGAGAATATCGATATCGGCGGCCCCGCGCTCATCCGCGCAGCGGCAAAGAACCACGCCCATGTGACGGTCGTCGTCGACCCGGACGACTATACGGCCGTTCTCGACGAAATTCGCCAGCACGGCCATGTGCCTCCCGAGACGCGCCGGACGCTGGCGGCGAAGGCCTATGCGCGCACGGCGGCCTACGATGCCGCGGTCACCGCCTGGTTCGCCGTGCAGACCGGCGAAACAGCGCCGAAATGGCGCAGCTTCTCCGGCACGCTCAAGCAGACGCTGCGCTACGGCGAGAACGCGCATCAGCACGCGGCGTTTTATGTCGGCGGCACGGCGCCGTCGCGTCCGGGCGTCGCCACGGCGCGGCAGGTCCAGGGCAAGGAGCTGAGCTACAACAACATCAACGATACGGACGCGGCTTATGAACTGGTCGCGGAGTTCAATCCGGACGACAGCGCGGCCGTGGCGATCATCAAGCACGCCAACCCGTGCGGCGTGGCGCTGGGCGATACACTCGCGGAGGCCTACGACAAGGCGCTGCTCAGCGACCGGGTGAGCGCGTTCGGCGGCATTATCGCCGTGAACCGCGAGCTGGATGCGGAGGCGGCGGCGAAGATGATGGAAATCTTCACCGAGGTCATCATCGCACCGGACGCGGACCCCCAGGCGCTCGACGTTATCGCGCAGAAAAAGAACACCCGTCTGCTGCTCGCGGGCGGCCTGCCGGACCCGGCGGCGGAGGGCCTGACCGTGCGCAGCGTATCCGGCGGACTGCTGGTGCAGTCGCGCGACAATGGCCGGGTCGGCGCGGCGGATGTGCGCTGCGTGACCAGGCGCGCGCCGACCGAGCGTGAACTGGCCGACCTGATCTTCGCCTTCCGCGTCTGCAAGCACGTCAAGTCAAACGCCATCGTCTACGCCCGCGACGGCGCGACGGTGGGCATCGGCGCCGGGCAGATGAGCCGGGTCGACTCCGCGCGCATCGCTGCGCACAAGGCCCAGGAATCGGCGCGCGCCAAACGCGGGTCGGGCCTCGATGACGAAAAGCCGAGTCCCGCGGAAATGCCGCGCGGCATGGTTGCGGCTTCGGATGCATTCTTCCCGTTCCCGGACGGGCTGCTCGCCACCGCGCAGGCGGGCGCGACGGCGGTGATACAGCCCGGCGGATCGATGCGCGACGAAGACGTCATCGCCGCCGCCGACGAGGAAGGGCTTGCGATGGTCCTGACCGGCATGCGCCATTTCCGGCATTAGAGCGCCGGGCGAAAAAGTGGAATCCGGTTTTTCGCAAACCCGGCGCGACAACCAAAGACTCTACAGCATCGGACGATCCGGATTTATCGCCCGATGCTGTAACGTGCCGGGCGCTCGGGCCGGACCCAGAGCATGGCGATGAACCCGGCGACCA
>JBKGZY010000192.1:0-5125 GCA_046543175.1 Dichotomicrobium sp.
AAATGCCCGGCCGTTCACGGGCGAACGGTGGTACCCCCGAGGGGAATTGAACCCCTGTTTCCAGGTTGAAAACCTGGCGTCCTAACCATTAGACGACGGGGGCGGAATGCCCTGCCGGACAAGCGGCGCGAAGACGGACACATCGCGCCCGCCAACGGCCTTAGCAATAAGTGCCGCGGCGGGTGACGTCAAGGCCGCGCGGCGGGGGCGGCGTCCTCGATCAGCACCTCGATGCGCTCGCGCCCGTTCCAGAAATCGCGCTGGAGCCGCCCGGCGATATGGACCGGCCCCTCCGGCTGCGACAGCAGGTACGCGCCCAGTGGCGTCCCGGCCACACGGAACGCCACCGCGCCGATCTGCGCCCCGTCCGCGCGCAGCGAACAGCGGACATGGCTGTCGCCCACCTGCTTCACGAAGCTCAGCCGCTGGCTCGGAAACACGAAGCGCGGCGAAGGGTTGCCCGCGCCGAATGGCCCCGCCCGCTCGATCTGCGCGATCAGTTCGGCCGTTGCCGCGCGCGGCGAGAGCGCCCCGTCGATCTTCAGCCCGGCTTCGGCCCGCGCGCGCGTCGCCTCGCTTCCCAGCGCATCCTCGAAGAAGGCGCGCAAGTCGTCCAGACCCTCGCGGGCGATGGTGACGCCCGCAGCCATTTCGTGGCCCCCGCCCTGCTTCGCCGCGCCACCCGCGACGGCCGCGCGCACGGCGCGCCCCAGGTCCACCCCAGGCAGCGAACGCCCCGAGCCGGTGCCCGTCCCCGCCGCGTCGTCCCAGGCGAACACGAAGCTCGGCCGCTGAAACCGCTCGACCAGCCGCGCGGCGATCAGCCCGATCAGCCCCTTGTGCCAGTCCGGCGAGCCGAGCATCAGCACGGCGGTGTCGGGCCGCGCGTCCAGCATGGCCTCGGCGGCGGCCGCGGCCTCTTCCAGCGCCTTCGCCTCCATCTCGCGGCGTTCGGCGTTGAGCGCGTTGAGCCGCGCGGCGATCTCGCCCGCCTCGATCGGGTCCTCGCCGGCCAGCAGGCGCGCGCCGAGCGCCGCATCGCCGATCCGCCCGCCCGCGTTGATGCGCGGCCCCAGCAGAAAGCCGAGGTGATACGGCTCGGGCGGCTTGTTCAGCCCCGCGGCATCGGCCAGCGCCGTCAGCCCCGGATTGTGCCGGCGGCGCATCACCTTCAGCCCCTGGGCGACGAGCGCGCGGTTGACGCCGGTCAGCGGCACGACATCGCAGACCGTCGCCAGCGCCACCAGGTCGAGCAGCCCCATCAGGTCCGGCCCGCCGGCATGTCCGGCCGCGCGCAACTGCCGCGCCGTCTCCACCAGCAGCAGGAAGGTAACGCCCGCGCCGGCCATGTGTCCTTGCCCGCTGAGATCGTCCTCGCGGTTGGGGTTGATGACCGCGTGCGCCGGCGGCAGCGTCTCGTCGGCCTGATGGTGATCGACCACGACGACATCCGCGCCGCGCTTGACCGCCGCGGCGATCGGGTCATGGCTCAGCGTGCCGCAGTCGACCGTGACGATCAGCGTCGCCCCGTCGCGCGCCAGGCCCTCCATTGCTTCGGTGTTGGGGCCGTAGCCTTCGCTGATCCGGTCGGGAATGTAGATGCGCGCCTCCAGCCCGTGCGCGCGCAGGAACCGCGCCAGCAGCGCCGAGGAGGCCGCGCCGTCGACGTCGTAATCGCCGAAAATGGCGACCCGCTCGCGCTCCCGGATCGCCTTGGCCAGCCGCGCCGCGCCGGTCTCCATGTCGCGCAGCGATACCGGATCGGGCAGGAGCGCGCGCAGCGTCGGGTTCAGCCAGGTTTCGATATCGTCGGGTGTCGCGCCGCGCGCGGCAAGCACCCGTCCGAGCAGTTCGGGCAGGCCGTGGCGCTGGCAGATCGCGGTGGCGGTCGCGGCCTTGTCCGGGCTGAGACGGTCGATCCAGCGCAGGCCCCGCACGGATTTCGTGACGCCGAGGAAGGCGCCGTCCATATCCGCAGCGATTGGTGAGGTCGTGGAAATGGCCATCAGAGCGCCCGCATAATCACAACTATGCGAAGCCTAGCCGATTCTGCGCCCGGGTGGGCCGGGTGTGGAAAACGTTGATGGCGCTATCCGGGACGCTGCGAGGCCCGACGGTTGCCGAAGTCGTCCCCGCGCCCCGTGCAGAAACCCGGCGTCATCACCGGACTTGCCTGTCCCCGGAGCCCGATCCGGGGAAGCCGGTGATCCAGCAAATCTTCGCAAAATTTCTGGATTGCCGGGTCTGGGCCCGGCAAAGGCGGGGCGAGACGTCAGCTTACGGAAAGCCGTTTGTGCTGCGTGGAGATCCAGCGCACCGATCCGCGCGCGCTGCGCATCGCCAGTGTGTGGGTGTGGAGGCCGTTCGCGTCGGAGAGCACGCCGCGCAGCAGCGCGCCGCCGCTGATCCCGGTCGCCGAGAAGACGATGTCGCCCGAGGCCAGCCGGGCCGCGTCGTATTTGGTCTCCGGATCGAGGCCGCTGGCGCCCACGAGCGCGCGCTGATCGTTGTTCAGCGGCGTCAGCCGCGCCTGCATCTGGCCGCCCATGCAGCGCAGCGCCGCGGCGGCGATCAGCCCTTCCGGCGCGCCGCCGATCCCCATATAGACGTCGAGCCCGGTGAGATCGGCACGCGCGGTTTCGATGACCGCGGCGACGTCGCCGTCGCTGATGAGCCGGACCGCCGCCCCGGTCTCGCGCAGCGCCGCGATCAGCGTGCCGTGGCGGGGACGGTCGAGCACGCAGGCCGTGATGTCCGCCGCTTCGATGCCCTTCGCGCGGGCCAGGGCATCGATGTTTTCGCCCGGTTCGGCGTCCAGATCGACGACGCCTTCGGGATAGCCCGGCCCGATGGCGATCTTCTCCATATACACGTCCGGTACACGCAGGAGGCTGTCGGGCAGTCCCATGACGACGGCCGACAACGCGTTCGGCAGCGCCTTGGCGCACAGGGTGGCACCTTCCAGCGGACTCACCGCAAGGTCGATCTGCGGCCCGCCGATGCCGACCGAGACGCCCGTGCCGAGACCGTCGTCCTCCGCATCGCCATCCCCGACCGCGATCCGGGCATCCGCTTCCATCATCGCCAGTTGCGCCTGCATCGCCTGCGACGCGGCCGCCATGGCCGCCGGCTCGTCGCCCCGCCCGCGATGGGCCGCCGCCGCGATCGCCGTGGCCTCGGTCATTTGCAGCGCGGCCAGCAGCAGGCCGTCTGGCAGCATGTTGTCGGAATCCGTCACGGGCCGCCCCCTTCCGGCACGCTATTGGCTGAACGTGGCCGCCGCGCTCGCGGCGGCATCAGGACACGGTGAAGGACCGTGTCACCTGCCATGTGTTTCCGTCGGCGTCGCGCCAAGTGAACTCGAATTCGCCCGACTCTTCAACCCGCACAGGAAAGGCGATGTAGGGATTCGCGGAGACGGCCGGATAGAGCTTGGCGCGGAAGACTTCCAAGCCGTTAAAATGCGCAGTGAATTCCTCGATGATATTGCGCGGGATGAACGTCTCGTCGTCTTCGTCAAGCCGGTACCCCGTCTCCATCGGATGCGCGATCAGCGTCTCGATTTCGATGATCGCGCCCGCTTCGGCGGATTCCGGCATTTTGACCTGCGGTTCCGATGAAAATGCCATGGCGTTTCACGTTTCCTGTAATTGATCCGCTCCTCCGCCGGACAGCGGCCCCGCCTCGATCCTGGTGGTCCGATTCAGACATTTGCCTCCCGTCGCAGCACCCGCCCGAGCAAATGTCTGAATCACAACCTCCACTAGCCGCCGCAACAGCCGACGACGACTTCAACCCGGCGCCGACCGACATAGAACGCCCCGCCGCTTGCCTGCGCCAGCGCGATAACTTCCTGCGTCTGCAAAAGGCGCATCCGGCTGGAGGCCCGCGCGGTCCCGCTCAGCGGCGTGAAATAGAACGAGGCGATGGCCGGCGCGTAGTTGCCCGTGGCGATAAGGTGGATCGCCTGAACGTAATCGGTGTCGGTCATCGGATAATCGACCGCCACGGTGAAGGGAACGACGTTGCCGTTCTCCACGCTTTCGGGCAGGTCGAGCGTCACCTTGTCCTCGACGGCTTCCCTGTCGCCCTTGATCGCATCGATATGCGCCTGCCAGTCCGGGATCTCCGCCGGGGGCTCCTGCGCACGCAACGCAGCCGGCGCGAAGCTCGCCGTGGTGAGCGCAGCCGCGGACAGTAAGGTGAAGTCGCGGCGGTTCAGCAGCCGTGAAGCCTTCGGTGTATCGGTCATCGCCTTGTCGAACGCTGTCATCCAGCGCCGTCATCCAGAGTGCGGGAGGTTAAAATGCCGGGCCACGCGGTCAGTGGTTAACGGCCCGCCTTCGACCCAGCATAACACAGTCGGCAATGGATTGGGATTACGTCGAAAATTTGTGCTGGCGCGAAGAGTAACGAAATTTCGCCGCGCTGGCTATTCGTCGGAAGTGGCATAGCGATCCGCTGGGCACGCGCAATTTTCGTAAAGATGCGAAGACAGGCGATGCCATTATGCAACAGCCGCTCGAACCGTGGCGCCGGCAATTCCGCCGCCTCTTGCTGCAATGCAAAAAATTCTTGAAATCGGTGGGTGATTGGCCAACGATCATCGGGCCTGCGGATTAGGCATTGGGAGGCCGGACTGGTTAACGGCCGCCGAACGTCTGTCCGCGGCGTGGTTAAGCGTGCCTCTGGAGGAAGCGTCAATGTCCCAACCCGCCGTCGCCAATACCGCCCCGGCCGGGCAAGAGTTCAAGGACCTCTACGAAATCGGCGAGATTCCGCCGCTGGGGCATGTACCGAAGTCGATGTATGCCTGGGCGATCCGCAAGGAGCGCCACGGCCCGCCCGATCAGGCGATGCAGATCGAGGCGGTGCCGACCTGGGAGCTGGACAGCCACGATGTGCTCGTGCTCGTGATGGCCGCGGGCGTCAATTACAACGGCGTGTGGGCGGCGCTCGGCGAGCCGGTTTCCACGCTCGACGGCCACAAGCACCCCTATCATATCGCCGGCTCCGACGCCTCCGGCATCGTCTGGGCGGTCGGCTCCAAGGTGACGCGCTGGAAGGTCGGCGACGAGGTCGTCATCCACTGCAACCAGGACGACGGCGACGACGAGGAGTGCAA
>JBKGZY010000193.1:0-5083 GCA_046543175.1 Dichotomicrobium sp.
AGCCAGAGGATCAGTTGCTTAACCATGATGTTCCCGTATCCACTGCTGCACCGCGTCCGCCGCCGCCAGGTATTCCTCAGACGGCTTCATGTCGTTCTCCTGCCCCGGCCGGTAGTGGCGCCAGATGCGATCGCGCAGGTGCTTGGGCAGGCGGAACCAGTGGTATTTGCAGCCCCACATGGCCGGCGGCACCTGGCGGGTGCAGCCGGGCCAGTGGCAGGTGTGGCCGCGCGTTTGTTTGGCGCGGCGGACGTGGTCGGCTTTACTCGGCATCGCGCACCAGCTCCGGCATATCCGGCGCGCCGTGCGGCACGCGAAAGCCGGCGGCGTGCTCGTGGCCGCCGCCGCCGTACTGGCGGGCGACCGATGACACGTCCACGCCGCCCGGCAGCGATCGAAGGCTGAACACCCGCCCGTCCGGGGTATCCCAGTAGCACGCGGCGAACGGCTCGCCGGCGGCCATCTCGTGCCCGGCGTCCGAGCTCCAGCAATACGGGGCGTTCAGCGCCGGTACGAAATAGCCGGCGATCTCCATGCGCACCCGGGCGGCCCCGATAAACTCGCGGATGTCCTTGAAGTGCTTGCGCTCGATGGCGCGGCCGTCCGAGCGCAACGCCTCCGTGTCCATCTGCATCAGCTCGTCCCACACGCGGAAGTCGTAGGGGTGCGAGAACACCGCCGCCTGTATCTCGCGCGTGCCCTCCAGAGCAAAGCGCCACAGGTCGCGATCCTCGATATGGTTGATCAGCGGCGGGCGCGACGAGCGCGGGAACAGGTAATCCCAGGTGATGCCGGCGCCGCTGCGCTCCATGTCGAACAAAGCAAACACCGGCGGATCGCCGAGGCTCACCGCCTCTTTTGCCATTTCCATGTCGGTATCCCAGTCACCCGACGATTCCGGCAAGTCGCCCAGATCTTCGGCGGCGCTCTTGTGGTGGTCGAGGATGACGATCGATCGCGCGATGTTCGCCATCTCGTCCAGCACCGGACGCTTGTAGCAGAAATCCACCATCAACACGTCACGGCCGGTCACGTCCGGCGGCGGGTCCTGGTACACCCCGGCGTGGAACTCGACGTCCTCACCGAAGCAATAGCGCACCACCCAGGCGGCCCCGAAGCCGTCGGCGCAGTTGCCGTGATAAATACACAACAGCTTGCCCATACCAATCTCCTTCATTTAACGAGAATCTGATCAGACGCCGAGAAGAACCCCAGCCGCCCGCGGGCGGGGACGAACTCGGGCAGCGGGCGCGGGCCGGCCAGCTCAAATCCGAACGGGCCGGTGAACCAGTGCGACAGATGCCCGTCGGTGCAGCGGATCAACTTCGCCGTCCCGACGAAGCCGCCGCGCGGGAGGTCGTCCGGTTTGGGAATGACGATGTTCGCATCGATATCCTGGGCAAACTCCGAGGCCTCGTCGTAGTCCGCCCGCGTCATCGTCTTGCCCGTGTGGATCAAAAACCGGCCGCGAAAGTGCGTCGGCCAGTCGCGGTTTTCGATGTCCTTGCCGGCGTGCAGGATCAGCCAGGCCCAGGGTTGGCGGATGCTCAGCGCTTTCATTGGGTTTTACCCTCCAGGTTACGCCGGGACCGACTCGGAATGCCCAGCTTGAGCGCCAGGTGCCGGCACTCGTCGGCGTCCGGTAGTGGACGCTTACCGGCGGCGGCCGCCAGCAGCGCGCGCTCGACGTCGACGCGCCGGTCTGAGATCAAAATTGTTCCTCGCTCCAGCGGGCCGTCGACGATGGTGCCGATGGAACACCGGCGGTCAGTGCCCGTGACCAAATCATCCGGGCACCACCCGACATACACCCGCACCCCGACCCCAAGGTTAGCCATCGGTGCCCTCCCCCGGCTCCACCGAGCCGATCAACAGGGCGAACAGGTGCACCGTGCTGCGCGCGCCGAACTTGGCCAGGATGCGGGCGCGGTGCAGCTCCACCGTCCGAAAGCTCACGCCCAGCGCGCGGGCGGTGTCGCGACTGAGCTCGGCGCGCAACACGTGCAGCATCACCTGGTGCTCGCGCCGGGTCAGTGCCGGGTCCGCCGCCACGCCCCGGTCGCGCGCGCCGCGCAGCAGCGTGTTCACGCGGTTGGTCTGCTCGATCGAAAGCGGGCCGGCGCCGACGGGCCGGAGAAAATCGTCAGCCATCGTTGTTTACCCCCATGAACGTGACGCGCACCGCCTCGGCCAGCTGCGGGCACCGGCTCTGTGCCGTCAGGGCTTTGCTGACCAGCGACGGCGTCGGGCGCTCCAGCTCGACGACGGCCGAATTCGGCGCGATCGCGATTGTCCGGCCGTCCTTGTCTTGTTTGATTTTGTGGTGCCCCTGCCAATGCTCGACGAAATACGCCTGGCTGTACCGGAGCACCAACCCCGTCTCGAACCGCACCGTAATCATGCCCCCCCCTCATCGCTGGTCGCCGCCATCTGCCGCTGCATCGCCAGTTCCGCCTCGGCCGCCTCGCGCAGCAGGGCGCGGGCCGTCTGCACCGCGCTCTTGGCCTGCTCGGTTACCGGGCGCTGGCGCGCCAGGCGCTCGGCGCAGTGCTGCAGCTGGCGCACGCTCTCGTGCATCGCCAGCGCATCGCCCGCCGGCACGTCCATCGCCGGCGCGCTCATGGTCCACACCCGCCGGAGCGCGGCTCGTCGTAGCCGTAGTCGCGCACCTCGACATCCTCAACGGTGCCGGACCGGCGCACCGCGAACGACCAGCGTTTGCCCAGCGTGTAGCCGGTAATCCCGTAGCCGCGCTCCTGGGCCAGCAGCCCCGAGTAGTGCGTGATCGGCTCGAAATACCAGCCCTCGTACTCCACGCCCACCGCGTAACCGGCCATCGGGCTGTCCAGCGTCACCTCCGGGCGCGCCCCCGGCTGATCGAACGCCGTGGCCGACACATCCATGTACACCCGCGCCCCCGCGCACCCGGCCAGCGCGAACACCAGCGCCGGCAGCAACAGGCACAGCAGCGCCACGCGCGCCGTGCGGGTTATCGTGTCTCGTTGTGCTTGCATATCACCTGCCTCCTGCCGGCCAGGTACCGGCGAATCCGTGTTGGGTCGGTGATCCCGTCCGCCTTGAGCAGCGCGACCACCTCGGCCTCGGTTGCATCGCGGCGCAGCCGCGGATACAACTCAATGTGTGTCTTCAGCGGGCGCATTCGCCACCTCCCGCCCCGCCGTCACGTACCGGCGGTATTCGTCCAGCTCGATCTGCAGGTGCACCTGCTCGCCGAAACGCTCGCGCAGGGCGGCGATAAAGGCGTCGTGTTCGAGCATCCGGGCCTTCTCCGGGTTGAGCTTTTTCATGCCGCGCCAGCACAGCAGCCGCGCCTCGGGCGAGAGGTGCCGCGTGTCCACGTAACTCTCGCGGCCGCGGTTGAAGGTTTGCACCACGGCTTTGCTACGAGCCATCGCCCTTGCCCTTGCCCCTCGCTGCCCGGTCCGCCTTCAGCGCCGCCTCGCCCGCCAGCGCCATGTACGCCGCGCCGTCGATGTAGTCATCCGCGAGCAGCCGCCCGCCCTGGGCGCGCGCGAGCTTGAGCTGGGCCATAAACACCCAGCCCTCGCGCTCGGTCAGCGCGTGGCCGGTCAAGGCGTTGAACGCCGCCACGCAGTCGGCCATGCTGCGCTCGCCACCGGCCCGGTCGCGCTCGGCGGCGCGGTTGTCGATCGCCTCCAGGGCGTCGCGCAGGATGTTGGGGGCGTAGGCGGGCGCATCTCGATCCTTGTGAACGGTGTCAAGGAAACCGAAGCACAGACCGCCTGCGGCATCATGGAAAAATTGCGGCGTGGGCGCCTCGCCCTTGTCGGTCGATGTTGGGGCCTGCTTCGTCGCCTCCGCCTGCGGCCGCTCGGGATCGGGCCGCGCCCTGACGTGGCGCAGGCTCACCGGGCCGCAGGCCGGGATCATGACCATCGGCCCGTGGGCCGTCGGCCAGGCGCGCGAGGCGGTCCATGTCTGGATCACCCGCCCGGTGGATTCCTCTAACAGGTCGACGGGCTGCTTGACACGGCACGTCGCATTCCACGCCTCGACCGTGCCCTGCCAGCCCTCGAACCCGATGGCCTCGGCCAGCGCCGCCGCCGCATCGCTGATCGTCGGCTCACCCTCGACCGTATTGATCGTCACCGGTCGGTCATCGAGCGCCCCAGGAGGGGGAACGTCCCAGTTGTCCCAGTCCGTGAATTGATCGCCATCGAGCAGGCGTAGATTCAGCCCCTCCGACGACTTCGCGCACTCGCTTTCCGACAGCAGGCGGGCGATATAGCGCGCCAGCGTGGTCTTCCCGCTGCCCTTCGTGCCGATAATGTAGATATCCAGTCCCTTCTCGGCGGACGCCGACGCCTTGGGGGTCTCACGAGATTCAATCCACACATCGGTCATTGACGGCGAGCGTGTACCCCCGTGCTGATCAACCACAGGGACGATGGGGCCGAGGTCCTCGCTGACAAACGCTTTGCCCAGCACAAATCCCGTCCATGACCCGGGTTGCTCCGGGTGGCCGACCGACACACATCGCCCCGGGCGGACCTGGATATTGAAGTCGTCGACCGACATAAATCTCAGTGCCGTCATACCCCCGCCTCCACCAACGCCCGGTCGATATCCTCGCGGCTGGGGCGCGTGTAGACCGTCGTCGTGTTGATGTCCGAGTGCCCCAGCACGCGCTGGACAATGCCCAGCGCCTTGGCCGGGCTGGTCGAGTTATCCAGCATCCGCTTGGCCAGCGTGTGGCGGAACCAGTGCGGGGTCACCTGCACGCCCAGGCCCGCGGCCAGCACCCACTGGCGCAGGCGCTGCTGGTAGGTGCGCACGCTCATACCCTTGCCGCCCTGGCGCGACATGATCAGCGGCGCGGCCGGGTCGTTGGGGTGGCCCAGCCGGGCGCGGATGCGCAGCAGCTCGGTCAGCGCCCGCGTGCCCATCGAGCGCAGCGATACAACGTGCGTTTTGCCGCGCTTGTTGATCGCGCCTCTTATCGTCAGCCGCCCCTCGGCCAGCGCCTGCCGGGCGTCGCCCACCGTCAGGCGCGAGAGCGCTCCCACGCGAATACCGGTGGCGCGCATCAGCTGCATCCACG
>JBKGZY010000194.1:0-5029 GCA_046543175.1 Dichotomicrobium sp.
AACTGGTTGAACGATTCCGTGTAGCGGGATTTCTTCGGTTTGGGCTTGTCCGGCTCCGGACTGCTATCCTGCCCATTTTCTGGCGAAGCATCGGCGCAAACCTCGTTTGCGCAAAAACGGGGGTCGTTCTGTGGGGGTCGTTCTAGGTTCCCCTTTAGGGGAACCGGGGTGTGATCTCCAGAGGTCACAGCAGGTTGTGATGTCTGGATCTCACATGACTTCTCGCTCACAGTGACCCGTGCGTCACGTGTGACACCTTCATCACGTGAGCCATGCGTCACAGTGGCCTTGTTTTCAGGTTCCGGTTTCGGCGCATTGCTGGTTGCCTCGTCCGGCTGTGTTCTGTCCATCACCACGAGATAGAACATCTTGCGGTGATCCTTGCCTTTGCCCCGCTCCTTGTAGACCCGCCCCCAGTCGACGAGATCGCGCAGCGCGCGGTTGATGCTTTCCCGCGAGTAGCCGAGTTTCTTGGCAACATGCGTCTGGTTCAGCCAGCACCAGCCACGCCGATCCGTATGATGGCCAAGCACCAGCAGGACCCGGAGATGAATCTCCGTAAGGCGCTTGTCGTAAACAGCGTCGCCCTGAACCACGGAATATCTCTGATTCATCATAGGTCTCCATCGCTGAAGCGCGTGTTCGCGCCGTCGAAGTTCAGTCGCACCACGGCGCACGGGCCGTGCCGGTTCTTCGCGACAAGCAGGTCCGCCTTGCCCCGCACCTTGGACATCTCGGTCTGCCAGTCGGCATATTCGGAAAGGTTGTCCGGGTCCGGCTCCTTGCGCGCGAGGTAGTACTCGTCGCGGTGCACGAACCAGACCATGTCGGCGTCCTGCTCCACCGCCCCGGACTCGCGCAGATCGGCAAGCTGGGGCCGCTTGTCATCGCGGCTTTCATTGGCCCGGTTGAGCTGGGACAGCGCGATCACGGGAACGTCCAGCTCCTTCGCCAGCGTCTTCAGGCCGTTCGAGATGTCGGTGATGCTCTCGTAACGGGACCGGGCCGTGCCCCGCATGATCTGCAGGTAATCGACGACCACAAGCCGCACGCCCTTGGTGCGCACCGCGCGCCGGGCGCGCGCGGCAATCTGATCGATGCTCGCCCCGCCGGTCTCGTCGATATAAAGCGGCTCCTGGCGGATATACTCGGCCGCCGAGGAGAGCTGCGCGAACTGGCCGGCATCGATGGTGCCGCGCCGGATCGCCGTCACCGGCACGCCGGTTTCCCCGCTGATGATGCGCGTGGTCAGTTCCTCGGCCGACATCTCCAGCGAGAAGAAGGCGACCGGATAGCCGGCGCGCGCGACGTTCACGGCGATATTCAGCCCGAGCGCGGTCTTGCCCATCGCCGGCCGGCCGGCCAGCACAATCATATTGGCGTTGACGAGCCCGCCGACCTGGCTGTCGAGCCGCCGGATACCCGTGGGAATACCGGCAATCCCGTCATCACGCTGATAGGCCCGCGAAACCGTCTCCATCGCGCCCGTGAGAGGCTGCGACAGGGGCATCAGCCCCCGGCCGCTCCCATGCGCCCCAAGATCGAAAAGCTGGCGCTCGGCACGCTCGACCAGCGCTGTGGCCGCAGCGTCGTGGTCGCGCAATGCATCATCCCGCATATCCTCGCTGACGGCGAGCAGCGCCCGGCGTATAGACAGATCGCGGATACGCTCGGCATAATCGGCAACGCCGATTGCCGAGACGGCGTTGGCAACCAGCCGCCCCAGATATTGCGGAACGCTCAGATGGCCGACCGGATCGCAGCCCTCGAAGCGCGGCTTGAGTGTGATCGGCGTGACCGCCCGGCCGGCGGCGATATCGGCGGCGATGGCCTCGAAGATCTGCGCGTGCAGAGGGTCGTAGAAATCGGCCGCGCAGATGCGCCCCTCGATCCTGTAATATCCACCGTTGTGGACGAGCAGGGCGCCAAGCAGTGCCTGTTCGGCTTCGATGTTGTGAGGCTGGGGAAAATCCCCCTCGGGACTCTGTGAGTCCGCACCGCTCAGCATGACTTTTCCCTTGTCTATGCACAGGGAATGCGCTATATACGGTGCTGAGCAGCGACAGCTGTCTCAGCGTGGCATATTCCCTTGTGCTTCGCTCAGCACGGTCCAGTGCTTCAAAATTCAAGCGGTCTGCCAACCGCTCATCAGTTTTCGCCATAGAGCCATGCGGATGCTGCGAATTCCCGCTGGCTCCATCGGATACGAGATTCAACCCCGGCACGCGCCAACGTGACCGGGGTTTCTCGCATCCACCGCTTAGCCGAGTCCCGCTGACCCCATGACGCTAAGCGGCTCAGGCCGCGACACGCTGGGCGACCTCGCCGCCCGAGCGCTCGTAGACATAAAAGCGCCGTCCCTGCACGCAGGCGCGCTTGCGGACATAGCCAAGCGCCTGCATTGTTCGCCCGATCACGGTATTGACGGCCTGATCGGAACATTCGCCCGCGCGCGCGACGACCGCGGCGCGCAGTTTCCCGGTTCGGATCGTGCGCGGCATCGCCCGCTCGCGCAGAATGGTCTGGACGGTATCGGCGATCCGGTCGGGCTGATCAGGCCGGGCCGGGCGCAGCGCCACGACGTTGCCGCTCTCGCCGTCACTGTCGGTTCCATGCGTGCTGTAAGCAGCGGTATCAGCGGCCGGGGCCTCTTCGGGCGGCGTTTCCTGCCGGCGCGGGGCATCCATCAGCGCCATCGCGATCAGCACGCCGGACAGCGGCTTGCCGAGCTCGAAGGCCAGCACGATCAGAACGATGAAGCTGCGCTGGGCATCGGGAATCGCGGCCCCGGTCAGCCAGGAAAAGAACGAGGCCTGCGCATCCGACGTCCCGACAGCTTTCAGGGACGCCAGCTCGGCGACATTCTTGTCGATCCGCGCTGTCAGTTCCTCGGCCTCTTCGGCCAGGGCCTTTTCCGCGCGCAGCGTGTCCACCTGCGGGCAGACCTTGCGGGTTACGGGGCCGTTGGCCGGCGCGCCCGGCGGGCAGCCCTCGGCGCCGGGATCGCGCAGCAGGGCGTCGATTTCGGCCTGTATCGTTTCCACCGGGCGTAGCGGCTTGATCTCGCCGGCCTGCATGTCCACTGGCATCTGCCGGGCCAGCCAGCCCTTGCGGTCGCGGTCTTCCGCAATCTCGCGGCGCAACTCCGCGCGCCGCTCGGTGACCTGCTCGCGCCCGGCGACGGTGTCGCCGCGCTGCTGGGAAAAGAACCCGACCGCCGCCCATGACGAATACCCGAGAAACAGCGTCATCGCGATCAGGGTCACGCAGAGCAGCGCCCCCCGGCGCAGGATTCCGAGACCGGGCATCAGGATCAGCCGGTAGAGGATCACCCCGCACAGGATCGACAGCCCGTCGAACGCCACCGATCCGGCGGAGATCAGGGCGGTCAGATCAAGACCGATATCGCTTGCGGATAGTTGCTTGTAGGTGCCGGTGTAGTTGATGACCGACGAGACGACCAGCAGCAGGCCGCCGCTGGCGATCCCGATAAGACCGAGCACGACTTTTGACATACCCCCGCTCCCCGACTCCGGTTTCGATCCGGCCGGGCCGGACGGAACGGAGCCGTTCTTTCGATTATCACGCAGGCCGCCCCTTACGCGGCGCGCTCGCCGGACTTGGAACAGGCGGGATACTCATGAGGCGGATACAGGTCGGGACGCTGGATGCTGCGCGGGACGCCGAGGACGTTCTCGATCGCCAGCACCCATTTCGCCGGAACGCGTCGCCAGTTGCCTGGAGACTGCTTGCCGATGCGGTAGCCCGCGGCGGCGAGCGCCTTGTAGATACGGTACGGATTGCCGGCGACCGCGATCACCGCGCACAAGCCCGCGTCACGCATAACCGATCCGCTGGCGCCGGACTCACCCTCCTGCTTTTGCCCCGGCAGGCCGGGTGTTGCGCTGTGTTCACTTCGCCGCATCATGACAAAAAGGCTACCCGAAATCCGACGCACCAGTCAACCGACTCTTGACCGCGATCCCGCCTTGGTGGTCAATCTGGACGTTATCCAGCGTTTCTGGTCAAACCGGATCAGATTGGGGAGTGAAGGAGGCTCAATTGACGCTGGATCCTACGGGGCTGCCGCGCCGGCTGCGGCTTGCGCGCGAATTCGCCGGGCTGAAACAGGATGAACTCGGACGGCGCGTCGGAAAATCGAAGCAGACCGTATCGAAATGGGAGACGCTTGAAGAGGCCGAGCCGGACATGCACTGGCGTCTTTCGACGCTGCAAAGAATCGCGAGGGTCTGCGGCGTTTCCGATTACTGGCTATTGACAGGCCTCGGAAATATGGCCGACGCTTCATCACTGCGGTCAGCGGGGCCAACGAAAACCGTCAAGGTAAAACTCATGTCATTAGAGGATGTGAATAATCCCGAAGGCGTCGTTTCCGAGGATTTCATTGTCACTCATGTCGACAGTGATATTGATCTGTCGCCTGAAAACCTGATCGCATTCCGGGTTGGCGATCTGGCGAACGCCCCGGAAATCCCGATAGGCGAGAAAATACTTATCCATCGGACACTCGCGCCGGAGCCGGGCGATTTCGTTGCCGCGGAAATCGTCAAGACGGGCGAAATGGTATTCCGCCGCATCCGCTTTCGCGCCGGTGAGAACGGCGAGCCGTTCGTGGAGCTCGAGGCCCTGAACCCGGATTATGCCCCGATCACCGGCATACTCGACCGCGACATCCGCGTCACCGGCGTTCTGATCCAGCAGATTCGCGACACCCGCGGCTCCAAGCGCATCGCCGTCGCGCGCGCCCGGCTCTCGTGACAGTGGACAAGTCCACTTTCGCTTGACTCCCTGACCACTCTGAGTGTACCTTCGCGCTGGATGACGATTGAACTCCCCATCGTCATCCCAAGCGCGCGGGCTTTTGCATCTGCCGTGTTCCCTCAGCAGGCATCTCCCGCTGCGAAAAACCGAGACCTCGTCCCCGGAAGCCGGTCCGCCTCCTTCACCGGCATCCGGCACGTGTCCGGGGCCGCCGTTTGAGCGAGGGCGGCGGTCCCCGGCGCGCAGC
>JBKGZY010000195.1:0-5029 GCA_046543175.1 Dichotomicrobium sp.
GCCCGGCAAAGACGAAAACCGTAACTGCGACGTCAATGCGAGCGAAGCGGAGCCGGAGGCCGGCGCGAAGCGACGACGCATCCAGTAACGAGCGCCGTGTCGCTGGATCGCTTCGGCCCTTCGGGCCTCGCGATGACGGAACAGGTACCAACCGCTCCTGCCGGCAGGAATGAGGGAGACGCCCATGATCTGGCCCGCGATCCGCCGGATCGTCGCCGCCGCCTTCGCCTTCGTGCTCGCCTGCGTGACGGCGCTCGTCGTGCTGTTCGCCGTGGGCGCCGACTGGGCCGCCCGCGAACTCGCCGTTCACGCGCCGGAGATCGCCGATCCGCGCCAGCCGCCGGACGAATTCTTCCTTCGCGGCGTCGGGTTCATCGCCTTCTTCGCCACCGTCGCGCCGACGCTCAGCCTGCTGCCCGGCCTCGTGGCAGCCGTCGCGGGCGAGGTGGCTAAAATCCGATCCGCGCTTTACTATATCGTCACAGGCGGGCTGGCGATGATCGTGATGCCGATGGCCCATATCGTGCAGAACGCCCCGGCCGAAGCCGTGCCCTCGGCGCAATATCTCGCGATCTACGCGACGGCCGGTTTCGCGGCGGGGCTGGTCTACTGGCTGATCGCGGGGCGCAACGCATAGGCGCCGCCGGACGAACCGATCCGCCCGCCCCGCGCAAGACATGGGCGTTCGCCCGAATCGAAACAGGCTCGAATCATGGAATTCATCACCCATAACCTGACCTATCTCGCCGTCGGCGCGGTCGCGCTGGTGCTTGTCGCCGGACTTTTCAACATGTTCCGCGGCGGCGCCTCGAACACCAGCCAGACGCTGATGCGCTGGCGCGTCGGCCTGCAATTCCTGGCGATCGTCGTCATCATGCTGGCGGTCTACTTCGCGCGATAATGCCAAGCCCGCGTGCCCGGCTTTCCACAACTGGCACCATAAATGCGGCGATCCGCCGCTGGCCGTTTGACTTCCCCGCCCGGCCATTTCACACAGAGTGAAAAATAAGGGCGGGGACTTTCATGATTCGGATGATCGCGGCGCGAAGCCGCGTCTTGCAGAATGTCCTGTTCGCCGCGCTCGCGGCCGCGGGGCCGTGCCTGACCGTCGCCGCTGCCGCCGAACCGCTCCCGCAAGAAACCCGCATCATCGACGAAATACGCCTCGGCGCCCTCGTCCACGATCTGGAATCCAACGACAACGAAGACGGCTGGGACGTCAATGTCGAAGCGCTGTTCCACCGGCTCGGACCGCGCACCGGCGATCCGCTCGATATCCTGCTCAGCCCGCGCCCGCATGTCGGCGTGTCGCTCAACACCTCCGGGGACACGAATGTCGGCTATTTCGGCCTGACCTGGGACGCCCGGCTGACGGAGACTCTGTTCGTCGAGGCCAGCTTCGGCGGCGCGCTTCATGACGGCCCCACGGGCGATTCCAACGACTCCTTCGGCTGCACCGCGAATTTCCGCGAGGCCGCCGCCGTGGGGCTTGCACTTGCGCCGGGCTGGAATCTGCTGGCAACCGTGTCGCATGTGTCCAATGGCGGGGCATGCGGCCAGAACCAGGGCTTGACCAGCACCGGGGTACAGGTAGGCTACCATTGGTGATTGGCGGCCTCCGCGAAGGGGCGCACCGGAGAAAAGGTAGCCGATGGTTGTCCTCACCAAGATTTATACCCGCACGGGTGACGATGGCACGACCGCCCTCGGCACCGGCGCGCGCGTGCCCAAGGATCACCTGCGCATCTCGGCCTATGGAACGGTCGACGAACTCAACGCCTCGCTCGGCCAGGCCGTCCTTGCGGCGCCCGACACACCCGCGGATTACGCGCAGATCCGTGCCGGTCTCACACGCATCCAGAACGACCTGTTCGATCTCGGCGCGGACTTGTGCGTGCCCGACACGGGCGAGGAACTGCCCTACGAGCCGCTGCGCATGAGCGCGGAGCAGACTGCGTGGCTGGAAGCCGAAATCGACCGGATGAACGCGGAACTCAAGCCGCTGACCTCGTTCGTTTTGCCGGGGGGGACGCCGGCAGCCGCCGCGCTGCATGTCTCGCGCACCATCTGCCGGCGCGCCGAACGCCTCGTCGCCGCCCTTGCGGCGATCCCGGAAGAGCATGTCAGCGAGGCCGCGCTCAGCTATATCAACCGGCTGTCCGACTACCTGTTCGTCGCCAGCCGCTATCTCAACGACAAGGGGGCGGGCGACGTGCTCTGGCAGCCCGGCGCCAACCGTTAACGGGGAAAGGAACCCGGCGTGCTGTTCATTCCGGTCTGGGATCGCAATCCGCTTGTAAAAATCCGCTTCCAGGCCGTCACCCTGGCTCTGGTCGCCGCCAATATCATCATCTACGTCGTCTTCCAGTCCGGCGCGGTGGCTCCGGCCAGCCTGGAGAGCATCCTCGGCTTCGCACTGATCCCGGCGGAACTGCTGAACGCCGGCTTTTTCGGCGATTCCAGTTACGAGGTCTTCGACGGTCAGACCCAGGTGCCCGAGCGGCTGACGCTTGTCAGCTACATGTTCCTGCATGGCAGCATCATGCATCTAGCCGGCAACATGGCGTTTCTCTGGGTGTTCGGCGACAATGTCGAAGACGCGATGGGCCATGTCCGCTTCCTGCTGTTCTACCTGATGTGCGGCATTTTCGCGGGCCTGGTGCACACCCTGGCCGTGCCGGCTTCACCACAGCCGCTGATCGGCGCGAGTGGCGCGACTTCGGGCGTGATCGCGGCCTATCTCATGCTGCACCCGAAGGTGCGGCTGTGGGTGCTGGCGCTTCCATTTTTCCCGCTGCGGCTGAACGCGGGTGTCGCCCTCGGCATCTGGATCGCGTTCCAGCTTTACAGTCTGTTCTTCTCGGACGACCCGCACACGGCCTGGTGGGCGCATATCGGCGGGCTAGGCGCGGGTGCGCTTCTCGTCCTGTTCATGCGCCGGCCAGGCGTGCCGCTTTTCGACCGCGCGCCATCGGCTTGACCACCTCGTTTCTGCCAGGCTGCGCCGTACTGTTTCACGGTTAGCCGGAGATTGACTTGCCAAGCGGCGAAGACTAACGTGCTTGCTTGTTTTTCGCAGTTGCGAAAGGCTTGTAACTCATGGTTTTCGGCGCTGCCGGCCCGGCATCTGCATACGCCATCACGATGGCCGAACGTCCCGGCCCGGCATGTCTCAGAACGATATTGATACGTCGCGCTCGTCATTGTTGCCATTAGGGTATTTCGCTAATGTGGCTCAGCGGATTGTCCGACAGCACTGACACAACGGCGGGAACAGCCCGGCACGGGAGACACGCATGAGAAAGATCCTCGTCCCGGTCAAGCGGGTCGTCGATTACAATGTGAAGATCCGCGTCAAGGCGGACGGCAGCGGCGTCGAGACGGCCAATGTCAAGATGTCGATGAACCCGTTCGACGAGATCGCGATCGAGGAGGCGATCCGCCTGCGCGAGGCAGGCGACAAGGGGGTCGAGGAGATCGTCGCGGTTTCGATCGGCCCGCAAAAGGCGCAGGAGACGCTGCGCACCGCGCTGGCGATGGGCGCGGACCGCGCGATCCTCGTCAAGACCGACGAGGCGATGGAGCCGCTGGGCGTGGCCAAGACGCTGAAGGCGGTGATCGAAAAGGAAGAGCCGGACCTCGTCATCCTCGGCAAGCAGGCAATCGACGACGACTGCAACCAGACGGGCCAGATGCTCGCCGCGCTGCTGGGCTGGCCGCAAGCCACTTTCGCCTCGAAGCTCGCCTTCGTCGACGGTGGCCTTCACGTCACCCGGGAAGTCGATGGCGGGTTGCAGACGCTGTCGATGAACCTGCCGGCGATCATCACGACCGATCTGCGCCTCAACGAGCCGCGCTACGCTTCGCTGCCCAACATCATGAAGGCGAAGAAGAAGCCGCTGGAAGAGATGTCGCCGTCGGACTTGGACGTGGACATCGCGCCGCGGCTCAAGGTTCTGAACACGACCGAGCCGCCGGAGCGCAAGGGCGGCGTCAAGGTCGAAAGTGTGCCGGAACTCATCGACAAGCTCAGAAACGAAGCGCGGGTGCTGTAGCCATGAGCGTATTGCTGATCGCCGAGGTCACAGAAAACAGTCTCGACGCGGCCACGAGCAAGGTTGTCAGTGCCGCGCGCCAGATCGAGGATGACGTGCATGTTCTGGTGGCCGGCTATAATTGTGAGGCCGCCGCCGATCAGGCTGCGCGCCTGGAGGGCGTGACGAAGGTGCTGCATGCCGACGCGCCGCATCTGGACTACCAGATCGCCGAGGAAATGGTGGCACTGATCCTGCCGCTGATGGAAAGCTATGACACCGCCATCGCGGCGGCGACGAGTTCGGGCAAGAACATCATGCCGCGTCTGGCCGCGCTTCTGGATGTGGCGCAGGTATCGGACATCACCGCGGTGCATGCCCCGGACACTTTCGAGCGCCCCATCTATGCGGGCAACGCCCTGCAAACCGTGCAAACGGGCGACGCCAAGAAGATTATCACCGTGCGCGGCACGGCGTTTCCCGATACCGGAAGACGGGTCGAGCCGGCACCTGTCGAAGCGGTCACGCCGCCCGAGCCGGTCGGCCTCACGACATTCGTGAGCCAGAATCTCACCGCTTCCGACCGTCCCGACCTGTCCAGCGCCAAGATCGTCGTTTCCGGCGGACGCGGCATGCAGTCGGGCGAGAATTTCCAGATGCTGGAACGCCTCGCCGACAAGCTGGGCGCGGCCATCGGCGCGAGCCGGGCGGCCGTCGATGCGGGCTATGTGCCGAACGACTATCAGGTCGGCCAGACGGGCAAGGTGATCGCCCCGGACCTGTACATCGCCGTGGGCATCTCCGGCGCGATCCAGCACCTGGCCGGCATGAAGGAATCCAAGGTCATCGTGGCAATCAACAAGGACGCGGAAGCACCGATTTTCCAGGTCGCCGATTACGGGCTGGTGGCTGACCTGTTCGAGGCCATACCGCAAATCGAGGCCGAACTGGACCGTGAGCTCGCGCCCGGCGAATAGCCGGCGGCGCGGGAGGCT
>JBKGZY010000196.1:0-5006 GCA_046543175.1 Dichotomicrobium sp.
CACCCCGCGCCTATTCACAGACGCCGCCGCTGCCGATGTCGAAATGGAAGTGATTGGCATGCGCCTCGTTCGCGCGCGGGCCGAGCACGGTGTCGAAGATCTGGCATGCGCCGGTGTGTATGTCGTGCAGGAAGGCGGCGCGCTCATCGTCGCCCGACCAGTGGTCGAGCACGGAGACGACCTGGCCGTCGGCGGTCTGGAACGCGCCGATGTCGATGGCGTTGGCAAGCGCGTGCTGGCTCAGCCGCGTATTGGCCTCGGCGTAGCGGCGCCGGCAGGTGTAGGTTCCCATCAGCCGGAGTTTCACCACCGGCGAATCGAGACGCGCCTGGGCCGTCGGCTGAAGGACGCGCACAACCCATTCGCGCAGCCGCGCCGCCATGGCGCAGGTCAGCGTCGCCGAGGGCGTGAGACGCAGGTCGGTCTCGCCGGGAAGGCCATGCAGGGACACCGGCGCGGGCGCGCCGCACAGCCCCTCGCGGACCGGCTCCAGCGGTTCCAGGTCGTAGGCGTGGTCCGCGATTGCCGAAATGCAGGCGCGCTGCGCGGCGACGATCTCTTCCGGCGCCCATTCCGCGGGGCGGTCGGCCAGGTCGGGCCGGACCAACTCCTCCGGGACCTCGCGCTTTTCCGGGATGGTCGGCGGGGGCGTTCCGCGCGCTTCCGGCACGGGCGGCGCCGCCCCCGCCGGCAACGCGCCGCCCGCCAGGGCGCACAAGAACACCGTCATCAGCAGCCGTGTCATGAAATTTCCCTCACGCCGGATTTGGTTTGCCCGCATGCTGTGCTATTCCCTCGTGCCGGACGCCCGATACAGTCCGCGGGACAGGTCAGTTCCGTTCATACTCCCTGAAACCGGAGAAAATCAGCCGTCTCATGCCGTCATCACCAGAAGATGCACGCGCGGACACCCCCGCGCCCGAGGTTATCTGCACCGAAGACAACCGCGCCGGGATCATCGTGCTGAATAGGCCGAAGGCGCTCAATGCCCTGTCGCGCGACATGATCGGGGAGATGGAGGCCCATTTCCACGCCTGGGCGAAGAACCCGCATATCTACGGCGTCATTCAGCGCGCCCGGGGCGACGGCGCCTTCTGCGCCGGTGGCGATGTCAAGGCGATCTACGCGCAGCGCGGGACGGACCCCGCGGCCGGAGCCCGGTTTTACCGCGAGGAGTACCAGCACAACTGGACCCTGCAGCGCTTCATCAAGCCGACCGTCTCATTGATGAACGGCATCGTCATGGGCGGGGGTGTCGGCATCAGCGTGCATGGCACGCACCGCGTCGCCGCCGAAGGCTACAAGCTGGCGATGCCGGAAACGGCCATCGGGCTGTTCCCGGATATCGGCGCGAGCTATTTCCTGCCGCGATTGCCGGGTCGGACCGGTCTTTATTTGGGACTGACGGGCGCGGTCGTCGGCCCGGCGGACGGCTACCGGCTCGGGCTGGCGACGCATTGCATCAGCGCGGACAGGTTCGACGAAATCCAGGACGCGATGCGCGAGGCCGAGCCGATCGACCCCGTTCTCGACGACCTGCATGTAGACCCCGGCGCGGGCGAGCTGGACCCGCTGCGCCCCGCCATCGACCGCTGTTTCGCGCCCGGATCGATCGAGGACATCTTGGCGCGCCTGACAGCCGAGAGCGGCGACACGGCCCAATGGGCGCAAGAGACGGCGCAGACGCTGCGCGCGTGCTCGCCGACATCGCTCAAGCTGGCGCTGCGCCTGTACGAGGAAGGCGCGCGGGCGAACAGCCTGAAGGACTCGCTCAAGCTGGAGTTCCGCTGCGCGGTGCGCTGCCTGGAAGCGCACGATCATTACGAGGGGGTGCGCGCCAAGATGATCGACAAGGACAACGACCCGCATTGGCAGCCCGCGCGCCTGGAGGACGTCACGGCGGCGATGATCGAGAGTTATCTCGCCCCGCTCGAGGACATCCCCGAACTGGACTTGACGGACCACTGGAACCTGGTGGAGTGAGATCGACGGCGCAATGCCGCGAAAAACTTACTTAAAATGCCAGCATTGTTTATGAAAAGTTTTTAAGCTCGCGTATTAAGTGCATTTTAGGCGTTCTACGTTAAATCTGGCCTCGTATGGAGTTCAGTACACCGAACGAGGCAAAGTGATGAACAATACGTTGAACGTCTCCCGCCAGGAGCACGCGCAGCAGGGGGACGACACCCTCAAGCCGACATACCTGGTGACGCTCAAGCTGATCGAGAGGCTACAGCGCCTGCTGCTCGATGTGCTCAAGGACGAGCTCGACCGCATCGGCTGCACGGAAGTGAACAGCGTTCAGGCCCTGCTCCTGTTCAATATCGGCGACATGGAGCTGACCGCCGGCGAAATCCGCAGTCGCGGCTTCTACATGGGGTCCAACGTGTCCTACAATCTGAAAAAGTTGCAGGAGCTCGGCTGCATCGAGCACCAGCGCTCGGAGAGCGACCGCCGCGCGGTGCGCATCCGGCTCACCAATCGCGGCAAGGAAATCAGCGCGGTCGTCAATCAGCTCGTCGAGCGCCAGCTCGGCCTGATCGAGAAGGTCGGCGGCATATCCCTGAGCGACCTGGAAGGCATGAACAAGTCCCTGCACCGACTCGAACGTTTCTGGACCGACCAGATCCGCTACCGACTGTGAAGCGTGTCTATCCGGCAAGTTTTTCCGGGGACTGGTGTCAAGCGGGAGTTGCGCGTTGGCAAAATGCAACGCCCGGGCGCCAAATTTCGGTCTCAAGGATTTGTCATTTGTATGCATACATGCCGCAGAGTACCGTCATTTTGCGGCGATGACAGGAAAGATGGCCACAATCCGGCGGCGATTCGCTATACTCCGCGGGCAATGGCATGTTTCGGCTTGGCGGGCTCGTGAGCACGGGTCGGTGATGGTTATCGCGTTGAGTGAGGGCCAGTTCAGGTGAGGGCAATGGACAAGCGAGTTTCGAAGAAGCGACTCCGGACAACCGTCATGGCCTCGGCCATGTTCGTTGCGCTGTGCGCGCCGATGTCGGCCAGCGACGACGCCGTCGCTCTGGAAGACTGGATGCAGTTCGGCGACAAGCCCGGCTCGTCCTGGTCGCAGCCCTTCGACCGCTCGTTCGTCCGCCGCTGGGAATCGCAGCCGCGCCGCGGCTACGCCACCCTCTCGAAGGAGAACATCGAACCGACACGGGACGCGATCCGCCGGTATTCCGAGATCGTTTCCAACGGTGGCTGGAAGCGCATTCCCGACGTCAAGCTGCGCGCCGGGGTGAGCGACCGTGCGGTGGCCGTCCTGCGTCAGCGGTTGCGCATAAGCGGGGACCTGGAACAGCGCGGCGGCTACACCCAGACCTTCGACTATTACGTGGAGAAGGCGGTGAAGCGGGCGCAGAAGCGTCACGGCCTGTCACCCACCGGCGTGGTCGACCGCGCTACCCGCGCCGCGCTCAACGTGTCCGCCCAGGTACGGCTGCGCCAACTCCGGCAGAACCTCAACCGGCTGGCGAACCTTTCGCGCAAGACGGAGCGCGACGACCGTTACGTGCTGGTCAACATACCGGCCGCGCAGATCGAAGCGGTCGAGAACGGCCAGGTCGTTTCGCGCCATTCCGCCGTGGTCGGCAAGCCCAGCCGCCAGACGCCGATCCTCGATTCCCGGATCCACGAGCTGAACTTCAACAAGGAATGGATCCTGCCTCCGACAGTGATCCGCAAGGATCTCGTGCCGAAAGGCCGGTCCATGAGCCAGTCGGGCAAGAGCGTGCTGAAGCGCTACGGCATCGACGCCTACGCGAGTTACGATGCCTACCGCCGCGGCGACAAGATGAACCCGTCCTCGATCAACTGGTCATCGTCCCAGCCGCTGAACCTGTTCTATGCGCAGGAGGCCGGCAACGACAACCCGCTCGGTTTCGTCAAGCTCAACTTCCATAACAAGCATGCCGTCTACCTGCACGACACGCCGTCGCAGTCGCTGTTCGGGCGTAACCGGCGGGCGGAAAGCTCGGGCTGCGTACGTGTTCAGGGCGTTCAACAGCTCGTCAGCTGGGTGTTACGGGATACGCCGGGCTGGAGCCTTTCGCGCGTGCGGCAGATAAAGCGCAGCGGCGAGAGGCAGGATGTCGATGTCACCAATCCCGTCCCGCTTTACATGGACTACATCACGGCTTGGGCGACGCCAGACGGTGTGGTGCATTTCCGCCGCGATATTTACGGGCGTGACGGCGTGGGCGCGACGGCCTCGGCGTACTAAGTGCATTCTCCGATTGGGTTGAATCGCTTGACCCCGTCATCGCGCCCCCGGCCTTGAGCCGGGGGAAGCGATCCAGCCCCGAGCATTGCGCTACTGGTTGCTTGGGCCCTTTCGGGCCTTGCAATGACATGGTTCCGGGTGATCGGAAAGCGCTCTGAACCCATCGCGGGACCCCGCTCCCGGCGGTCTACAAACCGCGCGCCACTTCCTGGCCGAAATTGATCAAAAGCGCGCCGATCACCACCGAGATCACGATCACAATCGCCATGAAGCGGCGGAATCCCGGCGAGACCAGCATGATCAGCAGAAACACGGCGGCGATGATGGCGATCGTCGCCCACAGCGCCAGTTCGGTGTTGGTCTCGTAATAAAGCGCGATCGTCTCGCCGATCCGGTCGAGAATGTCCATGACAGGCTCCCGTGAAAACGCGCCGGTCCCGAGGGGGGTCGCGCAGTTGTCGCGCCGTTATAGCGCAGCGCGCCCGCAATGAGAATTCGCGTTCCCGACAGGAAGCATCGGAACGGCATCTCCGCGCGCAGCAAATCGGATACTATGGTTGATTCTTGGGAGAGGAAATGTGGCGCTCCCTAGGGGACTCGAACCCCTGTTTCCGGCGTGAGAGGCCGGCGTCCTGGGCCACTAGACGAAGGGAGCGCAAAGGCCGGATTGCAGCACTGTCGGGCCCGCCGTCACGGTAGGGCATCCGGCGCGGATCCGCCACCCGAAAATAGCGCCTTCGCCGCGCCGATCAAGAGGCGCGTCATCGCG
>JBKGZY010000197.1:0-4966 GCA_046543175.1 Dichotomicrobium sp.
CGGCTCACCGCCGCAGCCTGCCGAATATCCAGTCGAGCGAAACCGCGCCGGGGCCGCGAACGGTGAGGTAGATCAGCGGAAACGACCACATCAGGCGCTGATCGGCGATCGGCGCGGTCGGCGTCCGGTCGAAGAACGACCCAATCGTTTCGGCATCGACGTTGTGCGCCGTGATGTCGACATAGGTCATCACGGCGAGGAACATGATCATGCCGAGCGCCGCGGCGCGGGTGAACAGCCCCGCCACGATCAGGATGGGCAGGATGAACTCGGCATAGGTGCCCGCCCAGACCATCAGGCCGTAGGGGAAGAACGGAATCTGCGAGGCATCGTAGCCCACCGATTCCATGAGCTTGGGCAGGATTTGCGCGTAAGCGCCGGTGCCGGGGATCAGCGAGCCGGGAAAGCCCGAGCCGACCTTGGTGAGCGCGGAGTTGAGGAAATAGAACAACAGGACGCTGGCGAAGATCAGCCGGGCGGCCAGCCCGAGAAACCAGTCTTCGAGCAGGTGCTGGATGGTCCGGAAAACAGCCTGATACAATCCGATCAAGGCGGACATGAGTTCCCCCGTGAATGTGGCGGCCGTGCCTGGCACGGACGCATTTTTTGCAATGGTCAGGTCTGATAGCCAGTGATGGCGCCGGCGTCGATCAGACCCGCGATATTTCCGGCGAGATCGAAGGTGTCCGCGACCTGAAAGCCGCATTCCGCCGCTTCCCCCAGCATCCGGCCGTCTTGGAGCGCGCCGACGAAGGCCGCCGCGCCGGGTGGTATGCGGCGGACCTCGACGGTCATGTCCGGCCGCGTGATGAGGGCGCATTCCGCGCCCGCCTCCGGACCGACGGGCCGCACCTGCTCGTCAAAGGCATTGGTGTGCCAGATCGAAACGATCGGGAAGGCCGATGACACCACGCTCGTGGCGGGATGAAGCTTCAGCCTGAGCGCGGCGACCTGATCGTCGGGGATGGCCGCGAAATCCCCGGCGCGCAGCGGCGCGGCGTCGGCGGCGTGGTAGGCGGTATGCCGCGCCCATTCCAGCCGCGCGATATCCGGCAGGTAGGGGACGTCCGCCACCGGCGGGAAGCGGCCGAGAAAATCCGCGAAGCCGCCGCCATAGGCGAGGATCATCGCCGAGCGCGGCGGTTCCTGCTCGACATGGACCCGCGCCATCGCCCGGAAAAAGTCGTCGCCCACCAGGCGCTGCACGACCGGGTAGCGCCCGGCCAGCACGTCGATCAGGCTGGCATAGAAGTTGTTGCGGTAGACGTTGAACCGGCGCGCCGGCACCTCGGCGCTGTGGCTGGTCACCCCTTCGGGCGGCGCATGACCCGCGTTCCTGACCGCCGCGGCAAACGCGCCCTGCATCTCACTGTTGCGCGGCATGAACGGCATCGTTGCTTCGGCGGCTGGTCATGATGGCTTCGGCACGCTGCGCCTCGGCGAACAGCGTCGGCCAGTCGGGCACGTCGTTGTCCCATTCCACCAGCGTCGGGATGTGGCCGGTACGCGCGATCAGCCGTCTGTAGAGCGCCCAGACGGCGTCATCGACATCATGCGCGTGATCGTCGATCAGCAGCGGCTCGCCGGCGTCGTCCTCCTGCCGGTCGTGGCCGCCGAGATGGATTTCGCCGACATGCTCGACAGGAAAGGCGTCGATGTAGGCCGCGGGATCATAGTCATGGTTCGTGGCGCCGACATAGACGTTGTTGACGTCGAGCAGCAGGCCGCATCCCGTCCGCCGCGCGATCTCGCTGAGAAATTCGATCTCGCTCATCTCCGACCGGTCGAATTCGACATAGGTGGACGGGTTCTCCAGCAGCAGCTGCCGGCCGGTCACGCTCTGGATTTCGTCGATATGCTCGCAGACGCGTTGAAGCGTCTCGGCCGTGTAGGGCAGCGGCAGCAGGTCGTTGAAGAAGATGTCGTCATGCGTGGACCACGCCAGGTGTTCGGAGAACAGCCCCGGCTGGTAGCGGTCGATCAGCGCCTTGACCCGCGCCAGGTGGTCCTTGTCCAGCGGGCCGTCCGAGCCGATCGACAGCCCGACACCGTGCAGCGAAAGGGGATAAAGCTCGCGTATCCGGCTCAGATACGCGTGCGGCGGGCCGCCCGCGCCCATGTAGTTCTCCGGATGCACCTCGAACCAGCCGATATCCGGCCGGGTTTCGAGGATGTCGGCATAATGTTCCGCCTTCAGTCCGACCCCGGCTCGCGCCGGGACCGGATCACGGGCGAACACGGCCGATCCGTTGTGCGTCTCCGTCGTCAATGCCGACATGAGCGGCCCTCCCCTTTCGCGTCTTGGCGCGCGTCTCAGCTTTCCTTGGGCATGTCGCGATCCAGCGCGCTCAGGCTGCCCTCGCGGTCGCCCGGAAGCTCGACTTCCTTGTCCTTGTTGACGAGGTACGGCGTGCTGGACTCGCAGGTGCCCTTCTTGACCAGCGTCCAGGCATTGCCCTGATAATCCACCGTGGAGGTGCCGGCACAGGTCGTGCCCGGACCGGCGGCACAGTCGTTCTCGCCGGCCAGCGCCACGCCGTAGCACTTCACGTTTTCCTGCGCGCTTGCGGGCGCGGCCTGTCCGGTCATGCCGAGCGCGGCGGCGAAGGCGCCGGCGACGGCGATCGTCGAAGCGGTCTTGATGTTGCTCATGGTCGGTTCCTCATCCTTTGTTAAGCGGCTGATCCTTGTGGCGGCGGCCGATGCCCGGCGGAGCTGGCATCGGTGACCGCACATCCCCGAGACTAGGCCAGTTCCTTGCGTGTTTCAGCCAACATCGGGACACAAACGTTCAAAACGGGGTGATAAACTGTTTATTTCATTCCCCGTTTAAGGCCGCGTTATCGCAGGCCGGGGCAATTGAGCTGATTCATTCGGCTTGTGCTCCCGGCCAAAATCTGTCAACTTTGCGACTGATAGGGCAGGAGTGCTGTCCTTATCGGCCTGCCTTGCGCGCATTTCACGGAGCACAAGGGAACAGGCGACCCGGCTCCGGCGACGCGAAAGCGCAAGTCCGGCGCCCGGAGGAGGAACCCGGAACAGACCCGCCGCAAAAGCCTGCACAAGGCAGGGCGGCAGGAGAGCGCATAACGGCGCGACAGCGCGGCGCGGGACCGGGAAGGGGACGGAACGATGGCGTGTCGAGACAATAAACCATGCCTTGAGCGGGTTCTGGTGATCGCGAAACGCGCGCCAATTGTTCCTGGCGTGGCGACGGCATCGGCACGCGTCGCCACGTCCGGCTGACGCCACACATCCGAAATCATCGACAACGCGAATAGGGGACTCGGAAGTCAGTGACCAAGCCGAACGCGACCATAGCGCGCGCCAGCCTCAATCGGCTTTCCCGCGCCCAGGGCCTGTACCACCCCGACCGCGAACACGATGCCTGCGGCATCGGTTTCGTGGTGAACATGAATGACGTGCGCAGCCACGAGATCATTCGGAAGGGGCTGAACATCCTGTGCAACCTGGAGCATCGCGGGGCGGTCGGCGCCGATCCGAAGGCGGGCGATGGCTGCGGCATCCTGATCCAGATGCCCGATGCGTTCCTGCGCGCGGTGGCGGGCGAGCACGGCCAGTCGCTGCCCGAGGAAGGTTCCTACGCGGTCGGCCAGTGCTTCCTGCCGGGCGACGAGTCGGCGCGCGCCTATTACACGTCGCTGATCGAGCGCGTGATCCGCGAGGAGGGCCAGGAGCCGCTGTTCTGGCGCGACGTGCCGGTGGACAATTCCGATCTCGGCTATTCCGTGCGGCCGACCGAGCCGCACATGGCGCAGATCTTCATCGCGCGCGGCCCGGACACGAAGGACACGACTGCGTTCGAGCTTCGCCTGTTCGTCATCCGCCGGGTGATCGAACTGACGGTCATGCGCGAGCAACCCGAGGGCCACGAGGATTTCTACATCCCCTCGATGTCCTCGCAGACGCTCAACTACAAGGGCATGCTGCTGGCGCCGCAGCTTTCGGAGTATTACCTCGATTTGCAGGACGAGCGCATGGTCTCCGCGCTGGCGCTGGTGCATCAGCGGTTCTCGACCAACACCTTCCCCTCCTGGGGGCTGGCGCATCCGTTCCGCATGATCTGCCACAATGGCGAGATCAACACGCTGCGCGGCAACATCAACTGGATGGCCGCGCGCCAGGCGGCGATGACATCGGACGTGTTCGGCGCCGATCTCGACCGGCTGTGGCCGCTGATCCCGGAGGGCCAGTCCGACAGCGCCTGCTTCGACAACGCGCTGGAACTGCTGGTGCGCGCCGGCTATCCGCTGGTCCACGCGATGATGCTGCTGATCCCGGAAGCCTGGGCGGGCAACCCGCTGATGGACGATCAGCGCCGCGCCTTCTACGAGTACTATGCCGCGCTGATGGAGCCGTGGGACGGGCCGGCGGCGGTCGCCTTCACCGATGGCCGCCAGATCGGCGCGACGCTGGACCGCAACGGCCTGCGCCCCGCGCGCTATATCGTCACCAGCGATGACGAGGTGATCCTGTCCTCCGAGGTCGGCGTGATGCCGGTGCCGGAGGAACGCATCGTGCACAAGTGGCGGCTTCAGCCCGGGCGCATGCTGCTGATCGACCTCGACAAGAAGCGCATCGTCTCCGACGAGGAGATCAAGGCAGAGCTTGCGGGCGCACACCCCTATCAGCGGTGGCTCGAGCAGGGGCAGATTCACGTCGAAAATCTCCCCGAAGTCGAGCCGCGGCGGGAACATCACGGGTCGAATGTGCCGCTCCTGGACCGCCAGCAGGCCTTCGGCTACACCGAGGAAAGCTGGCGCGTCATCATGGCCCCGATGGTACGGGCCGGCGAGGAGCCGGTCGGCTCGATGGGAACCGACACGCCGGTTTCCACGCTGTCCGACAGGCCGAAGCTGCTGCACACCTATTTCAAGCAGAACTTCGCGCAGGTCACGAACCCGCCGATCGACCCGATCCGCGAGGAGCTGGTGATGTCGCTGGT
>JBKGZY010000198.1:0-4962 GCA_046543175.1 Dichotomicrobium sp.
GCGCATGCTTCCGCGGATTGCGGTACCCCACGCCGATCACGAAATGGTGTGGCATGGTGACAAGAACTCTTTAGGCATTTGCGTAATAATCGGCGGGCATGGCGGCTGTGCCGGGGTCAATGCGCAGCCCTGACGGGCGCCCCCCGGAACAGAGCGTTCTTTCATGCTTCGATGAGGGAGGCTCACGATGGGTAATGCCTCTGCCGTTCGCCAACACCGGCGAACCCTCCGTCGGACCGCTCACCACATCGGTCCCGCGGACCTGTGGGATGTCCTCAAGCGCGGTCTGGACGACTTTCTCGAAAAACCGACTCATGTCGTTTTTCTGGTCGTCATCTACCCGATCCTGGGACTGTTCCTTGGGCGAATGATATTCGGCTACGGCCTTTTGCAGTTCCTCTATCCGGTCGTGGCCGGTTTCGCGTTGGTGGGGCCGTTCGCGTCGGTGGGACTGTACGAGGTCAGCCGGCGCCGGGAACAAGGGTTGAACACACGCTGGACCGACGTGGTGGACAAGTTGCGCCACAAATCCGCCCGCCCCGTCCTGGCGCTGGGCGGCGTGCTGGTGGCGCTCTTTTTCGCGTGGCTCGGGGCCGCGCAGTGGATCTACTGGCTGACATTCGGCGATGCCGCCCCCGCCTCCCTGTCGTCCTTCCTCGGGGAAGTGTTCACGACGGAACGGGGCTGGCGCCTGCTCATCCTCGGCAATGCCGTCGGCGTGATCTTCGCCATCGTCGTGCTGGCCATCAGCGTCGTTTCGTTCCCCATGCTCGTGGATCGTGACGTCAGCGCGCTCACGGCGGTTCAAACCTCGGTCGCCGTTTGCCTCGACAATCCGCTGACCATGCTCCTTTGGGGGCTGATCGTGGCGGTCTGCCTGGCACTCGGCTCGCTGCCGTTCTTCGTCGGTCTCGCCGTCGTGCTTCCGGTGCTGGGCCACGCGACCTGGCATCTCTACCGCAAGCTGGTGCCTCCGAACTGACATCCGGGCTATCGACCGCGGAATATGTCGATATCCGGCGTGCCCGTTACGGCCGCCACTCAATGAGACGGATCGGCGTGGGGTTCCAGCCCGAGCACGGGTTGTAAAGCTGCGGGCAGTTGGAAATGACGGTGATCACGTCCTTTTCCGCCGCCAGTTCGACGAAGTCCCACGGCACCGACAGCCCTTCCTCGATCTGCGTCGAGCCGTCCGGCATCACCGGCACGTTCATGAAGAAATTGATGTTCTGATGCACGTCGCGCGGACTCATGCCCAGTTCGTCGATGGCCGCGAGGAAGTTGTCGCGGCAGCTACAGGTGTCCGCGATGCCGTAGCGCAAATAGTTGACCTGGCTGCTGCACGCCCCGCCGATGGTGTCGTGGTGGCCCACGGTGTCCTCGACCAGCGTCATCAGCACCTCGGCGGTATCCGAATACAGCTTGAACCCCTTCGAGATGTAGATGCTGCCGTTGAGCTTGAGCGTGTTGGCGTTGTTGTAGCGGACTTCGGTGTTGGCCTGGTCGAAGCACAGGAAATCGACCGCCTGCTGCCCGCCGAGATCGATGATGCGAAACCGCGTGCCGGCCGCGAGCCGGGCGATGTCGTGGTTCGCGCCGGGTTCCATCACCCTGTCGCTCAAAATCTCGCCGGGAATGTCGAGCGCCTGTTCGCGCTTCGCCGCGCCGGTGCGCCGCTCGGCTTCCGCCATCCGGGCGATCGCGGCCTTCCTGTGTTCCTCCGCGTTCTTGCGGGCGAAAGCGGCGCGCTGCTCGACGCTCACATTATCATCATTCATCAGAATCCCGGCCATGCCCGGCCTCCTTTCCACTTGCGCTGTCTGGCGCGACGCCGCGCGGGGTCGGCGCGTGCCCTGAGGCAATGCTTCATTCGCGGATGCAAGTGTGATCGCTGGGGCGTCGTCTGTCCACTTGCGCGCCGGATTTACTGCTTCGCGGTCAGGGCAAAGGTTCCGCCCGGCAAGGAGAGGAATTTCGCCAAGCAGTTCAGCGGATTGGCTCATCCGGCGGAAAAACAGCAGGCGTGCCGCGCCTCGGGGCTCGGTTCGCGAGCGAAGGGCAACGACGATCCGAAGCCCGCTGCCACATCTTCTGTTTACAAAAGTGTAGCAAACTTCATTTTGGCCATTGCGACAAGTTGCCAGCCCTTACGGGTTGCATGATTATTGTGGTTTCACGCCAGTCATCGGCTGCTATCGAAGTCGGGAGGACAAGAATGTTTCTGCGAGATACTTTGATACCCTTGGCGATCACTGCCGCGTTGACGGCGTCCGCGGCGGCCGCCCAGGAATCCGCCACAGCCAATATCGAGGGGCCGGACGGAACGGATCTCGGCACGGTCGAACTGACCCAGACACCCGGCGGTGTCCTGCTTGTCGCCGATCTCAAGGGATTGCCCTCCGGCACGCACGCATTCCACATTCATGCGGTCGGCGCATGCGATCCGGATTTCCAGGCGGCGGGCGGCCATTTCAATCCGACCGGCGCAAAGCACGGTTTCAACAATCCCGATGGCCCGCATGCCGGCGACATGCCCAACATTCACGTCGGCTCGGACGGCGCGCTCAAGTTCGAAGTTCTGAACACGATGGTTTCGCTGGAGCAGGGCGAGAGCAACAGCGTGTTCGACGAGGATGGCTCAGCCATCGTCATTCACGCCGGCGCGGACGACTATGCAACCGACCCGGCGGGCGACGCGGGTGAACGAATCGGCTGCGGCGTCATCGAGTAGCGTCTGAACCAGACGTGCCGGCGGAATTGCACCGGAGCTCGACAGGGAGCGGATGGAGGCTGTTCCCTGGTCATTCGCTCGCGAGCTTCTAACGTCTCATCCGTTCGTCCTTGTCGAAAGCGCTCGCGGCCAGCATCACCAGCGCCACGAGCGCCGCGCCCCAACTCAGATACGCCTCCGGGCTGTTCATGGCGAGCAGCGTGCCGCCGCCGATCACGCACCAGGTCAGCGGAACGAGGGCGAGCAGCCAGCGCCATGCCCCCGAAAGCGCGACGAGGACGCCCAGTGTCGCGAAAGCGGTCGCATCCGGCGTCAACGCGAAAAACTCGACTTCCCGCCAACCCCGTCCCAATGCGATCTCGGCCAGCGGCAGGACCGCCAGCGCAAAGCCGAGAATCGCCGCGCCGGTGCCGCGCGCCCAGGCCGGACCGCCGCGCAGACCGCCCGGCCAGATCGCAGCAATGAGCAGCAGGCCCGCCTGCGCCGCGAATAGCCAGGCAAAGCTGGTGGCCGCCCAGTTGATCGTCGCGTAGCGCTCGAGGTGAAAGGCGTAGCCCACCCAAAGCCAGATCAAGGCCAGGACGGCCAGCATCGCGCGTATCCGGGTGCGCCGGCCGACGAGCACCGGCTGCAGAAACGCGATACCGAGCGCGCCGACGAGGATTTGCGCCGGCCAAACGTCACGATGATAAAGTTCGAACAGCCGGAGATAGGTTTCCCGCGAAAACAGCATCAGGTCTTCGAGCGAGTAGCCCAGCAGCGCGTCCATCTAGAGGCTTTCCACATAGGCCGCCATGCGCCGGCGCATTTCGGGATCGGGAAGCCGGCCGTGCAGCGCCCCCATGTTCTCCAGCATATGCTCGACCCGCCGCGTCGCGGGAATGGCGCAGGTCAGCGCCGGATGCGAGATGATGAATTTCAGGAAGAACTGCGCCCAGTTGCTCGCGTCGAATTCGCCGATCCACTCGGGCAGCGGCTTGTCCTGGTAGCGGTCGAACAGCGCGCCGCGCCGGAACGGCCGGTTGGCGATCACGGCCAGACCGCGTTCCTGCGCGAGGGGCAGCAGCCGGTCCTCCGGTTCGCGATCCAGCACGTTGTAGGTGAGCTGCACGAAGTCGATGGGCCGGGACTCCATGATTTGTTCAAGCTCGCCGTGGCGGCGTCCGTGGGACGTCGTCACACCGATATAGCGGATACGGCCCTGCTCCTTCATCTCCAAGAGCGTTTCCAGATGTTCTTCCCAGGAGACGAGGTTGTGGATCTGCATCAGGTCGAACGGCTTCACGCCCCACAGCCGTTCGGATGTCGAGACCTGCTCCTCGGCGCTGTCGCCGAACGGCGTCCAGACCTTCGTCGCGGAAAACAGCCCGGACTGCGACCCCAGCTTTTCGAGGCCGTAGCCGATCACGGCTTCGGAGGAGCCATACATGGGCGAGGAATCGATCATGCCGCCGCCCTGCGCGAAGAAATTGCGCATCACTTCCGCGCGGGCGTTCCGCGCCTCGATGTCCTCGCCGACATTGAAGGTGATCCAGGTTCCCATGCCGATGGCAGGGATCGCTTCGCCGGTCGCGGGTATCGCCTTGGTGCGAATATCGGAAGCGAAGGCCGGGCCTGAGCCGGGCAGCGCGGCGGCCAGGCCGGCAGCTGCCGAGCTCAGCAAAAGCTCGCGGCGTGTCAGAGATGCCATGACCCTGGCCTCCCACGGATTGCATCTGTCCGGGACATTGGTGAGGGTTAAAGGCGGATCAACCCCGGATTCCGCCGTGTGCCCGCTTTTCGGCATGGACCGAGCATGGACGCAACCTTCGCGCGACGGGGTGAAACACAGGCTCAGCCCCCACAAATGCCACCTGCGCGGTAAATTTGCCCAAGACCATGCAGGCCGATCGGTATGCCCCGCTTCCCGGAAACGGCCTTGTCACCAGCATTCGCCCTGGCCTACGCTGCGCCTGTCGAGCCCGAATGCTGGCAAGCAAGCGCTGGAGGCGAACTTGGCAACCGGCATGGCTGTATGGGGAGGGTTACTCGCAAGTTAGCACAGGTCCTGAAATGAAACATGAGATATTGATTTTCGGGGCGTCCTACGGGTCGCTCCTGGCCACCAAGCTGCTGTTCGGTGGGCATGCGGTGAAGCTCGTATGCCTTCCGGAAGAGGCCGAGCTCATCAATCGTGAAGGCACGCGGGTGCGCCTGCCTATCAGGGGCCGGGAGGCGCCCGTGGAGATCGA
>JBKGZY010000017.1:0-22129 GCA_046543175.1 Dichotomicrobium sp.
CGCGGGCTCGGGAACAACGGCAGGAACACCGCAAAGTTCCAGAACATGATCTGCAACAGCAGCGGGACGTTGCGGAATACCTCGATGTAAACGGACGCAAAGCGCGAAAGGAAAAAATTGGGCGAGAGCCGTAGAACGCCGACGAGGAAGCCCAGCACAGTGGCGACGATAATGCCGAGAATGCTGACGATGATCGTGTTCTGGATGCCGATCAGGAAGACGACCCAGTAAGGCGTCTGTCCCAGTTCGAAGTCGATGAACGGCGAGAAGCCGATGGAGAACGGCGCGGTTTCGGTCAGGAAACGGAAGCCGGTCTGAATGCCGCGTTCGTTGAGGTTCGCGACGGTGTTGGTGAAAATCGTGTAAAGAGACCACAGGACCAGCGCCAATACGGCGATCTGGGCGGCCAATCCGCGATATACGGGATTGCGGTAAAACGGGATACGGGTCTTACGGCTCAAATCGCGTCCTCGCTATCGGGCAGTGCTCGCTAGGAACGGGCGCGGGAAGGTAATGACAGGCGGCGCGGCGCGTGAGCCGCGCACGCCGCCTGCCGGTTTTCATGTCTAGCGGATCGGCGGGGCGTACAGGATGCCGCCGTCGGTCCACAGCGCGTTCACGCTGCCTTCACGCGGGATGCCCAGCGGCGCGACATTGCGCTGGTACAGCTCGTCGTAGTTGCCGACCTGCTTGATGGCGTTGTAGGCCCAGTCGGCATCAAGGCCGAGGTTCTCGCCCATCGTGCCCTCGACGCCGAGCAGGCGACGCACGTTCGGATTGTCGCTATTGGCCTTCATGTCGTCGACGTTTTCCGAGTTCACGCCATACTCGTCCGCGTTGATGAGCGCATAAAGGGTCCAGCGGACGACATGGTACCACTCGTCATCGCCTTGACGCACCACCGGGCCAAGCGGCTCTTTCGAAATCGTTTCAGGAAGGATCTCGGCCCCGTCAGGATCGCGCAGCTCGGTCCGGATGGCGGCAAGCTGGGATTTGTCGGAGGTCAGAACGTCGCACGAACCGCCGTCGAAGCCCTCGCGGCTCTGCACGGAGGTGTCGTAGACGACCGGCTCGAACTCCATGTCGTTGACGCGGAAATAGTCAGCCAGGTTCAGCTCGGTCGTCGTCCCCGCCTGAACGCAGACCTTGGCGCCACTGAGTTGCTCGGCGCTGTCCACGCCCAGATCCTTCTTCACGAGGAAGCCCTGGCCGTCGATGTAGTTGTAGTAGGTGAAATTAACGCCAAGCGTGACGTCGCGGGTCAGCGTGTCCGTCGTGTTGCGCGACAGCACGTCGATCTCACCGGCAGTCAGCGCGGTGAAACGCTCCTTGGCGGTCAGGTTGGTGAACTTGATGCTCTCGCGGTCGCCGAAAATGGCAGCGGCGAGCGCATAGCAGTAGTCGGCGTCGATGCCGGCCATGTTGCCTTCGTCATCCGGCGCGGAGAAGCCCGGAAGACCGCCGTCGACACCGCATCTCAGATGTCCGCGTTCCTTCACATCGTCGAGCGTGGCGGCTGACGCCGGCATGACCGACAGCGCCAACGCGGCAAACGCGCTGATCGCGAGTCCCAAAGCACGCATCGCAAACCCCTTTCTGTTCTGATTACGGTGAATGAATTACGCATTACCCTAGGCACATTCCGTGCCGAAGAATGAAGCTAGCAAAGATTTCTGTTAAGGAACAAGCTAATTGCGTCTCATTCTTATGTCGGGTAGACGCGCGTCGAAATCTTCGGGCGCCAATTTGCGTCCGACAAAAAAACGAAATGTCCGCCGCGAGACGGAGGGTGGAATCGTGCGTCGTGAAAGGCCATGATGCGGGCAATTGCCTGATGAAGTTTTGTGCGCCAGTGCGCGGAGTCGGTGCAGTCGCGGAGGGATGCCCATGAAAATTCGAGCCGCCGTTTTGCATGAGCGCGAGAAACCGCGCCCCTATGCCGAAAGCCGCCCCCTCGTGATCGAGAACGTCGATCTGGCGCCGCCCGGCGAAGGCGAGGTGCTGGTAAGGATACGCGCGGCCGGGCTGTGCCATTCCGACCTGTCGACCATGAACGGTGACCGTCCGCGCCCCGTACCGATGGTGCTCGGCCACGAGGCGGCCGCCGAGGTCATCGAGCCCGGGCCGGGGGTCGATGACCTGAAGGCCGGAGATCACGTCGTGCTGATCTTCGTGCCGAGTTGCGGTCGCTGCGTGCCGTGCGCGGAGGGGCGCCCGGCGCTTTGCGAACCCGCCGCCGCGGCGAACGCCGCGGGAACGCTGCTGTCCGGGACGCGCCGGCTGAGCCTGAACGGCGAGCCGCTGCACCACCATATCGGCGTTTCGTGTTTCGCGGAACATGCGGTCGTTGCGCGCCAATCCGCGATCAAGGTGGACGACGACCTCGACTTCGCCGAGGCCGCGCTGTTCGGCTGCGCTGTGCTGACCGGGGCAGGCGCGGTCATCAATACCGCCAAGGTGCCGCCGGGCGCTTCCGTCGCGATTGTCGGGCTGGGCGGTGTCGGGCTGATGGCACTGATCGCGGCGAAGCTGTCGGGCTGCACCGACATCATCGCGATCGACCTCGCCGAGTCCAAGCTGAAGACGGCGGCGCAGCTTGGGGCGACCCAGACCTTCAACGCCGACGATCCCGATTGCGCGCAGAAAGTGCGTGCGGCCACCGGCGGCGGCGTGGATTTCGGCTTCGAGATGGCGGGCGTCGTGCCTGCGCTGGAAATGGCCTATCAGGTGACGCGGCGCGGCGGCACGACCGTCACCGCGAGTCTGCCAAACCCCGAGGCACGACTGCCGCTGCCCGCGGCACAGCTCGTGGCCGAAGAGCGGACGTTCCGCGGCAGCTATATCGGAAGCTGCGCGCCGATCCGTGACGTCCCGCGCTTCATCCGCCTGTTCCGCGAAGGCCTTCTGCCGGTTGATCGGCTGTTGAGCGAGCGCGTGTCCCTCGACGAGATCAACGTCGCCTTCGATCGTCTCGCGGAGGGGCAAACCATCCGGCAGATACTCGTGCCGTGACACCGTGAGCGCGCCCGATCAGGGCGATGGGAACATCGCAATTGGAGCGGCTGACCGCGACCGCCGGAAATCCGGTGAAAGTGACCGCGCGAGCGGACGCCACGTCTCAGAAAATGTTCATCTATTAAAATCGATCATCAATGATCCCGGATCGAGACGAATCCTTTGTTTTTCAATGTAATTTCGTATACAATCGCTCAAATAAGTGGAATCTCAATGTCCTATCTTGATTTTTACGGCCTGGACAGACTTGGCGTTCGGGCAGCGCCGGGTTTGTCGTTAGCGATACATGGTTTGAGGTGTTACTTTGGCGAATAGCCGAACATCTTACTCTTCTGTGAAAAAAGCCTTTGCCATTCTGGAAGTTCTCGCTCAAGGGGGGCGACCCGTGAGCGCACCGGACCTTGCGGCGCAGCTTGGAATGACGCGGCAGACCATTCACCGCCTGATCCACCAACTCGAGGAGATGGGCATGGTGCGGCGGGACATCGAGCGTGAGCGCTTCGAGATCGGGCCGGCTTTCGCCGAACTCGGTCTTCACGCTCTCAGTACCGGCCATCAGTCCAAGCTACGCCGTGCCGTGATGGAAGAACTCGTCGCCAAGTCCGGCGAAACCTGCAATCTGACGGTTCTGGACGGACATGAAATCGTTTATATCGACCGCGTCGAATGCAACTGGCCGCTGCGCCGCCAGATCGAGATCGGCGGGCGAATGCCCGCCTACTGCACGGCTGGCGGAAAGCTCCTGCTTGCGCTCGCGCCGGCGAAAACGCTGGACCAGTATCTTTCCACGGTCACCCTGAAGCGCCTGACGCCCAACACCTGGACGGACCCGGAAGCATTCCGCGCGCATCTGGAAACGATCCGGGCACAGGACTATTCGATCAACAATCAGGAAAATCTGATCGGCCTGCTCGCCGTGGCGGTTCCCGTACGCGACCCCTCCGGCCGGGTATTGGCCGCACTTGCGTTGCACGGGCCCGAGGCGCGCCTGCGCGAGAGCCGGGCGCAGGCGCTGGTTCCGGAGATTCGCAAGGCGGCCGGAGCCATCGGCGAACTGCTCGTGGAGTCCACCGCACCCGGCCTTTCCGGCGACTGAGCCCCCGGGCTGCGCTGCAATGGCGGGCGTTCCGATCGGCAATGTGGCGCATCCGGTGACTTGTGATCGCACGGATAGTTCCCGAACCGACTGCGGTACCGCCTGCGCCGCGTCCGGAAAAACGTCTTCCTTAATTCCTGAGCCCGGATTGTGAATTTCTGCCGCTTCGCTGACTTTCAAGCGGGGTGCGCATCGATGCGTAGCCGGTTCGGGGACATTCACGGGCAATCAGACGATGGGTCATCATTCCAACATGCCGCAGATCGCCGCGTTCGCCGGCCTGTTCGATCATCAGCAGGCGCAGGCGCTCGACGCGCTCCTGCCCACGCTGACGCCGGAACAAACGCTCTGGCTGAGCGGGTTTCTGGCCGGGTTGAACCGGCAGAATGTTGCGGCCGTGCCCGCAGCCGGCCCGGTCCGGGATGCGCCCGCGGACGGACCGAAAGTCACGGTGCTCTACGCCACGGAGACCGGCAACGCAGGCGGTGTGGCCAAGCAGTTGGTCGAGCGGCTCGCCGGGCAGGGGCTGGATGCGCGGGCGGTCAACATGGCCGATTACAAGCCCCGCGATCTCAAGAGCGAAACGCATGTCGTCATGGTCGCCGCCACGCATGGCGAGGGCGATCCGCCCGAACCTGCCGCCGGCTTCTTCGAGTTTCTCGCGGGCCGCAAGGCGCCCAAGCTCGACGGCGTGCAGTTCGCCGTGCTGTCGCTGGGCGATTCCAGCTATGTACATTTCTGCGAGGCCGGCAAGGTGCTGGACCGGCGCTTTGAAGAACTGGGCGCAGAGCGGATCACGGAGCGCGTGGACTGCGATGTGGACTACGAGGATGCGGCGGAAGAATGGATCGCCAGCTTGACCGACACGCTCGCGGCGGACGCCCCCGCGCAGGCGGCTGAAGCGGCCGTCTCAGCGCCGTCCGGGCTGGCGGCGTTCGGCTTCGGCACTCCGGCAGCCGCGCCGTCTGCGCAAAAGCCAGCCTATACGCGAAAGAACCCGTATGAAGCCGAGGTGCTGGAGAGCATTCGGCTGAACGGGCGCTATTCCGACAAGGAAACCCAGCATATCGAGTTATCGCTGGACGGCTCCGGGATCAGCTTCCAGCCGGGCGACAGCCTCGGCGTGCTCGCGAGCAACGACACCGCGCTGGTTGACGAAATCGTCGAGGCGCTGGGCTTCGCCCCTGACGCGCCGGTGAAGGCCAACGGCGCGGACAAGCCTGTGGCCGAGGCGCTGCGCGACGATCTGGAACTGACCATGCTCACGCCCGGCTTCCTCAAGGCCTATGCCGAGGCGAGCGGGTCGGACCAGCTTGCCGAGCTTGTGCGCGAAGGCAACGAGGCGGCGCTGCAAGCGTTCCTGAAGGAGCACCAGGTCGCCGACGTGGTCGCGCGCTGGCCGGCCAGGGGCCTCTCCCCCACGGATTTCACCGCCATGCTGCGCAAGCTCCAGCCCCGGCTTTATTCGATTGCCTCCAGCCGCAAGGCGCTGCCAGACGAGGTGCATCTGACCGTGGGCGTCACGCGCACGACGCCCTCGGGCCGCGCGCGCGCTGGCGTGGCAAGCACCTTCCTCGCCGAGCGCCGCGTCCCGGGCGACGCCATCCGCGTTTATGTCAGCGAGAACGAGAGCTTCCGCCTGCCCGAAGACCCGGACCGGCCAATCATCATGGTCGGGCCGGGCACGGGCGTCGCCCCGTTCCGCGCCTTCATGCAGGAGCGCGAGGAAATGGGGGCGAACGGAAAGAGCTGGTTGTTCTTCGGCGACCGGCGCTTCCGCGAGGATTTCCTCTACCAGACCGACTGGCAGCGCTGGCTGAAGGACGGCGTGCTGAGCCGGATGGACGTGGCGTTCTCCCGCGACCAGAGCCAGAAGGTCTATGTGCAGGACCGGCTGCGCGAACGGGCCGGCGAGGTCTATGGGTGGCTTCAGGACGGTGCGGCGGTCTATGTCTGCGGCGACGCCGACGGCATGGCCCCGGCGGTTCACCAGACGCTGGCCGGCATTCTCCAGCAGGAGGGCGGCTATTCGGCCGAGGACGCCGAGGCGCATCTCAAGCAGATGCAGCGCGAACGCCGCTACCAGCGCGACGTTTACTAAGTGCATTCCCGCTCACTTGGAACACGGCGCGGCGCGCTCAAGATAACCAACGTCATTGCCGGACTTGCCTGTGCTCGGGCATGACCCGAGTAATCCGGCAATCCGGAGCACCCGCCGAAAACCAAGGCTTGGATGCCCGGGTCAAGCCCCCAAGCATGACGGTAGAAACAGGGAAAGCCATGAGCAAGGCAACTGAGCGCCACAACATCGACCGCAGCGTGGATCGCTCGCAGCCGGTCGAGAAACTCCACGACAACGAGCGCATCAAGTTCGAAAGCAACTACCTGCGCGGCTCGCTGGAGAGAAGCCTGGCCGAGCGCATCACGGGCGGTGTGCTGGGCGACGATCACCAACTCACCAAGTTCCACGGCACCTATCAGCAGGACGATCGCGACCTGCGCGAGGAACGCCGCCGGAAAATGCTGGAGCCGGCCTACGAGTTCATGATCCGCGTGCGCCTGCCCGGCGGAGTCTGCCAGCCGGACCAGTGGCTCGCGTTGGATAATCTCGCGAGGAGCTATGCCAACAACACGCTGCGCCTGACCACGCGCCAGACATTTCAGTTCCACGGCGTGCTGAAGCGCGACCTGAAGACGACCATGCAGGGTATCCACGAGACCCTGCTCGACACCATCGCGGCCTGCGGCGATGTCAATCGCGGGGTGATGGCGACACCGATCCCGGAGTTTTCCGAGATCCACGCGCAGATGTTCCCGATCGCCAAGGCGGTCAGCGAGCACCTTTTACCGCGCACACGCGCCTATCACGAGATCTGGCTGAACGAGGAACCGATCTACCAGGGCGACAAGGAAGACGAGGTCGAGCCGATCTACGGGCGCACCTACCTGCCGCGAAAATTCAAGATCGGCTTCGCGATCCCGCCGATGAACGACGTGGACGTGTTCACGCAGGATATCGGCTTCATCGCGATTGCGGACGGCGACAGGCTGGCGGGCTTCAACGTCGCGGTCGGCGGCGGCATGGGCCGCACCGACAATGAGCCGTCCACCTATCCGCGCCTCGGCGACGTGATCGGCTTCATTCCCGCGGATAAAGCCGTGGAGGTCGCGGAGAAGATCGTCATGATCCAGCGCGATTACGGCAACCGCGCCGACCGCAAAGTTGCCCGGCTGAAATACACCATCGACCGCAACGGGCTGGACTGGTTCATCGACGAGTTGCAGGAGCGGCTGGGCTGGAAGCTGGAGCCGGCGCGCGATTTCAGATTCGACACATCAACCGACCGCTACGGATGGACCGAAAACGCCGACGGGACATGGAACTATACGCTGTTCGTCGAGAACGGCCGGGTGAAGGACACCGACGAGCACCGGACGATGACCGGCCTGCGCGAGATCGCCGGAATTCACAAGGGCGATTTCCGCCTGACCGGCAACCAGAACCTGATCATCGCCTGCATCCCCGAAAAGCAGAAGCCGAAGATCGAGAAGCTGCTGGGGCAGCACGGAATTATCGCCGCCTCGGAGCGCAGCGACTTGCGCCGGCATTCAATGGCCTGTGTCGCCTTCCCGACCTGCGGGCTGGCAATGGCCGAAAGCGAGCGGTACCTGCCCTCGCTCATCTCGAAAGTAGAGGCGTTGCAGGAGGAGACAGGCCTCGGCGACGCGCCAATCGTGATCCGTATGAGCGGCTGCAACAACGGCTGCTCGCGGCCTTACGTGGCGGAGATCGGCTTTTCCGGGCGCGCGCCGGGCAAGTACAACATGTATCTGGGCGGCGGTTACTATGGACAGCGGCTCGCCAAGCCCTATCTCGATAATATCGGCGAAGATGAGATACTGAAGACGCTCAAGCCGATGTTCGCCACCTACGTCGAAGAGCGGCGCAAGGGCGAGGCGTTCGGCGATTTCGTGATCCGGAAGGGTTACGTCGCCGCCGTGCGCCACGGCATGGACTTTAACGCGGAGGTCGCGCCGGTGCCGGAACCTGACATCTTCCTCAAGCGCGCGCAGGACGCGGCAGAGCGGGGCGACGGTACGCGCGTGCTGGTGGACCGCCTCTGGCCGCGCGGCATCAGGAAAGACGACGCCAGGATCGACGACTGGGCGAAGGATGTGGCGCCATCGACCGAACTGCGCAAATGGTTCGGGCACGATCCTGCGCGTTGGGACGAATTCCGCGCGCGCTACCGTGAAGAACTCGACGATGCGCCGGAGGCCATCGACCGCCTGCTTGGCTATCTGGATCGCGGCCCGGTGACGCTGGTCTTTGCCGCGAAGGACCGCGAACACAACCAAGCCGTCGTCCTGCGCGAGGTGCTCAGCGAACGCGCACAAGCTGCGCCCTCAGCGCAGTCCGATCGGCCCGCAGCGCCACGGGGGCGCGGTCAAAGCAGCGCGGCGTAAAGCAGCACAAGACCGACGGCGATGATGATCCCGGCGATCACTCGCACAATTGTCTGCGAGGGGGCAAGCTCCGCGAAGAACCGCGTGAACGGCCGCCGTACCGCCAGCATCAACATGCCTTCGATCAGCCCGGCCCAGCCGATCAGAGAAACGACAATTTCCAGCGGCGTCCCCCAGCGGTTATGTACCGCTACGATCGCCGCGCCGATCACGAAAGCGATAATGCCGGCGAGATAGCCGAGGGCGGGGCTATCCGCCACGCCCTCGATCACCTTGGACCAGACATCGCGTTCGGCGAGCATCCCGGCGCCTCCGGCCAGCATGTAAAGGCCAATAAACGCGGCTATTACCTGCGTGACAGTATAACTTTCGATCATGGCGCCCCCCTTTCACCCGCCGCAGCGATCAGTCGTCTTCGAGCATGAAGCTGATCTTGGCGTTGATCCGGTACTTGGTGATCCGGTTGTTATCCACGGCGGCGGTCATTTCCTTGATGTAAATCGACTTAATGTTGCGCACGGTCTTTCCGGCGTTGGTGACGGCGACTTGCGCGGCATCGTCAAAGCTCTTGTCGGATTCGGCCAGAACCTCGACCACTTTCAACATGGACATGAGCAAACCTCCCTATTGGCTAAGGCTGTCCTCGGCAGCCCGTGAACAGCCTAAGGGAGGGCCCTTACCGTCCATATAACAGGAATCAATCTTTCCTAAATACTCTGCATCTCGCGGCAGTCAGTTTTTCGCGCCCGCGTTCGAATCACCGCCGGGCGCGTGCGGGAAGTGCGCGCTGTCCTGGTCCTGATGCGCCTCGCTTTCGCGTTGCTCGCGCACGCGCGCCATCTGCTCGGCCAGCGCGGTCTTGAGCCAGCCGAGATCGCGGAAATGCACGTCGGACTGCGGATACGGAATCTCGATTCCCTCTTCGCGGAACTTCTTCAGTATGGCAATGCGTATGTCCGTCTGGATGCCCAGTTGCCGCATGATGTTGAGCGCGTAGCAGAACAGCGTGAAATCCAGCGAGCTGTCCCCGAAATCGCTAAACCAGACATAGGGCTCGGGATGCGTGAGGATTTGCGGATGTTCGCCCGCGACTTCCAGCAGAATGTCCCTCACCCGCTCGGGATCGCTGGCATAGGAGACCTTAACCGAAATCGAGATACGCCCGACATTGTTGTGCAGCGTCCAGTTCTGCACCTTGTCGGAGATCAGCAACGAGTTGGGGACCACGACATTGGCGCGGTCGAAGGTCTCGATTTCGGTGGCGCGCACGCTGATCTTGCGGACGAACCCCTGATCCGGACCGACGACAACCCAGTCGCCCACCTTGATGGGCCGTTCGGCCAGCAGGATCAGCCCCGACACGAAGTTGTTGACGATGCTTTGCAGGCCGAAACCAATGCCGACCGACAGCGCGCCGGCGACGATGGCGATGTTGGAGAAATCGACCCCGGCATACGACATTGCGACGAGCGCAGCGGCGATGAACGCGACATAGCCCAGCCCCGTACGCACCGAGTCGCGCACGCCGCCGGACAGGCCGGCGGGCTCCATCACTTGGCTGTCCAGCCAGTTGAGCAGCACGCGCGCGAGGCCGTAAGCCAAGATGAAGACGAGCAGCGCGGCGGCCAGTGTCGCGATGGAAACGTTCAGCCCACCGACCTGGAAGCCGAAAAACGCCTTCTGAGCCCAGTCGGCCAGATCCTGCCAGTCAAACCCCCATTGCAGCAGGATGACAGGGAACGCCACGATGAACACGGCCGCCTTCAGGAAAAGTGTCAGTACAAGCGCGAACTGCTCGCGGCGGCGGGTGTCGTCCGGCATGGAGGCAAGGCCGCGTGAGCCGGTGTCGCCGGTACGGATGCGGTCACCCACCGCATTGGTCCAGACCAGCATCAGGTAAACGACGATCAGGACGCTGCCCGTGACCACCACCTGCGTGGCCAGAAAGCGGCCGAATGCGACATATCCCGCCGCCGTGGCCAGCAGGATAACCAGCGCAAGGGCATAGCCCGGCAGGCGCAGCCACCGCAGCCAGTGGAGTTCGCGGTCCGCGGGCTGTTCCTCGCTGCCCATGCGCGTCATCAGGACCGCCGTGAGCAGGACCGCGAACAGCACGTTTGTCGCGGAACTTTGCGCGATGGTGGTGGCCAGCGGCATGTAAAGCACGTCGTTCAACGTGCTGAACACCTTGTCGATGCCGAACACCGCCGCGATCGCCAGGATCAACCGGTTGACGCGCGAAGCCGCGTGGTCAGCAACGGGCAGGATGCGCCACTGCGGCCGTTTGGGCGCGAGAATCGTCGTGCTGAGGGCACTCACGATCGCCACGGTAACCAGCGCGTAGACAAGCGAGCGCGCCACCTCCGCAACCCGTGGCGACAGCACACCAGCCGTGGCCAGCATGCCGTAAAGCGCCCCGGCAGCGACAACGACGGGCAACGCCCGCAGAATGATGACCCATGCACCGGAAGCGGCGCGCTGCCAGAATGGCGGCGGCGCGTCATCGGTCCATTCGCGAAAGTGATTGACGCCGTGCCAGCACGCGATCTGCATCAGGGCGAAAATCAGCACGCCCAGCAACAGCATCCCGAAGAGGGAAAGGTTGCTGTCAACATTGGTTGTCGCATCCTGAACCAGAAGCTTGAAGCGCCGCCAGCCCGTCTCCGACTCCGACAGGGCACCCTGCCAGAGGGACACCGACAGCGGCGTGGTTGTGCGCTCGAAGAGCTGATTGGTGAAAAGCGACCGACGACGGGTCTGGACACGCTCGGCGAGTTGATTGGCGCGAACCTGCGAGGCCTCGGCCGCCTTGATGGTCGAGTCCAGTCGGTTGACCTGCTCCTGTAGCGATGCACGCTCGGCCGCGATGGCTGCGGGTTCCGCCGGCTGGCCTTCCGCCGGCGGATCGCCGAGCTTTTCGAGCTGACCCGTGAGCGCCTGAAATTTCGGCTGAAGCTCCTTGACCAGCGACGTGAGTTCGCTGAGCGAGGTATCGATGTCCTGACGCAGCGAATCGAGCTGGCTCGCCGACAGGTTGTCTCGCGTCAACGTCTCTTCAACCTCGTCGAGCCGCTCGATGATGGTGGCGATGCGGTTCGGCAGTTCGTCGGCGTCGTGCGGGCGCGGGAACTGGTCGGCCGGAGCGACGGCGGGCGGCTCCTCAGCCGCAGGCTGCTGAGCGGCCGGCTGCTGGGTTTGCCCCTCGTCGGCCTGTTGCGCCTGTCCGTTGGCACCATTCTCCGTCTCTACCGCCGCGGGCGGCTGGGTCTGAGCGGGCGCGTCGGCCGAAAACGCGGCAAGGCTGCACAGCACGGCGGCGAGAGTCGAAATCAGGCGCAGGCGCATGGACGTACTCGTTGGTGTCGGCTTGCCCGTGCGACGCTGTTATCGCACGGCCGCCGGTTGTCGCGTAATATATACCCGCTCCGTCATGAAGGCTCGGTTTGCGCCTCGGCTATGCGGATGCGGCCATCATCAAGCGGCGTGGAGGGCGCCTGCTCGAAATCCTTGACCGGGAAGCGGTGATCCTCACCGATCCCCGTTTCGATAACGATGTCGATCGGCCCGCCCGTCATGACAAGATGTTCCACACCATCCCGACGGATCAGAAGCAGGCGCCGCCGGCCGTCCACCGGAACCTGGTCGACCACGCCCAGGCGCCTGTTGCGGCCCTTCAGCAGCGTGATGCCGCCATACTGCATGAACCCGCGAAAAATCCACAAGGCAATGACAAGAAACACGAGAACGCCGGCCCCGGCGACCAGATACCATGCGAGATTGAGCAAGCTCGGATCAATTTCCACAACGCGGCTCCGTTTTTTTGCAATGGGTGTGTGCCCCCGGGCGGCGCAACATCTGTTCCGGGAGCGGCAGAAGTGATCTTTCAGCCGGAAAAGCGCCCTAACCAGCCCCGGTATACCGCGTGGTTAACGTATTTTTAACCCCGAACTCGGCAATTTTTGCCGGGTGTCTTACTGTAGCCTTTCTAAACGTTCAGGTTGCAACCTGTCGAGATTCGCTTCAAGCAGTGGCTGAAGCGGCCGGTGTCCGGGTGGCGTGGAGCCGGAACGCCGGGTGACGGGTAATCGAACGGCAACCAGCGGGTGACATCCCAGGGGATGAGCTATCATGAGCGATGCCCAGGCAGTGCTGACGGCCGCGCGCAGCGCGAATAGCCGGCGCAACGGCACATGGATGGGCCGCGCGAGCGTATTGGCGCTTGCGGGCCTCGGCGTGGCGGGGGTTGTCGCGGCGGTGCTGATCGCCGTGCTGCAGGCAGCCCCGACCCAGACGGTCGAACCCTGGCTGGTGCCCGCCGCCGCTTTTCTGGCGGGCCTGCTGGGCGCGGGCACGCTTCAGGTGTTTGCGGCGCGCGGCGCACAGCCCGGCCTGCTCGGCGACGGGCTGGCGCGCACGACGCGCGTCGGGGCGGCCGTCACAACGCCACGGGGCGAACTTGTCGATTCCAACCCCGCTTATGACCGGCTGTTCGGCCGCACGGACCGGGAGCCGCGCGATCCCCACGAGATCTTCGCGGCGAATGGCGACGAGGGCGCCGCCGCCTTTCGCTTCGCGCAGGCGGCCGCCTCGCGCGGCTCGCACTGCGAAACCGTGCGCTGGGTGGACACGAGCAGAGACGGCGCGCCGCGCGCACGCTGGCTAGAGGCGCGCATCGAGCCGCTGCAAGCGCCGGGTTCGGCGCATGCGCGTTTCATGCTCTGGCAGTTCCGCGACGTGACCGCCGAGCAAAGACAGCTTGACGAGCGCGACGCCCGCCTGGAAAGGCTGCGGGAACGACTCGACACCGACCCTGCCGGACGCATGACCGTCGACGCCTCGGGCAAAATCGTCGACATGAATGCCACCATGCGCGAATGGCTGCCGGAAGGACTGCACGGCGAGGCCGACAACCTCCATGTCTCGCAGGTCTTCTCCGAAACGAGCGTCAGCCTGCTGATGGCGCGCCTCGCAGGGCCACGCACCGGCGCGCCAAACCGTACCGCGATGCTCGAACTCGTCGGCGATGACGGAACAATCTCGCCGATATGGGCAAGCTATCGGGCGACGGCGAAGAAAAAGGGCCAGCGCGCCACGCTCCAGATCACGGCGCTGAGCGGAACCGCCGCCGGTCTGCCCGCCGCGGACCGGCCGGCGGATTCGATGGATGCCGAGGAACTTTTCCACGCCGCACCGATCGCGATCGCCACGGTCAACGCCAAGGGCAAGATCGCGAGCCGCAACCACGCCTTTTCGCAGACATTTGCAATTCCCGCACAGCGCGGCAACGGGCGGCTCAACGTTCTCGATCTTGTCGACGAAACGGCGCGCGAACCGCTCGGCCGGATGATCGCCGACGCTGCGGCGCGCAAGCCGTCGGATACGCCGCTGGACATTGCATTCGCACGCGACGATCAGCGCGCCGGCCGGCTATACGTTGTTCCCACGCCCGGTAAGCGCCGACGCCGCGGCGCGGACGCCGCCATGATCTACGCGATCGACACCACCGAGCAGCGCACACTCGAAGAACAGATCGCCCAGAAGCAGAAGATGCAGGAAGTCGGACAGCTTGCCGGCGGCATCGCGCACGACTTCAACAACCTGCTGACCGGCATCCTGGGTTATACCGACCTGCTGCTGTCCAGCCATCGCCCCGGCGATCCGGCGTTCAAGGACATCATGGAAGTGCGCAACAACGCCAACCGCGCGGCCGCGCTGGTCCGCCATCTGCTGGCCTATTCGCGCCGCCAGACGCTGCGCCCGAAGGTGCTGTCGCTTACCGACGTGATCGAGGATTTCGGCCTGCTGCTTAACCGGCTGATCGGCGAGAAGGTCACCGCGAACATCGTTCACGCCCGCGACCTCTGGCTGGTCAAGGCAGACGCCAACCAGCTCGAACAAGTCCTGATGAACCTGTCGGTGAATGCGCGTGACGCCATGTCGCCGGATGGCGGCGAGCTGACCGTGCGTACCGCCAATGTCACCGAGCGCGACGCCGCCAAGCTGGGCCGTCCCGGCCTGCCGGTCGGCGAATACGTGCTCCTGGAGGTGAGCGACACCGGCTGTGGCATGCCCCTGGAAGTCCAGGAAAAGATCTTCGAGCCGTTTTTCTCCACCAAAGAGATCGGCGAAGGCACGGGCTTCGGCTTGTCAGTCGTCCACGGCATCGTCAAGCAGACCGGGGGCTTTATTTTCGTCGACAGCCGCGTCGGCGCAGGGACAACCTTCAGCATCTACCTGCCCAGGCACGTCGAAGAGGAGCAGGCGGAGAATGCCGCGGGCGACGGCGAAGATTCAGCCAAGCAGCGCAAGGATTTGACCGGCCGCGGCACGGTGCTGCTGGTCGAGGACGAAGAGGCGGTGCGCCGCTTCGCCTCGCGGGCGCTGGAATCGCGCGGTTACAACGTGCTGAAAGCCACCACCGGCGTCGAAGCATTGGACGTGCTCGCCTCGCACCGCGACGAGATCGACCTCGTCATCAGCGACGTCATGATGCCAGAAATGGACGGGCCGAAGCTCTTGCAGCAGTTGCGCAAGACCCTGCCGGATATGAAGGTGATCTTCATCTCGGGTTATGCCGAAGAGGCGTTGCGCCGCGAACTGGCAGAAGACGAGAGCTTCATCTTCCTGCCCAAGCCGTTCTCGCTCAAAGACCTGGCGTCTGCGGTGAAGGAAGCCCTTGAGTGACATCGCCGAGCGGCGCGGGCGCCTTGACCGTGCGGCAGGCGAACTGGCGCTCGAATGCCGCGCGCAACGCCGTATCCACCTCACGCATGTGCGCCGCGGCCCCAAGCTCAGACAGGCTCGTTACACCGGCATCGCTCACGCCGCAGGGCACGATCCCGGAAAAATGGCTCAGATCGGGCGCGACATTCAGGCTGATCCCGTGGAACGACACCCAGCGGCGCAGCCGCACGCCAAGCGCGGCGATCTTCGCATGAGCCGGCGCGCCGCCATTCAACCGCGCCACCCAGACGCCCGCCAGACCGTCGCGCCGTTCTCCACGCACGCCGAACGCCGCAAGGGTGGCGATCAGCCACGCCTCCAGGCTGGTCACGAACCAGCGTACATCCTGACGGCGGCGCGACAGGTCGAGCATGACGTAGGCGACCCGCTGGCCCGGCCCGTGATAGGTGTACTGCCCGCCGCGGCCTGTCTCGTAGACCGGAAAACGGTCCGGCACGAGCAGATCGTCGCGCCGCGCGCTGGTACCAGCGGTGTATAGAGGGGGGTGCTCCAGCAGCCAGACCAGCTCGGTGGCGCGGCCCTCCCGGATCGCGCGGACACGGGCATCCATAGCCGCCATTGCCCGCTCATAATCGACCGGCGTGCGGCTCACCGCCCACTCCACTTCGGTGTCAGGCAGGGTCTCGGCGGGCATGTTGGCCGATGCGGCGCTGTCGGGCACGGCGGTATCCTGGTTGAGCTGCGAACGCGGGTGCTTCGGCGGCTCCCGCGCTGTCCTGCGATATAATACGCAGCGGACGCACTTGCACCAGCCCCGCGGCTTTGCTACCTGCTAGGGGCGCATATGACGTTGCGCCCGGTCTCATTGTGGGCCGGTAGGCGGTCGTGGCGGAACTGGTAGACGCGCAGCGTTGAGGGCGCTGTGGGCTTTGCCCGTGGAGGTTCGATTCCTCTCGACCGCACCACTTCCCGATCGGCCAAACCCTCGCCTTTTGCCTAGGCCTGCCTGCGATGAGAGCCGGCCGTAGCGTACTCCAATTGACGATTCAGAACGGCTCTGGGGGCGCCACAATGCTGCCGGCATTGTAAACGCCTGACCTCTTTGCATAAACGCCTCGGTCGCGGCTGGCGCGAAACGGCGCATGACGCCATCACCAGCTTACCATGGCGCGGCATCGCGCATCACAAACGCCTGCTCCACGCGTAGTGTGCCTCCTTGGCCGCACGTCCCGCGCGAAAGTGACGGACGGGACAGGCCGGGCGAAGGCAAAATGGCCCCCTATGCCTTCCAAAGGCCGGCCCCTCAGATGATTGGAAACCGACCGATGCGCGGCTCTTCACGCGGGGGAATGCGGTAAGCACAGCGAAGCTGAATCCGAAGCTGCACCTCGGCTGGCGTCGAGAGAGCCAAGCAGATCCCGCCAGTGCCAAGGTGGGTCCGGTTGCAATAGGCTTGCGCCACAGGAGTCGCGTCATGAGTACCAATCTCGTCTCGATGGCCATGCGCTATCTGACGCCAGACGTCATCGCCAAAATGGCCTCCGCGCTCGGCGTCGGCAGTAACCAGATCAACGATGCCGTGTCGGCGGAGGTCCCCGCACTGTTCGGGAGCCTTGCCGGCGTGGCGGATAAACCCGGCGGTGCGTCCAAGCTCTACTCGGCCGTGACAAGGCAGGATCGAAGTGTCCTCGACAACATGCCGTCGATGATCGAAGGCTCCGATCAGTTCGATCTGGTCCAGAACGGCCTGGGTACACTCAAATCACTGGTCGGCGCCGCCGCCGTGCCTTCGCTCGCAACGGCGATCAGCAAGTTCTCGGGCCTCGGCCAGGGAACAAGTTCCTCGCTGCTTGGCATGCTCGCCCCGGTCGTGCTCGGCCTGCTCGGACGGGAGCAGGAAAAGCAGGGCCTCGACGCCTCCGGCCTCGCGCGGTTAACGAAGGATCAGGCGAAGTACGTCGCCGCGGCGATGCCCGCGGGATTCGCCGACCTGCTAAGAAGCGCCGACATCCCCGGCTATCCGTCGGCGGCCATGGGATCGTCCTACACCGCAGGTTCCCATCGCTCGGGCACTTCGCCGGCACCGCGGCCCGCGGCGAACGTGTGGACATGGTTGTTGCCCGTCGCGGCGGTTGCCGCCGTGGCCCTGTGGTTCTTCAGCGACCGCACCGACGAGGTCACCGAAAAACAGCCGGACCGAATCGCGGATACGGAAGCCGTCGCGACCGACGTCAATCCGGCCAGCTTCATGGTTGGCGGCGTCAATCTGAAGGCCGCTTGGGACGAAACCTTTTCCGAACTCGAAGCCACGCTCAGGGGCGTGACCGACGTGGCTTCCGCGCAGTCGGCCCTGCCGGAGCTTCAGTCCGCCGGGATGGAGCTTGAGCGGATTGCGGAACTGTCGCAACAGCTCCCGGCCGAAGGGCGCCAAGCGCTCGCCAAGGCGGTGAACGATGCGCAGCCGACGCTCCAGGAGTTATCCGACAAGGTGCTGGCCATTCCAGGCATCTCCGACATTGCCAGGGAGCGGATCGAGCTTGTCCGCGCCCAATGCGACAGCCTCTCCAAGGCCTGAGCGCCGCAATAGTGCCATTCCTGCCGGAATCGGGGCCGGGACGAGTTTCGCTGGAACTATGCTTCGAAATGAGCCGCCCGGAGGCGGCTCATCGAAAGGGTGAATCAGCAGGCTCACTGGCCGGAAAACATGGCATCGACTTCTTCGCGCCAGTTCTCTTCATCATAGGCGGAGCCGTTCAGCATGGTGCTCCACTGCCGGACGAGCGCCGACGACGCCAGCGCTTCCTTGATCTCCGCTTCCGACGCGCCGTGCTCCTTGGCCGCCTTGGTGTGATAGTACACGCAGTAGTCGCACGGCACCTGCGCCGCGACGGCCAAACCGATCAGTTCCTTCACCTTCGGCGAAAGCGCCGTATCCGGCCCCATGACAGCCTGGAATTCCTCCCAGGCCGGCCCGATCCCCTGTTCGGGGAAGGTGTTCTTGATGAAGGCCGGAGCCTCCTGTGCGTTGATGGCGCTTGTCGGCGCGAGAAGCATGGCAACAGCCATCATGGCACTGACCAGAAACTGTTTCGTCATGGTTTCCTCCCTGGCTGACTTCACCTCACTCCGGTGGAACGGTCGCTCAATGCGGATTGCCGTGGCGTTGTTGCCGGCCGATCAGCGCGGATTGCGCGCGGTAACTTTCCACGAGCTGGACTGCATCACGATGCCCTCTTCCGTTTCGTAGCGCGCAAGCTCCTGCTTCAGCGCGGCAGTGATCTCGTCGTGGCGGCGCTCGGCGATCTCCCCGGCTTCGCGGTAGATTTCGCCCGCCGGCCCCAGCGCGAGTTGAAATTCGACGGCATCTTCAGGGCTGGAGCCGACGAGAACCGGCGCGTCGATCCGCTCGAAAGAAATATCCTCGTAGCCCGCCCCCTTGAGCTGGAGCGTTACCTGGTCGGGATCGGCCATCGAGAACGGACCCGGCCCGCAGGTGCGCGCGCTTTCGCCCGGCGGCGGCAGGAATTCGCTCACCACTTGTTTCGGCAGGCCCAGCCACGGATTGTCGTCAATGGTGCGCCAGACGATCATCGTCATCGTCCCGCCCGGCTTCAGGCTGGTGCGCATGTTGCGCATCGCGACGACCGGGTTCTCGAAGAACTGGGTGCCGAAGCGGGAAAAACAGAAATCGTGCTCCGGCTCGAACGGGTAGGTCTGCACGTCGGCGGCGACGAAACGGACATTCCCGATCCCCTGCACTGCGGCATCATCGCGCCCGAAATCGAGAAACGCCTCGCAGCAGTCCAGGCCGACAACACTTCCGGACGGCCCCACGATCTTCGCCAGTTCGATCGCCGTGTCGCCGAAGCCGCAGCCAACATCGACCACCTTGTCGCCTTCGTGCACCTCCAGCGTCGGGAAGACTTGCCGGCTGTGATGTGTCAGGCCGTCTACCAGAACGTGCTTGAACCGGATGAATTTCGGCACGAGAATTTCATTCCAGAAATCGACGTATTCGTTTTGTGGTGCCACTTGTTCAGCCATGTCATTTGCTCCTCGAGCGCCAGTGGGCCGGTCGTTGATTCAGCGGACGAACGCCGGACAAGGCATCCGGTTCCCTGCCGAAATGCCTATACGGTCGTCGCGAAACTTGTGCCGTTTCGACCGCCATCCATGCCGCTTAGTCCACCGTCCACCATAGCGTGCCAGTTGACGGACAAACTTGTTAAGGGACAAACTCGACGGAAACGGTCCGATTGCGTCATGGAGTACCGGGATGACTGCCCCGCCGCGCCCGATCCATGTCAGTCTCGCCGGTATCCCCGGCGCGCTGTCGACGCCGGTGACCGGCCTTTATGAAACGCTCAATGCGTTCCCGCTGCTCAGGGGGCTCTACGAGGAGGTACCCGACCGTCCACCATTTGCGGTCGATATCGTCGCGACGGAAAAGACGAGCGCCCTCGCGGCGAGTGGGCTGTCCCTGAATGTCCATCGCGCGATCGACGAACTGGACGAGACGGATATCGTCATCGTCGCCTCGATGATGGGTCAGAACGGCTATGAATGGCGCACGGGCGATTACCCGGAATTCGTCGACTGGATGGCGCGTATGCATGAACGCGGCGCCATGTTGTGCTCGGCCTGTTCCGGCGCACTGGTCTTGGCCGAGACCGGTCTTTTGGACGGTAAGCGCGCCACGATCCACTGGGCTTTCGCGCCAACATTCAAGCGCCATTTCCCTGAAGTCGAACTTTGCCTTGACGAAGTGCTGGTTACAGCCGGCGACCGGGACGAACTGGTCATGTCCGGGGCAAGCGCCTCCTGGAACGACCTCGTGCTGTATCTCGTCGCCCGGTTCATCAACCCGACGAGCGCGCAGGCGCTCGCGAAGTTCATGCTGCTGCAATGGCACACGGAGGGGCAGACGCCGTTTCGGCCGTTTTCGCCGCCGACCGGTCATGGCGACGGCATGATCCTGATGGCCCAGAAGTGGGTCGCCGCGAATTTTTCGGTCGCCCGTCCGGTCGAGGCGATGACGCGCCTGACCGGCGTGTCGGGCCGCACCTTCGAGCGCCGCTTCAAGGATGCGACCGGATACACGCCGATCGACTATGTCGCCCGCATTCGCGTCGAAGAGGGCAAGCGCCGGCTCGAGCGGACGGACACGCCGATCGACGAAGTGAGCTGGGAAGTCGGCTACGAGGATGCGGCCGCCTTCCGCCGCCTGTTCAAGCGGACCACGCGCCTGACACCCAGCGAATATCGCAAGCGATTCCGCTTTCACGCATTCAACTGACAGCTGAGCTGCCGGTCGCGCGCCGGCGCCCGTCATGCCTGGGGGCATGGCAGCCCGACACTTGCGCCGCATTGTGCCTGCCTGCGATTTTGCCTAGTCTCGCGAAAGGGGCCATGCCTCAATAAAATCATCACTCTATCTGAAGGCCCCGATCAGGTTCGCCGCCAAATGAAACAAGTTTCACCTGCCAATGCCCCCACGCCGCACGAAACGCACTGGGCGCCCTATGATCCGCTCTACGATCCCCTGACGGCCAAAACGCCCGGCCACGGGCAGGACTATGCGCCGACCTACTGGACGGCGACAGCCGGTCCTGCGCCCGCGGATGACGGACCGATCACGGCGGACATCGATGCCGATGTGGTGGTGATCGGCTCGGGCTTCACCGGGCTGGCCTGCACGCTGTTCCTCGCGCGCGAACACGGCATCAAGGCGACTGTGCTGGAGGCGAACCGCGCGGCCTGGGGCTGCACGAGCCGCAACGGCGGCCAGGCGCTAGCGTCGTCAGGACGGCTTCCGCATTCGCAATGGATCAGGCGCTGGGGGCTGGACACCGCGAAGCGGATGCACGCGGAAACGCTCGATGCAATGAAGACCTTCAAGACCCTCATCCGCGAGATTGACTGCGATCCGCAACCCGGCGGGCATCTCTACGTCGCGCACAAGACCTCCGCGCTCAGGAAGCTGGAGACCGAGGCGGCGCTGCTTCGCGAAAAATTCGACTACCCGTGCAAGATCCTGAGCCGCGATCAGTTCCATGAGCAATACATGCGCGAGGCGGAAGCCGTGGGCGCCATGCATGAACCCGAAGGCATCGGCATCCATCCTCTCAAGCTCGCCCACGGATATCTGCGTGCAGTGCGCGCGGGCGGGGCGACGGTGCATCCGGCCAGCCCCGTGACCGGCTGGGAGACGCGCGGCGGCGTGCATCACCTGCGCACACCGGGCGGGACGGTGAAGGCGCGCGCCGTGGCCGTCGCGACCGGCGGCTACACCTCCCAGAGCCTGCATCCGCGCTTGCGCAGCCGCATCATGCCCATCCTGTCGAATTCGATGGTGACGCGCCCGCTCACCGCCCACGAAATCGCCGCCTGCAATTTCCGCACGCATCAGATCCTCACCGATACGCGCATCCTGCGCTTTTATTACCGGCTGCTGCCCGACAACCGGATCCAGATCGGCACGCGTGCGGCGATCAGGGGTGCGGACGCCGCCAACCCGAAGCACCAGAAACTTCTCGAAGACGGCATTGCGCGCAAGTTTCCGCCGCTGACCGGCATTGAAATCGACTATTCGTGGTGGGGCTGGGTCGATGTCAGCCACGACATGATGCCTCGCGTCACCCGCGCGGAAAACGGCACCGAGGTGTTCTACGCGCTGGGCTACGGCGGCAACGGCGTGATGTATTCCGCGCAGGCTGGCCGGCGCATGGCACAGCTCGTCGCCGGACAGTGTGACGGCGCGTTCGATCTGCCGCTCTTCACTTCCGCGCTGCCGGGACATCCCCTCGCGCCCTTCCGGCGGCTCGGCCAGGCGATGCTGTATCGCTGGTATCACCTGCAGGACGAGCG
>JBKGZY010000199.1:0-4873 GCA_046543175.1 Dichotomicrobium sp.
GCGACGAGGTCGTCATCCACTGCAACCAGGACGACGGCGACGACGAGGAGTGCAATGGCGGCGACCCGATGCTGTCGGCGAGCCAGCGCATCTGGGGCTACGAGACGCCGGACGGCTCCTTCGCCCAGTTCGCCCGCGTGCAGGACCGCCAGCTCATGGTCCGCCCGCCGCATCTGACCTGGGAGGAATCGGCCTGCTACACGCTGACGCTCGCCACCGCCTACCGGATGCTGTTCGGCCATCGCCCGCACGTGCTCCGGCCGGGCCACAATGTGCTGGTCTGGGGCGCAAGCGGCGGCCTCGGCTCGATGGCGATCCAGCTCTGCGCAACCTCCGGCGCCAACGCCATCGGGGTGATCTCCGACGAGGACAAGCGCGAATTCGTCCTCTCCCTCGGCGCGAAAGGCGTGCTGAACCGCAAGGACTTCGATTGCTGGGGGGAGTTGCCGCAAGTGGGCTCGGAGGGCTACAAGGCGTGGTTCCAGGAGGTCCGCAAGTTCGGCAAGGCGATCTGGGACATCACCGGCAAGGGCGTGAACGTGGATTTCGTCTTCGAGCATCCCGGCGAGGCGACGTTCCCCGTTTCCACCTTCGTGGTCAAGCGCGGCGGCATGGTCGTGATCTGCGCCGGCACGACGGGCTACAAGCTGACGCTGGACGCGCGCTATCTCTGGATGCACCAGAAGCGCGTGCAGGGCTCGCATTTCGCCAATCTCATGCAGGCGGCACAGGCCAACAAGCTGGTGGTCGAACGGCGCATCGACCCGTGCATGTCGGAAGTCCTTCCGTGGCTCGACATTCCCAAGGCGCATATGCGCATGTGGCGTAACGAGCATCGTCCGGGTAACATGGCGGTGTTGGTCAATGCGCCGCATGGCGGCTTGCGCACCTTTGACGACGCCATCGAAGTGTCGCGCGCGCGGTTCGGCTGATCGGCAGGCCCGCATACGTGCGGATGGCGGATAGGCTGTCGACACGCCGGGATGTTTGACTATGATCGCGGCTGAGAAACCGTGGACAGAATCAACGTGACATCCGAACGTTATGGGGCCTTCGACATGAATGTATTTCCAAGCGATGTGGACGTGGTGCTGGACGAACTGCGCGCCGTCCGGGCGCAGGCCGAGCGCAATCTGTCGGGCAATGCCTATTTCAGCACGGTCAGCCGCCTGGAGGAGCTTGCCGAGGAATTGAGACAGGCCAGGGAATCGAACGAGGCGAGCGAGGAGTTTCTGCGCGCCGTCGTCTTCGAGATGGACGGCATTCGCGCGCGCCACGGCCTCCAGGTTCCGCCGCGCTCCGTGGATGTTCCGGCCGAGGCTGGCGCGCCGGCGGAGAGCGCGGCACAAGCCGCGCCCGCGGCGGAGGTGCAGGCCGAGGATTCCGGCGATACCGCCAATACCTTTTATATGCGCGCCAGCGCGGCGGCGCTGACGGCGGGCGAGGCGGCGCGTGAAGCGGGCATGAGCGTCCAGGCGTTCGCGCAGTCGGTTGCCGAGAAGGGCGGCGAGACCGCACAGAGCTGGGCGCAGTCTATGGAGGGTCGCGCCTCGGAAGTCGCGGCCAGCGCCGTGGAGACGGCGCGCGCCGGCGGCGAGAGCATCCAGGCATTCGCCCGGTCCGTGGCCGCGAAGGCGGGCGAGACGGCGCAGGAATGGGCGCAGTCGGTTGAACAGCGCGCGCCCGAGGCGGCGCGTCAGGCAGCCGAGACGACGCGCGAAGCCGGCGAGAGCGCGGCAGACTTCGCGCAGTCCGTCGCGGAACAAACAGGCGAAACCGAGCAAAGCTGGGCGCACACGCTGGAACAAAGCACCTCCGAAGCGGCCGGCCGGGCCGCCGAGAGCGCCCGGGAGGCGGGCGAAAGCGGACAGGCCTTTGCCCAGTCCGTCGCTCAGAAGGGCGGCGAAACGGCGCAGGAATGGGCGCAATCGCTGGAAGAGCGCGCCTCGGACGCGGGAGAGGCGGCTGAAGAGATTGGCCAGAGCGCTGCGCAATTCGGGCAGACGGTAACGGAGCAGACTTCCGAAGCGTGGACCGGCGCAGCGGAAACAGCGCAGCAGGCCGGTGAGAATGTCAGTGAATTTGCCCGGTCGGTTGCCGAGCAGCTGGCCGGGACAGCGCAGGGCGAGGCGCAGTCGCTCGAAGATCAGGCTTCGGAAACGCCCGCCGCAGCGAACGAGGCGACGCACCACGCCGGCGACACGGCGGAGAATGTCGCGCAATCGGTTGAACAGCAGATATCCGAGACGGCGAGTTGGGCGGTGGAAACTGCGCAGGATGGCGCAGAAAGCGTTCAGAACTTCGCCCCCTCGGCAGCCGAGACGGACAGCGAGACGGCGCAGAGCTGGGCGCAATCGGTCGAGGAGCGCGCCTCGAACAGCGCTGCCGCTGCGGACGAGACAATGCGTGACACTGGCGAAAGCGCGGAGAGCGTTGCGCAATCGGTCGAACGGCAGGCATCCGAGACGGCAAGCTGGTCTGCGGACACCGCGCGGGAGACGGGTGAAAGTGCCGAGGACTTTGGCCAGTCAGCTGCGGATCAGGCATCCGAAACGGCCAGTTGGACCGCCGAGAAGGCAGGGGAGGCTGGCGAAAGCGCCACGGAATTCGCGCAGACCGTTTCCGAGAAAACCGGCGACACGGCGCAGAGTTGGGCGCAGTCGCTCGAAGACCAGGCCTCCGAAACCGCCGGAGCGGCGGAGGAGCAGATTCGTGAAACCGGCGACAGCGTCGAGAACGCCGCGCAGCCCGTCACCGAAAAGTCGAGCGAAACGGCGGAGCGCTGGGCGCAGTCGGTCGAAGAGCACGCTGCGGCGGGCGCCCGTGCTGTCGACGATGCGGCGAGCCGGGCAGCGCAGTCGGCGGAACAGCACTTCACGTCGGCCGAGCCGGAGCGGCCGCAAGCAGACGCTGGATCTTCGGAAGCCAGCGTTGCGGCCGAGCCGGTGACGCCGCCTGTGTCCGATCTCTCGGGCGTTCGCGTGGAGGCCGCTCAGGGCAGTAGCCACGACGATGAGCCGGCGCAAGCGCGTGAGGGCGAGGAGATGACGCCCGCGGACGACGAGCATGCCCGGACCGGGCAGCGCAGCGAAGGGGCCGTATCGCGCTTTTTCCGCGCCCTGCTGGGCCGTAAATCCTGACCGGCTGCCGGGGAGCGTAGCGCGACGGCGCGACCCGTGTCCGGATGCTGCGTGACCGCTCAGCTTTGCGCGCAAGTGTAGGAGTCGCCCATGTCTGGGGCTGTTCAGTTCCCCGAGGAAGCCGGCGCGGCGGTGCTTGAGGACCTTCCCGACCTGTTGAGCCCTGCGGCAAATGCCGCCAGGAGCCTGGTCGAGGTCGTGCGCGAAATCATCTGGGAGCGGGTTGCGCGTGACGGCAAACCCGACCCGGAGCGATTGGAGCGCGCCCAGCACGCCGCCCACGGCTTTGCCTGGCTGGTCACCTATGAGCGGACCTTGGCCGAGCTCGCCCGGCATGCGGCGAAAACCGCAGACGAGGGGCGCTTCGGCGAACTGGAAGCGCTTCTCAGCCAGATCGCGTTCGCGGAATTTCTGGAGCAGATGGTCTCGGGCATCGCCATGAGCCAGAACGAGATCTTCCGCCCGACGATCGATCTCGGCCTGCGCGCTTCCGATGTCGATGCCTGTCTCAATCCGCATGCGCGCCGGCTCATGACACAGGGCGACACGCCCGCCGCGCGTGAGCGGCTGACCGCCCTGCTGATCGAGCGCGACGGCGCGGCGACCTTCGGCGACAGCGGCCTCGACGATACGCTGGAGGCGATGCGCGACGAGATGCGCCGCTTCGCCGAGGCCGAAGTCACGCCGCACGCGCATGAGTGGCATCTGGCCAATGCCTACATCCCGATGGATGTCATCGCGCAGATGAGCGAACTCGGCGTCTTCGGCCTGACGATCCCGGAAGGTTTCGGCGGCCTCGGGCTTGGCAAGGAGGCGATGTGCGTCGTCTCGGAGGAGTTGTCGCGCGGCTATATCGGCGTCGGCTCGCTGGGCACGCGCTCGGAGATCGCGGCGGAGCTGATCCTGTCGGGCGGCACCGAGGCGCAGAAGCAGCGCTGGCTGCCCGGCATCGCCTCGGGCGACGTCCTGCCGGCCGCCGTGTTCACCGAGCCGAATACCGGCTCCGATCTCGCCTCGCTCAGGACGCGTGCCGTCCGGGACGGCGATGTCTACCGCATCACCGGCCAGAAGACCTGGATTACCCATCCCGTGCGCGCCGATCTGATGACGATTCTTGCCCGCACAGATGGAAGTGAGCCGGGTTATCGCGGCCTGTCGATGTTCCTCGCCGAGAAGCCGCGCGGCACCGATGACGACCCGTTCCCGGCCGAAGGCATGACCGGCGGCGAGATCGAGGTGCTCGGCTATCGCGGCATGAAGGAGTACGAGATCGCCTTCGACGGTTTCGCTGTGCCGGCGGAGAATTTGCTTGGCGGCGTCGAAGGGCAGGGCTTCAAGCAGCTCATGGCGACATTCGAGTCCGCGCGCATTCAGACGGCGGCGCGGGCGGTCGGCGTGGCGCAGAATGCGCTCGATCTCGCCTTCCGCTATGCACGCGAGCGCGAACAGTTCGGCAAGCCGCTGATTGCCTTCCCGCGTGTCGCCAACAAGCTCGCGATGATGGCGGTGGAGACGCATGCCTGCCGTGTGCTGACCTACAGCGCGGCGCGCGAGAAGGATCAGGGCCGGCGCTGCGACGTCGAGGCGGGCATGGCGAAGCTGCTCGCGGCCCGCACGGCCTGGGCGGCGGCGGACAGTGGCGTGCAGATCCACGGCGGCAACGGCTTCGCATTGGAATATCCGATCAGCCGCGTGCTATGCGATGCGCGCATCCTCAGCATCTTCGAGGGCGC
>JBKGZY010000200.1:0-4865 GCA_046543175.1 Dichotomicrobium sp.
CGGCGGGGGGCAAATGCTGTCGGGCGGCTACTCGGCGGCGGCGCGCGCCGGCGCGAGCCACGCGTCGATGGCGTTCAGCGCGCGCACCGACATCGCCTTCTTGCGCGCGATTGACTTGGCCTTGCCTCGGATGCGCTTGCCATTCTCGTCGGTGCGCGGCGTTTCCACGGGCGGGAACAGGCCGAAATTGATGTTCATCGGCTGGAAGCTGCGCGCGCCAGCGCCGTCGTCCGGCGCGGCGAGGTGCCCGCCCGTGATGTGCGAAAGCAGCGCGCCCATTGCCGTGACGGCCGGCGGCGGTGCGGGCGAGAGGCCCAACCGCTCGGCAGCGGCGAAGCGGCCGGTCAGAAGCCCGATGGCGGCGGACTCGACATAGCCTTCCACGCCGGTGATCTGCCCGGCGAAGCGCAGGCGCGGGCAGGCGCGCAGCCGCAGGGTCTCGTCCAGCAGCTTCGGGCTGTTCAGGAACGTGTTGCGATGCAGGCCGCCGAGCCGGGCAAACCGCGCATTCTCCAGCCCCGGGATCATGCGCAGCACGCCCGCCTGCTCGCCGTAGCGCATCTTGGTCTGGAAGCCGACCATGTTCCACAGCGTGCCGAGCGCGTTGTCCTGGCGAAGCTGCACGACCGCGTAAGGCTTCACGTCCGGCGCGCGCGGGTTGGTCAGCCCCGTCGGCTTCATCGGCCCGTGGCGCAGCGTCTCACGCCCGCGCGCGGCCATCTCCTCGATGGGCAGGCAGCCGTCGAAATAGGGCGTGTCCTTCTCCCAGTCCTTGAAGCCGACCGTCTCCGCGGCGAGCAGGGCGTCGATGAAGGCGTCGTATTGCGCCTTGTCCATCGGACAGTTGATGTAGTCCGCGCCGGTGCCGCTCGGGCCGGGCTTGTCGTAGCGCGACTGGAACCAGCAGATGTCGAAGTCGATGCTGTCGCGGAACACGATCGGGGCGATGGCGTCGAAGAAGGCCAGTTCGCTCTCGCCGGTGAGGCCCTGGATCGCCGCGCTGAGATCGGGCGAGGTCAGCGGGCCGGTGGCGATGATGACGCTGTCCCAGTCCTCCGGCGGCAGGCCGGCGATCTCGCCGCGCTCGACCGTAATCAGCGGATGCTCGTGGATGTGCCGGGTGACATCGGCGGAGAAGCCGTCGCGGTCAACCGCCAGCGCGCCGCCCGCGGGAAGCTGGTGCCGGTCGCCCGCCGCCATGATGAGCGATCCGGCGCGGCGCATCTCCGCGTGCAGAAGCCCGACCGCGTTGGTTTCCGCATCGTCGGAGCGGAAAGAGTTGGAGCAGACCAGTTCGGCCAGCCCGTCGGTCTTGTGCGCGTCGGTCGCGCGCGCCGGGCGCATTTCGTGCAGGATCACCGGCACGCCGGCCTGCGCGGCTTGCCAGGCGGCTTCCGAGCCCGCAAGGCCGCCGCCGACAATGTGAATGGGCGCTGTCTTTTCCGTTGTCATGTTCCGGATCGTAGTGACGGCGGGCGCCGGAGACAAGGCGTCGCACTGTGGCCACGCAGCGACAACATGGGCAAATCGGCGCGCGGTCGCGCCCCTGTCAATTCCCGGTTTGCATGCGGGGTGTTATAAGTCGAACCAATCACTGAAAATCCGGCATTTTCTGCACGTTTCACCTTACGGTCCACCATGCGCAAGCTGTTACTCGCCGCCGCAGCGGCCTTGATCCTTTCCGGCTGTACCTACGAGCGCACGGGCTCGCCGTCGCTGCATTACAACGAGTTCAACACGATACCGCCGCGGGGCAATACCGTCAGGGTGTGTCATGCCTATGGCTGCCAGAAGCAGACCAAGTTCCGCTTCACCAGCGCGGATATCGCCAAGATCCGCAAGATCATCCGCTCCACCAAGAAGGCGGATACGCCGCACCAGGAACGCCGTGGCGTCGCCTACGCCATCGCCTGGATCGAAAAGCGCGTCGGCAAGGAGGTCGGCACGAGCGCCGACCGGCCGGGGATGGATTTTTCCGCCTCGGGCGATCCGACGCAGCAGGACTGCGTGGACGAGGCGACCAACACGACCAGCTACCTGCTCGTGATGCAGCACAACGATTTGCTCAAGCACCACCGTGTCGGCCGTCCCTTCTCGAAGGGGAGCGTATTGCAGGGCGTGCAGTATTGGCCGCACTGGGGCGCGGTCCTCAAGGAGAACGAGACCGGGCAGCGCTACGTCGTCGATAGCTGGATTTACGAGAACGGCGTCAACCCGGCGGTGGTCAAGGCCGAGGAATGGTATCTCGAAGACCTCGACAACCTGCCCGACTCGACGACGTAACGGCTTGGCGGCGACGGTTGCGCGCCGGTCGCGTCAACTCGCCGCGGCAATGCGATCGTCGATACGTCTACGCGTGGCCTGGATCAGTTCATCCTTGAGTGCTTGCAGCCGCGTCTTGCTGCCATAGAACAACGTCCTGTCCACCGGGATGTGCTGCGCTTCGGCCAGCGCGCGCAGGTCCTGTTTGCGCTGTAGAGGGTTCAGCCGGCGTCTTAACCCTGTCTCTCCTTCCGTCTGCATCACGGCGACGAGGCTAAACGCATTTGGATCGAATCCCGGCTTTGACTCCCGAGTTTTCTGCGGTTTCTCAATTTGAGCGATAGCGCCGCTCGGCAAGGCCTTGAGCAGCTTTTCTGCAAACTCCGGCCTGTGGCGCGCTTCTTCGAGCACGACCTCGAATATCCGCGCCAGGATTTGATGCGCGGGCGTCGAGTCTCTTGTTTCCGTCATGCGCGACTCTCCTCGCTCGCACCCGAACCTGCATGGACCAAGGGTAGCAGTTCGCCGTAAAGCGCCTGAACGTGTTCCAGCGCATCCCGGTATTTCTGCCTGATCGTACGCCGGTCGGCTTCCCAATCGAACGCGTTGGCAATCGACGCGCTTTGCGGAATGCGCGTCTGCAAGATTGGATGAAAGGCGGCCATTTCATCCACAAGGCGGTTATGCACCGCCGTATCGCGGTACATGTTGGCGAGCGTTACATAACGGCGCTGGTTCATCGGAACTTCTGTCAATTGGCGTGGCGGATGGCAGTCCTCGATCATGCGACCGATCCGGTCGGCGGCGAACAAGGACACATAATCAGGCCGAAACGGTACAAGCACGGTATCAGCGATCGCAATCGAGGCCCGCGTCGAGAAGGAAATGCCCGGCGGGCAGTCGATAATGACGAGACCATAGCTCTCTGCGGCCGTCCGGAGAAGGGCAGCGAACCGGGTCGTCACAGCTTCCTGGACTTGATGGAAAGGTGTCCCCTGGCTGGCGAGCCGCACCATGATTTCATGCTCGCGATCCTCGATCTCGAGCGAACCGGCCATCAGGCTCAGAGACGGTGCTTCACCGCCGTCATTCCGAAGGTCTGATACGTTTTCAGTGATGTATGAGGCAGGTTCGGCAGGCCGCATTGGAAAAAAGTCGAAAATGTAATCGGCTAGTGTTGCGTTGTTCTGTCGGGCACGCACCCAGTTTTCACCACCGATCAGGATGAGGGACGAATTCGCCTGCGCGTCGACGTCGATGAACAGCACGCGCATCTCGCCCCACACGGAAAACGCGTGCGCAATCATGGTTGCGACGGTCGATTTGCCGACACCGCCCTTGCGGTTCGCCACCGCGAGAACTCGTCCCATGCTGTTACCCGTTCGCCGGACAGAGAAGGGCGCAAGGTTAATGCGGCATCAATGCCATGTAAATAAATCGACGGATCTTTTCCGTGATACGCGTTTTCGCCGATGAAGAGTGTGGCGTCGTCGGCGTATCGATCACGATACAGCCAGCAATCGGTCGCGGTCGCGCAGCAGGAACAGCGCGACGAGTGCGAACAGCACCGGCACCGCGGCCCAGAACAGGATCGACGTGTCCGGCGCGTAGGGCGCGATCAGGTGATCCCAGGTGGACAGCGTCGAGACCGCGTGCATGAGCAGCAGCGCGCCGTAGGTCAGCGTCTTGAACGCGCCGGCGATGAAAGCGAGCACCACGGCCGTCTGGGCGATGCCCGCCGCGAGCGCGATCTCGCCGGAGATCGGCGTCATGTAGAAGCTTTCGAACACCTGAAGCGTGTGGCCGGGATTGACGATCTTGTCGAGCGACCAGACGAGGAAGAACGCGCCGAGGCTGAGGCGCAGGAGCAGCAGGCTGGTTTCGAGCGCGCGGTCGCGCGCGGCGGCTTCGGTCATGGTGTCCCCCGTATTGCGAAAACGAGCGCGTGTGCAATCCCTGCCGGCGGCGGCGGATCATCGCTCAAGCGTGCAAACGGGATAGCATTTTCGCGGAGGCAACGGTTCCCGCTTCCCGCGCGAATCCGCCTTCCGCCCGGTCACTTTTTCGCGAAGCGAAGTGAACGCGTCGTCGAAACGGCCCGGTCAGCCTTCGATCTTCGAGAAGTCGGCGATCTGGCCGGCGGCGGCGCGGATCTGCGCGAGCAGCTTGAGCCGGTTCTCGCGCAGACGCGGATCGTCGGCGTTGACGGTGACGTGATCGAAGAAGGCATCCACCGGCGCGCGCAGCTTGGCGATCTCGCCCATCGCGGCCTCGAAGTCCTCGGCCTTGAGCGCCTTGGCGAGCGCGCGGTTCACCGCCTTGATCGCCTCGTGCAGCGCGCGTTCTTCTTCCAGCGCGAACAGCTTGGGCTGCGGCTTGCCGTCATAGTTGCGCCCGTCCTTGTTCTCCTCGATGCGCAGGATGTTCACCGCGCGCTTGACCCCGGCGAGCAGGTTGGCGCCATCCTCGGTGTCGAGGAAGCGCCCGAGCGCCTCGACGCGCGCGACGATCATCAGCAGATCGTCCTGGCCGGGCAGCGCGAACACCGCGTCGATCAGGTCGTGGCGCGCGCCCTGTTCGCGCAGATGGACCTTGAGGCGGTC
>JBKGZY010000201.1:0-4850 GCA_046543175.1 Dichotomicrobium sp.
ATCACCCGCATGGCGACCAGTCGATCTACGACGCGCTGGTGCGCATGGCGCAGGATTTCTCCATGCGCCTGCCGCTGATCGACGGACAGGGCAATTTCGGCTCCATCGACGGCGACCCGCCGGCGGCGATGCGGTATACCGAGTGCCGGCTGGAGAAGGTCGCGCACGCCCTCCTGGACGACATCGACAAGGACACCGTCGATTACCAGGACAACTACGACAATTCCGAGCGTGAACCGACCGTCCTCCCAGCGCGCTTTCCGAATCTGCTGGTGAACGGCGCGGGCGGCATCGCCGTGGGGCTGGCGACCAACATCCCGCCGCACAACCTGATCGAGGTCACGAACGCCTGCATCGCCTATCTCGACGATCCGGCGATTTCCATCGACGAGCTGAACGAGATCATTCCCGGCCCCGATTTTCCGACCGGCGGACTGATCCTCGGGCGCGCCGGCGCGCGCGCCGCGTATCACAAGGGGCGCGGCTCGATCATCATGCGCGGCACGGTCAAGACCGAAACGGTCAGCAAGGACCGCGAAGCGCTGATCATCAACGAGGTGCCTTATCAGGTGAACAAGGCCTCGATGATCGAGAAGATCGCCGAGCTTGTGCGTGACAAGCGCATCGAGGGCATTTCCGATGTGCGCGACGAATCCGACCGCGACGGCTACCGCGTCGTCATCGAGTTGCGCCGCGATGCCAATGCCGATGTCGTCTGCAACCAGCTTTACCGCTACACGCCGCTTCAGACCTCCTTCGGCGCGAACCTCGTCGCGCTCAACGGCGGGCGCCCGGAACAGCTCAACCTGAAAGACCTGATCCGCAGCTTCACCGCGTTCCGTGAGGAGGTGGTCAGCCGGCGCACGAAATACCTGCTCGCCAAGGCGCGGGAACGCGCGCATGTGCTGGTGGGGCTGGCCATCGCGGTGGCGAACATCGACGAGGTGATCGCCCTGATCCGCCGCGCGCCGGACCCGGCAACCGCGCGCAGCGAGCTGATGTCCCGGCGCTGGCCGGCGCAGGACGTGGCCCCGCTGGTCGCGCTCATCCAGGATGCGCGTCACGTCGTGGCGGATGACGGCACCTACATGCTCTCGGCCGAACAGGCCAAGGCGATCCTTGATCTGCGGCTCCAGCGCCTCACCGCGCTCGGGCGCGACGAGATCGGCGACGAACTGAACGGGCTTGGCGACAAGATCAGGGATTATCTCGACATCCTGCGCTCGCGCGCGCGGATCATCGAGATCGTCAAGTCGGAACTCACCGAGGTCGCCAACGCCTTCGGCACCCCGCGGCGCACCGAGATCATCGACTATGCCGGCGAGGTCGACGACGAGGATCTCATCCAGCGCGACGATGTCGTCGTGACGGTCAGCCACCGCGGCTACGTCAAGCGCGTGCCGCTGGCGACCTACCGCGCGCAGCGCCGCGGCGGCAAGGGCCGCTCGGGCATGTCCACGCGGGACGAGGATTTCGTCACCCGGCTGTTCGTCGCCAACACCCACACGCCGGTGCTGTTCTTCTCCTCGCGCGGCATGGTCTACAAGATGAAGGTCTGGCGGCTCCCCGCCGCCCAGCCGCAATCGCTCGGCAAGGCGCTCATCAACCTGCTGCCGCTGGCGAAGGACGAATGGATCACCTCGATCCTGCCGCTGCCCGAGGACGAGGCGAGCTGGGACCAGCTTCACGTCATGTTCGCCACCGCCGATGGCAATGTCCGCCGCAACAAGCTGTCCGAGTTCGTCGAGGTACGCCAGTCCGGCAAGATCGCCATGAAGCTCGACGAGGGGCAGCGCATCATCGGCGTGGACACTTGTGCCGAAGGCGACGACGTTCTGCTGACGACCGCCAAGGGCCGCGCGATCCGCTTTCCCATCACGGCGGTGCGCGAATTCAAGGGGCGGGATTCGCGCGGCGTGCTCGGCATCCGTCTGGACGCCGACGACGAGGTGATCTCGATGGCGATGCTGCGCCATGTCGATGCGCCGCCGGACGAGCGTGCGGCCTATATCCGTCAGGCAAACGCGATGCGCCGCGCCGCAAGCGGCCAGGAGGCCACCGCCGAGGAGGAGACCGTGGCGAGCGAAGCCGAGGCCGGCGACGAGGAAGGGGTCGAACCCGGCGAGCTGTCGCCCGAACGCTACGCTGAGCTGAGCGCGCGCGAGCAGTTCATCCTGACGGTCTCGGAAAACGGCTACGGCAAGCGCACCAGCGCCTACGAGTACCGGACCTCGGGCCGCGGCGGCAAAGGCATCATCGGCATGGTGGTGAACGAACGCAACGGCCGCCTGGCCGGCGCGTTCCCCGTGGAGGACAGCGATCACATCATGCTGGTGACGGACCGCGGCAAGCTGATCCGCTGCCCGGTCGACGGCGTCTCGGTTGTCGGCCGCGCGACGCAGGGCGTGAAGATCTTTTCCACCGGCGCGGGCGAGCGTGTTGTTTCGGTCGTCCATATCCCCGAAGACGCCAACGGCGAAAACGGTGAGGACGGCAGCGACTGATCCTGTCCGGGACGATTTCGGAGTAGCCGCATGTCCGAGTATCTTTTGGGCGCATTCGTCCTCGCCTGCGTCGTGCTGGCCATTACGCCCGGCCCGGCGATGGCGCTCCTCATCGCCAACAGCACGCGACACGGCAAGCGCGCGGGCCTGCACACGGTTCTGGGCAACGGTCTGGGCCTGACAATTCTGGTGGCGGCGGCCACGCTCGGCCTGACCTCGGTCATGACCTTCGTGGCGCAGTGGTTTGATGTCATCCGCTGGATCGGGGCCGCCTATCTGGTCTGGCTCGGCTTGACACGGCTTCGTTCGGCCTGGCAACAGCCCGGCTTGGGGGTGTCCGCAGCGGCGGATGCAAGTCGCGAACGCTGGTTCTGGCAGGGGCTCGCCGTGGCTTTGTCGAATCCGAAAGTCCTGCTGTTTCTCGGGGCGTTCTTTCCGCAATTCCTCGATCCGGCCGCGGCTGTCGGGCCGCAACTTGCCATTCTCGCGATCACTTTCGTCGCCGTGATCATGCTGATGGACGCCCTGATGGCGCTCGCCGCGGACTCCGCGCGGAACTGGTTCATGGCGCGAGGCCGCGTTCTCGATGGTTTCAGCGGTGGCGTCCTGATCTGCGGCGCGATCTGGCTGGCCATGACGCGCCGCGCCTGATCGCTTGCCAAGCCGGCGGCTGTTGTTTAGGAACGCGACATGACCCGATTGATCAGCACCGCGTCATTGCGAGGCCCGCAAGGGCCGAAGCAATCCAGCAGTGCGGCACCTGACGCTGGATTGCTTCGCTGCGCTCGCAATGACGGAAGTTGAACGGATTCAGTCTGATCGCAAAGCGCGTTAGGGCAGCCGCATGACCCGATCCGGTTTTTATTCCGGCAGCTTCGATCCCGTCAGCTACGGCCATCTTGACGTCATCGAGCGCGCCGCCCGCCTGCTCGGACGCCTTGTTGTCGGCGTGGGCGTCCATCACGGCAAGGCGCCGTTGTTCGCGTGGCGCGAGCGCATCGAAATGCTGGAAGCCGAAACACGGGTGATCGCCGCGCGCAGCGAAACCCAGATCGAGGTCGTCACCTTCGACGGGCTCAGCGTCGAAGCGGCGCGCAGTCACGGCGCCGGCGTGCTGGTGCGCGGCCTGCGCGACGCGACCGATTTCGACTACGAGATGCAGATGGCCGGCACCAACGCGGCGCTCGCCCCGGACATCGAGACGATCTTTTTTGCGGCGTCGCCGCAGCACCGCCATATCGCATCCAAATTCATCCGGCAGATCGCAGCGATGGGCGGCGATGTCGATCAGTTCGTGCCGCCGCTCGCCGCTCAACGCCTGCGCGCCAAGCTCGCCCCCGGCGAGCGCTAATGACGCGCCCCAGCCAACCGGATGTTTTCATGCGACGCACAATCCTTGTATCCGCCCTGTCGGCGCTGTTCGCCGCCACGCTCATGGTGACGACCACCGGGCCATACGCCAACGCCCAGGAGAAAGACGATATGCTGTATCTGGACCTGAAGGATGGCCGCGTGGTCATCGAACTGCTGCCGGAGGTTGCGCCGCAGCATGTCGAGCGCATCAAGACGCTGACGCGCGAAGGCTTCTATGACGGGTTGACCTTTCACCGCGTCATCGAGGGCTTCATGGCCCAGACCGGCGACCCGACCGGAACGGGCACGGGCGGCTCCGACCGTGCGGACCTGCCGGCCGAGTTTTCCGATGAACCGTTCAAGCGCGGCACGCTCGGCATGGCGCGCACCGCCGATCCGGACAGCGCCAACAGCCAGTTCTTCATCACGTTTGACGAGGCGCCACACCTTGATGGCAAATACACGGTGTTTGGCCGCGTCGTCGAGGGCATGGAGCATGTCGACAACATCAAGAAGGGCGACGGCCGCTCGGGCGCGGTGGATAACCCTGACAAGATCGTCAAGATGGAGCTTGCCTCGGACGCGTCCTGAGGCCAGCGCAGCGGGCGCGCCGTGAACGGCCCGGAGCAGACATCCGGTGCGCACGGCGGCCTGCGGCTCGACGACTTCGACTACGCGTTGCCGGAAGATCGCATCGCGCTGCGTCCCGCCAGTCCCCGGGACAGCGCGCGGATGCTCGTGGTGCGCCCGGGCGCGGAGCCGGAGTTGGGCGACAGGACCGTCCACGACCTGCCTGAGTGCCTCGCCCCCGGCGATACGCTCGTCTTCAACGACACGAAAGTGATCCCGGCACAGCTTAGAGCGCGGCGCATCGGGCGGGGCGACGCCGAACCGGAAATTGGCGTCACGCTGCACAAGCGCGAGGACGCGATCCGCTGGCGCGCCTTCGCCAGGCCGGGGCGCAAGCTCACTGCGGGCGATCGAGTGGCGATC
>JBKGZY010000018.1:0-21933 GCA_046543175.1 Dichotomicrobium sp.
GCGCTCACGGCGTGGAAGTGCGCCCGGTGGATGTGAACGCGAGCGACTGGGACAATACGCTGGAGCATTTTCCAGCGAAGTGGGCACCACTTCGTGTCGCGAAGCCACAGGCCGGCGCGAACGCGACGAAAATGCGACCAGACCAAAAAATGGAGCCGGGCGGGCCAGGCCGCTTCGCGCTGCGGCTGGGGATGCGCAATGTCGAGGGGCTGGGCGAGACGCCGGCGCGCGCGATCGCTCAAGGCAGGGGCAACGGCTATCTCGACATCGCGGAGCTGCGCCGGCGTAGCGGTGTGCAGGTCGCGGCGCTGGAGCGGCTGGCCGAGGCCGATGCATTCCGCTCCATGGGGCTGGACCGGCGCGCGGCGCTGTGGCAGGTGCGCCGGCTCGGCCGGGTGCGGGAGTTACCGCTATTCGCCCGCGCGGAGACCAGCGAACAGGGCTCGGAGCCGGAGGTCGCGCTGCCGCCAATGCTGCTTCACGAGCATGTCGTCGCCGATTACCGGAGCCTGAACCTGTCGCTGAAAGCCCATCCGCTTGAGTTCCTGCGTCCGGGGCTGAACAAGCGCGGCGTCGTGACAGCGGCGGATTTACAGAACCTGCGCAACGGCGCGCGCGCCTCGCTCGCCGGGCTGGTGCTGGTGCGTCAGCGCCCCGGCACCGCGCAGGGCGTGATCTTCATGACGCTCGAGGACGAGACCGGCGCGGCGAATGTCGTGGTCTGGCCCAAGGTGTTCGAGGCGCAGCGCAGTATCGTGATGGGTGCGCGGCTGATGCTGGTTCACGGCGCGGTGCAATCAAAGGACGGCGTGATCCACCTGATCGCGCGGCGGCTGGAGGACCACACCGCGAACCTGCTGGCGCTCGCCGGGCAGAGCGAACCACTCACGACCCCGCCGGCCCATGCCGAGGAGGTGCGCCGGCCGGTCGACCCGCAGAACCCGCGCAGCCATCCGCGCAATATTCGCATCGTGCCGAAGTCACGGGATTTTCATTAGAGCGGTTTCCGAAAAAGCCTGTTGCGGATCTGGTCCGGTACGGGAACCGGTTTTCGAAAAAAATGCGCATCAAACCAAACGACGTGAGTAGCGCCGTTTTGAGGACATGTTGCTGCGACGCGAGGGCAAATGTCTGAATCGGACCACTAAAAAGCCTGATAGAGCAACACCACGATGGCCACTAGCACAGCCCAGCCCGTAAAGACCTGCCAGCCGCCGGGGGGCAACTCCCAGGAAGGAAATAGCGCCGGCAATCCGCGAACGAAGAGCGGTCCCAAAAGTGCGCTCAACATTGCCGGCAGGACAAAGGAGGCACCCAGCAGCCAAGCCACGCCGCCGCCGATCATCCCGCAGATAACGGCGTCGTGGAACGGATTGTCGTTGTTCTCGCCGCCGCTCATGTCCCACATGCTAAGCAGTCCTTGTTGGCATCGCCAGGATGCGCCCGGCAAGGTCCTCGTGCCGCGGGACGCGCAAGCGACGGTCAGCGTTAGCATGCGCGGCCGGTTCGGCGAAGTTCGATCAGGACTGTCATGCGTCGAAAGGGTTGGCGCGGATTTTCGCGCCCGGCATAAAGGCGGGCATGCTCACAACGCTCAACGCCGTCGCCCCGATCTTTCTCGTCATTCTCACCGGCACGCTTCTCAAGCGGATCAAGCTGGTGCCCGCCGAGATGTGGCCGATCGTGGAACACATCTGCTTTTACCTGCTGATGCCGTTCCTCATCATCCGCACGCTGGCGCGAGCCGATCTCGGGGCGATCCCGATTGCCGACTTCGCGATCGTCATTGCCGGCGGCGTGATCGGCATGGCTTCGCTCCTGTTACTGCTGCGGCCCGTGACGGAGCGCCGATTCGGAATCTCGGGGCCGAGCTTCACCAGCATTTTCCAGGGCGCGACGCGCTTTCACGGCTTCATGGCGCTGGCGATCGTCGGCTCGCTTTACGGCGAGGAGGGCGTGGCGCTGAGCGGCATTGCCATCGGGGTCATGGTCCCGCTCATCAACATGCTTAACGTGGCCATCCTCACGATCTTCGGCAACGCCGAAGCCAGGCCGGACTGGACCAGGGTACTCCTGAAGATCATCAGCAACCCGCTGATCGTCGCCTGCGTGATCGGATTCGCGCTCAACATCACGGGGATACCGGGATTCATCTATGGCGCCATCGACATCATCGGCGACGGCGGCCTCGGGCTGGCTCTGCTTGCCGTCGGGGCCGGCCTGAGCGCCGGGCGGGCGCTGGAAACCAAATTGCTCGTGAGCGCGGGTGTGCTCATACGGCTGCTCGGGATGCCGCTCCTGGTGGTGCTGCTGTCCTGGGTGGTCGGACTGGAGGGAATTACCCGGACCGTGGCGATTATCACCGGAGCCGTGCCGACCGCTTCTTCGGCCTATGTCATGGCCCGGCAGATGGGCGGCGATGCGGACCTGATGGCCAATATCACCACGATGCAGGTTCTGCTCGCCGCGATCACCCTGCCGCTGTTCATCTTCATCGCCGAGAATATCTGACACGCGGCGGCGCCCAATCAATCCGCGCCGGGCACGACTTCGGCGAGGATTGCGCGGGCATCGCCCTGGGCCGGTCCGGCAGCGAAGCTGTAGCGGAATTCGCCCGACAGCCGCGAAGCGATGAACGCATCGGCCAGCGGCGACGGTGCGTGCTGGCGCATCTCGCACGCCGCCCCGACGAGCGCGAGCGTCTCGCTCAGATAGCGGCCATCCGCCTCGTTCGGCGCGCGCAGCGCCTGTTTCAGCCGCTCCACCGCCGCGATCAGCCGCGGCTCGCCCTCGGCTGCACGCGCGAACCGCTCCGCCACGCGCTCGGCCGCCTCCGGACTGCGCCGAAGCACGCGCAAGACATCGAGGCACATGACGTTGCCGGAGCCTTCCCAGATGGCGTTGACCGGGGCCTCCCGGTAAGCCCGCGCCAGCGGCCCTTCCTCGACATAGCCGTTGCCGCCCAGGCACTCCATCGCTTCATAGAGAAACGGCGGCGCGGCCTTGCAGACCCAGTATTTGACGACCGGCGTCATGAGCCGGCGGTAAGCCGCTTCGTCTTCGTCCGTTTCCGCGCGGTCGAAGCTGCCCGCCAGGCGCATCGCCAGCATGATCGCGGCCTCGGCGTCCAGCGCCAGTTCGCCCAGCACCCGCGTCATCATCGGCTGGTCGATCAGCTTCTTCTGGAACACCGTGCGGTGCGCGCAGTGGCGCGCGGCGACCTCCAGCCCGAGCCGCATCAGCCCGGCCGAGCCGAGCGCGCAGTCGAGCCGGGTATACGTGACCATCTCGATGATCGCGGGCACGCCGCGGCCTTCCTCGCCGACCAGCCAGCCATGCGCGCCGGCCAATTCGACCTCCGAAGAGGCGTTCGAGCGGTTGCCCAGCTTGTCCTTGAGCCGCTGGAAGCGCAGCGCGTTGAGCGTCCCGTCGGGCAGCACGCGCGGCACGAGAAAGCAGGATAGTCCGCCCGGCGCTTGCGCCAGCACGAAGAACGCGTCGGACATCGGCGCGGACATGAACCACTTGTGCCCGGTGAGCCGGAACGTGCCGTCGCCGCTCGCGGCTTCCGCGCGCGTGGTGTTGGCGCGCACATCCGTGCCGCCCTGTTTCTCGGTCATGCCCATGCCGAACTTGACGGCCCGCTTTTCGCTGAGCGGCGCCAGTTCGGGCTGAAAGTCGCGCGCGACGATCTTCGCCAGCCAGTCCCGCGCCAGATCGGCGTTGAGCAAGAGTGTCGGCACGCTGGCATGGGTCATGGTGATGGGGCAGCAATGCCCTGATTCGGCCTGCGCCATCAGGTAGAAGCCGGCGGCGCGCGCCACCGCCTCGCCCGAGCGGCGTTCGCGCCCTTCGGCCAGATGCGCCCAGGACCGGCCATGCAGGCCGTGTTCGGAGGCAAGCTGCATCAGCGCGTGATAATGCGGGTGATACTCCACCCGGTCGATCCGACGGCCCTTTTCGTCGAACGCGCGCAGTTGCGGCGGGTTCTCGTTCGCGCGCCGCCCCCATTCCAGAACCTCCGCGCTGCCGGCGCGCTGTCCGAGCGCCGCAAGCTCCTCACTCGCCCAGCCCGCGCCCTCGCGCTCGACAGCCGCGCGCAGGCCGGGATTGGCCGCGTACAGGTCGATATCGGCGAAGACCGGACTCTGGTTAAACACCTCGTGCGTCCCGGTCCCTGCGCCGGCTTCGGTCGCGGTGTCCGCCGCCATTCCGTCTTCTCCCTTCACGCCGGGGGCTGTATCAACCGATTTCTTTTGATGAGTGTCCATACATGTTGTCGGACCCGGCAACGAAGCGTATAACTCCGACTTTAATGAAACACGCGTTGTCCGCTTCTTCGCACACTTTTTCACAGTGCCAGCTACTCGGGATCGAAGGGCTGTCCGTTCCCGACATCGGCTATCTGCTCGACTTCGCCCAGCGCGAATACGACGCCAATCGGGGCATGGCGCAAAAGCGTGACACACTGCGCGGGCGCACTCAAATCAATCTGTTCTTCGAATCCTCCACGCGCACGCAAAGCTCGTTCGAACTGGCGGGCAAGCGCCTCGGCGCGGATGTCTTGAACATGTCGGTGCCCACCTCCTCGGTGCAGAAGGGCGAGACGCTTGTGGACACCGCGATCACGCTCAACGCCATGCAGACCGACCTGCTGGTGGTTCGTCACCACGCCGCGGGCGCGGCCGCGCTACTCGCGCAGAAGGTGGAATGCGCCGTTATCAATGCCGGCGACGGGGCGCACGAGCACCCCACCCAGGCGCTGCTCGACGCGCTGACGATCCGCCATCACAAGGGCTGCATCGAGGGGCTGACCATCGCGATCTGCGGCGACATCCTGCATTCGCGCGTGGCGCGCTCCAACATCATCCTCTTCAACAAGCTCGGAGCGCGCGTGCGCCTCGTTGCACCCTCGACCCTGCTTCCGCCCGCCGCGGACAAGCTCGGCGCGGAAGTGTTCACCTGCATGCAAGCCGGGCTGGCCGGCTGCGACATCGTCATGATGCTGCGGCTGCAACGCGAACGCATGAACCAGTCCTTCGTCCCGTCGCGGCGCGAATATTTTCACTTCTTCGGCCTGGATCACACCAAGCTCGCTTACGCCAAGCCCGACGCGCTGGTCATGCATCCCGGCCCCATGAACCGCGGCATCGAGATCGACTCCGGTGTCGCAGACGACGCGCGCAGCGTCATCCGCGAGCAGGTGGAGATGGGCGTGGCCGTGCGCATGGCCGTGCTTCAGGCGCTGGCGCAGAACCTGCCCGACACGAGACAAGGCCGCTCATGACTGCGCCCGTTTCGCCAGCCCGTCGCGATACGCCCCAGCCGCTGGCTCTCATCAATGCCCGGCTGGTCTGTCCGGCCAGCGGACGCGACGAAACCGGCGGCGTCTACATCGAAAACGGCGTTGTCACGGATCTCGGCCCGCATCTCGCGCAGGCCGGACCGCCCGATGTCGAGACCGTCGACTGCGGGGGGAAGCTGCTCTGCCCGGGGCTGATTGACATGCGGGTCTTCGCCGGCGAGCCGGGACTGGAGCACCGCGAGACGCTGGAGACCGCGAGCCGCGCGGCCGCCGCCGGCGGTGTCACCACGATCATCTGCATGCCGAACACCCAGCCGGTCATCGATGGCGTGGCGCTGGTGGACTTTATCGAGCGGCGCGCACGCGACATCGCCATCGTCAACATTCACCCGATGGCGGCCGCGACCAAGGGGCTGGCGAGCGAGATCATCTCGGAGATCGGCCTGTTGAAAAGCGCCGGCGCCGTCGCCTTCACCGATGGGCGCGCCAGCGTCGGCAGCGCCCAGCTCATGCGCCTGCTGCTGGCCTATGCGCGCGACTTCGACGCGCTGGTCGTGCAGTGCCCGGAAGAAAGCTCGCTCGCCCAGGGCGGCGTCATGAACGAAGGCGAAGTATCCAGCCGGCTCGGCCTGCCCGGCATCCCGGACGCGGCGGAGACGATCGTGCTCGCGCGCGATGTCCGCCTCGTCGCTCTCACAGGGGGGCGCTACCACGCCGCGCCGGTTTCCTGCGCCGGCTCGCTGGACGTGCTGCGCCGCGCGAAGGCCGACGGCCTGCCGATCACCTGCGGCGTGTCGATCAATCACCTCACGCTCAACGAAAACGACATCGGCGCCTACCGGACCTACTTCAAGCTGCGTCCGCCGCTGCGCCGCGAGGAGGATCGCCAGGCAATGGTTCGCGGGGTGCGTGACGGCGAAATCGACGTGATCGTGTCGGGCCACGACCCGCAGGACTTCGACGCCAAGCGCCGGCCGTTCGAGGAGGCCGCCGACGGCGCCATCGGTCTGGAAACGCTGCTTTCGGCCGCGCTGCGGCTTTATCACAACGGCGAGGTCTCGCTCCACAGGCTTCTCGAGGCCCTCTCCGCGCGTCCGGCCGAGCTTCTGGGGCTGCCCGGCGGACGGCTCGCGGCCGGCGCCCCGGCGGACCTGATTGTCGTCGACCTGAACGCGCCGTGGATCGTCGAGGAACGGTCGCTGCGCTCGAAGTCCAAGAACACCCCGTTCGAGGACCAGATGTTCGAGGGCCGCGTGATGATGACGCTGGTTGCGGGGCGTATCGTCTATAGCTACGCTGACGCCGATCACGCCTAGTGTTGTGGCTCCAGCGGATGATTCCGGCATCTCCCTTCGTCATTGCCGGGCTTGCCCCGGCAATCCACTGTGCTGCTGCTACGACATGGATGCCCGTGTCAAGCACGGGCATGACGAGGGGGTAGGGACCAGCCGTCAGTGTCACGACGCTAGCCAGCTTCCAGCCTGAGGCAGCGATGTTCAGCTACACCGCCTGGGTCGTCTCCTGGCCGTATTTCCTCGCCGCGCTCGGCTTCGGCTATCTGCTGGGCTCGATTCCGTTCGGCTATGTGTTCGCGCGGCTGGCGGGCCTGGGCGATATCCGCAGCATCGGTTCGGGCAATATCGGCGCGACCAACGTGCTGCGCACCGGGCGCAAGCTGCTGGCGGCCGCCACGCTTGTCGCCGATGCCGGCAAGGGGATCGTGGCGGTTCTCGTGGCTTCCGCATGGGGAGCGGACACGGCCGCGCTGGCCGGGCTCGGCGCGTTTCTCGGGCATCTGTTCCCGATCTGGCTGGGCTTTCGCGGCGGAAAGGGCGTTGCGACCTTCGTCGGGGTCGTCGGCGCTATCGCCTGGCAGGTGGGCGCCGTCTTCGCCGCCGTCTGGCTCGCAGTCGCCGCCATCACGCGCTATTCGTCGCTGGCCGCACTCATCGGCGCTGCCATCACCCCGCTTGCGGCCATCGCGTTCGACCGCTGGCTGGCCGCCGGGCTATTCACGTTGCTTGCCCTCCTGATCGTGCTGAAGCACCTCGGCAACGTGGCGCGGCTCGTGCGCGGCGAAGAATCACGGATCAAGCTGTGAGCGCGGAGGCGGTACACGCCACGGGCCGGCGGCTGACAGACGACGAGCGCCTGGACTGGCTGCGCCTGATCCGCAGCGAGAATGTCGGGCCCGCGACCTTCTTCGACCTGCTGGCGCGCTACGGTTCCGCCGCCGCGGCGCTGGAGGCGCTGCCCGAACTTGCGGCCCGCGGCGGACGCGAGAAACCGTTGCGCATCCGCACCCGTCGGGAGGCTGAGCGGGAACTGGCGACAGCGCACAAGCGCAGCCGCGCCCGGCTGGCGGCCATCGGCGAGCCGGACTACCCGGCACGGTTGGGTATGATCCCCATGCCGCCGCCCCTGCTTTACATGGCAGGTGATGCCGCCCTCGCACAAAAGTGCATCGTCGGGATCGTCGGCTCGCGCAACGCCTCGGCGGCCGGGCGCAAGCTCACCCACGAAATCGCGCAAGGCCTGAGCAACGCGGGCATTGCCGTCGTCTCGGGACTGGCCCGCGGCATCGACGCCAGCGCGCATCAGGGCGCGCTGGAGGGCGGGACCATCGCGGTGCTGGCCGGCGGCATCGACATCCGCTATCCGCCGGAAAACGAGGCGCTTTACGAGACAATCGCGGAGAAAGGTTTGCTGGTCTCAGAAGGCGCGCCAGGATTCAAGCCGCGCGGCGTGGATTTTCCCCGGCGCAACCGCATCATTTCCGGGATGTCGTCGGGTGTGCTCGTGGTGGAGGCTACGCGCAGGTCCGGCTCCATGGTCACGGCCCGGCATGCCGGCGAACAGGGGCGCGACGTCATGGCGGTGCCCGGCCACCCGCTCGATCCGCGCGCTGAAGGGCCGAATGCGCTCATCAAGGACGGCGCGGCGCTCGTCCGCAATGCCGAGGATGTCATCGAAGCTCTCGCCGCCGCCGATATCTTCGCGCGCGACCACGGCCAGCCCCCGTTGCCCGGTTTCGCCGAGCCGGAAACGTCCTCACCGTTCGATCTGGACGACACTACACGCCAGCAGGTTATCGAGGCGCTCGGCCCGGTTCCGGTCGGCGTGGACGAAATCGTGCGGATCACGGGATTGTCCGCGCGCGCCGTGGCGGTCGTGCTCATCGAACTCGAGCTTGCCGGGCGACTGACCCGCGAAGGCCGCCACAGCGTCGCGCTGCGCATGGAATGACCGCTGTCTCAGGACGAGGGCAGGTAGCGGTAGTGGCCGGTCAGCCGGTTCTTGAACAGCGCGTCGTCCAGCTTCGGCCCGAAGCCCTCGTTATGCACCACCAGCGGCCGCTGCCCGTCCCAAGACATGCGCCCGGTGACGATGGCGATATGCGTGACCCCGTCGCTGCGTACCGAGGTGACGAGATCGCCCGGCTTGTAATCGTCCGGGTTCTTGCTGACCGGCAGGCGCTGCCCGTAGCGCGCGAAGAACTTGCGCAGTTCCACCACGCGTCGGTGCCTGATATTGGGATCGCCACCCATCGCCCGGTTCACACGGCTCTGGAGGTCGATCCCGAGTTCGCGATAGGCGCGCACCACGACATCGGTGCAGACGCCGCGGTTCGGCGCGACATCGCCCCAGGCATTGGGAATATCGCGGTAAGCGGGGTCGTAAATCACCACGTCGCGCGTGCGCTCGATGGCGGCGGCCACGAGGCGGTCGGCGAAGTCGCCGGTGTAGGCGGCCTTGATCCGCTCGGGCGGAACCGCGAGAGCGAGGACGATCACCGCGACGATCGGGATGAGATAACGCAGACGCATAAGAAAATTCCCCGCTACTCCTGCAAATTGACGGTGCCGAGCACCCAGCGCCACGGGTGCACCTCGACGCGCTCGAACAGCCCGGCCTTGTTATAGGGATCGGCCTCCATCATCGCCCGCGCCGCTTCCAGCGACTCCGCCTCGACGATCAGCAGGCTGCCTATTGGCGTGCTGGCATCCGCGTCCAGTAATGGCCCGGCCGAGACGATCACGCCGGCGTGCCCGCGCAGATGGTCCAGATGGGCTTCGCGGGTTTCCCGGCGCACTTCGCTCGAGTCAGGTTTGTCGGTGCAGATGCAGACATAGAGCATGGATCGTCCCTCTGAAATCGTCCGTCGCCCCGACGGTGTTGCGCCGGGGCATCAATAAGCCCGCCGAACTCGGGCACGGGTGCGCACGGTCTTATCTTATAATGCCTCACCGTTTAATGATGAACCCAGTCAGGACCAAGGCTGGTTGTAAATGCCTGAGGCACTTTTTCGTGATGGGGATCGCGGGGTGAGCGTCGAGCAGACTCTGGCGCGCTGGGGCGAGGGCAGGGAAAGCTGGAACGCCTGGGCCGAAGAACTGCTGCGGCGCAAGGCGCGGCTGATCGACGCCGGCGATTGGGCGGCCAATCCTTTCGGCGAGGGGGAGAACGCTGCGACGCGCGAATGGCTGGAGGCCGCGCGGGCCGATTTCTCCGATCAGGTGTTTCCAGAAACCACGCATTTCGGCGGCTATATCTTCCCCGGCCCGGTCAGTTTCGCGGGCTGCACGTTTTCCGGCGGCGTGAGCTTCGAGGACGCCCGGTTCGAGGCGTCGGCCGTGTTCACCGGCGCGCGGATCGAGGCCGCGGCGAGTTTCAAGCGCGCCGGCTTCGCCGGCATCGCCGATTTCGACGAGGCCGCCTTTTCCGCCGATGCCGAATTCGAGCATGCCCAGTTCGCGATGGAAAGCGACGGGCCGCTGGTGATCGCCGCGCGGTTCAGCCGCTGCCGTTTCGAGGGGCGGGCCGATTTCCGCGAAACCATCTTCGCGGGCAACGCCAAGTTCACCCGCTCCAGTTTCGCGGGCGGGATGCGCTTCGACGAGGCGCGGTTTTCCGGCGCGGCGGATTTCGCCGGCGTTTCCGCCAAGGGAATCGCCGCCTTCGCGCAGACCCGGTTTTCGGCGAATGCCAGCTTCGCCGACGCCGAACTGGCTGGCGAAGCCCGTTTTCCCGAAGCCCGGTTCGGCGGTGAAACCGCCTTCGAGCGAACCGCCTTCGCGGACAGCGCGCTGTTCCGCGGCGCGGTTTTCGATGGCGCGACCGCCTTCGACGGCGCCGCGTTCGAAGGTCGGGCGGGCTTCCACGCATGCCGCTTTACCGCGCCCGCCAGCTTCGCCGACGCCGGCTTCAAGGACCTGGCGGATTTTGCCGAAGCCCGCTTCGCCGCGCGGGCCGGCTTCCGGGGTGCGCATTTCGCGGCGCCGGTGAGCTTCGACAGCGCGCGTTTCGACGGCCCGGCCGATTTCTCCGGGCTGAGGGCGGACAGCGCGATGGACCTTTCCCATGCCGGCTTTGCGTCAGCCCCTGATCTTCTCAACATGCGGACCGACCAGCCGCCGCGCCTCGACAATATGCGGATCGCTACGCCGATGCGCCGCTTCCGCCGCTGGCGCGGCACGGGCCTGCGCGATCCGCGGCCCTGGCTTTTCAGGCTGATGAAGGTTGCCCGCGACGGGCTGGAAGCCGCGCGCTTTCGCCAGCTCAGGCATTTCGCGCGCGCCGGTCTCGACCACGAGGGCGAGGGCGCATTCTACGCCGACGAGTTGCGCGCGGCGCGTTTCTGGCGCGACAGGCCGCTGGGACGCGGCGCGGGGCGGTTCTGGCTCGGCTGGCTGTATGGCGGGGCCGCCAATTTCGGCCGGTCGGTCCTGCGCCCGCTGCTGTTCTGGGCGGTGACGACCTTCGCCTTCGCGCTCGTTTATCTCGGCCTGCGCGACACGGCCGCGCCCGCCGTCGCGCGCGCCCGCCTTCCGGACTGGCCGGAGGCGCTGTCCTGGCAAAACCTCCTTGACTGGCTGGCGGGCGCGGGAGAATGGGCGTTTCAGACGATCGTCAATCTCTACGCGTCCGGCGGATGCGTTGCCGGCGGGGGCAGCGCGTCGGCCGAGGCGCTATACCTGTCCTTCAAGAACAGCCTGTTCTTCCTGCCCTGGGAAAGTCCGCTGGCGGCGCAGCGCGTCTATGGCTGCCTGTACGGGCTTGAGGACGGCGCGCCGGTCGTGCCGCTGGCGGCATCCGTGGCCGGGCTGGCGCAGAACGTCATCGGGCTGGTGCTGCTCGTGCTGGTGGTGCTGGGCCTGCGCAACCTGCTGAAGCGCGGTTAGGGCATTTCAGGACCAGTCGGACCACGGTACCAGCGAGGCCCTGCGGTCATCCCGTGCGCGCCGCGGGATGCAATCCTGCGGCGCAGACACGGGATCGCTCCCGGCTGGCACAACCCGATCCCGGGTCAGCAGCGCATCACTGCGTGCTGCGCAGCACCCGGGACGACGGCGGGGTCGCGATGACGGGGCGAACAGATTCCACCTGCTCGGAAATATGCTCTAATCCGGGCGGGTATTGATCAGCGCGCGCGCCTCTTCCAGCAGGCTGTCGCGCTGTGTAGCGAAATCGCTGTCGATCCAGCGCCGCTCCAGTTCCCGGAGGATTTCGCCGACCTCCGGTCCAGGCCGCACGCCCAGCGCCAGCAGATCGGCGCCCTTCAGCGGAAACGTCGGCGCCCGCCACGCGTCGGGTAGAGCCAACAGCTTCGTCCATCTTGCATCGTCCAGCGCCGCGCGCGACGTGCTCCAGGCCAGCAGGACGGCCCCGCGATACACCGCCGGCCCGAGCCGGTAGAGCGCCGCCTTGGCGGCACGTTCGTCCGTAGCCTTATCGAACCGCCGCGCCGCGCGGGGCAGGGCGACAAGCTCATCCCGCTCGGCGTTGGACAGGCGCAGCCGGCCCGTCAGCCGCTCGGCCTCTTCCTCGACCCGCACCGCGAGCACGGCCAGCCGCACCGCGAAGTCCGCCGCAATGCCCCGCGCCTGCTGGATGGCCTGCGCGCTTGCGAAGTCGTGCAGCCGCGGCGCGCCGCCCAGCACGCGGACCAGAACGCCGGCATCCATCATCGCTCCCAGCGACCGCGCCGCCCCCGGCGCCATCAGCAGCCGGCGCAGCTCGTTGTGAATGCGCTCGCCGGAAAGCTTCTCCAGCCCGGCGCATTCCCGCTCGATCGCCGCCAGCGCAGCGGCATCCATTGCCGTTGCGGCGGCATCCGGATCGCCGTACTCGGCCTCGAACCGGAAGAAGCGCAGAATCCGCAGATAGTCCTCGCGGATGCGCTCGCTGGGCTCTCCGATGAAGCGCACCCGGCGCGCCCGCAGGTCGTCATAGCCGCCCAGCGGATCGAACACGGTTCCGTCCGCGCCTGCATAGAGGGCGTTCATGGTGAAATCGCGCCGGCGCGCGTCGCTCGCCCAGTCGCGCGTGAAGGTGACGCGGGCGTGGCGGCCATAGGTCTCCACGTCCTCGCGCAACGTGGTGACTTCGATCGCCTCGTGGTCGGGCACCAGCGTCACCGTCCCGTGCTCGGCGCCGGTGTCCACCGCGCGGATGCCGGCTGCTTCGGCCATGCCGAGCACCTCGTCGGGCGTGGCGGTCGTGGCGACATCGACATCGGTCACGGGAATGCCCATCAGTGCGTTGCGCACCGCCCCGCCAACCGCGCGGGCCTCGTGTCCGTCGCTGCTCAGAAGCGCCAGCACCTTGCGTGTCGACTCGCGCCCGAGCCATTCGACGCCGGCCAGAAGTCCCGGCCGGACCGCTTCTCGCGAATTTGCGGCATCGCTCATGGCAAGACGGAACTCGTTGTTGACGGGAAATACATTGGGCGCCCCGGCTCTATTCCAGGCGCCCCGGCTGAAGGACGCCGTTTTCCACCCGCGGCGGCACGTAGCGCTGCCCCGGCTCGCCGCTCTCGAACTGGATGAAATACGCGACCGCGCCCACCATCAAGCCCAACCCGATGCAGAACAGCACGATGAGCGGGGTCAAACTGATCGGCTCGTTCTTGCCGCGCGCGCTTCTGATCAGATAGACATAGGCGAAGTAGATAATGAACGGCAGCAGGAACAGAAACAGATTGATCAGAATTACACGGATCATTCTCTGTAGAGCCTTTCATACATGCGGCGCAGGATGCCGGCTGTCGCGCCCCAGATATAATGCCGATCATAAGGCATGGCGTAAAAACGCCGGGGCTGTCCACGCCAGGTCACCTCACGGATCTGATGGTTCTCCGGGGTCATGAGAAACGCCAGCGGTGCGTGCAGGATCTCGGCGACTTCGTCGGGATCGGCCACAAGCGCGAATCCGGGACGTACAATACCGATAAAGGGCGCGATGTCGAAACCGGTTCCGGTTCGGTAATCGTCGAGCCGCCCGAGCACATCGACGAATTGCGGATGCAGGCCAACCTCTTCATGCGCCTCGCGCAGCGCTGCATTGACCGGCGCCCTGTCCTGGGGCCCGATCTTGCCGCCGGGAAAGGCCACCTGCCCGGCATGCTGGGCGAGGTGATCGGCCCGGCGTGTCATCAGGACTGACAGGGCATCGCCGTGGGTAATCAGCGGGATCAGAACGGCGCAGGGCCGGCGCACCGGGCGGTGCCGGTCGGCATCGCTCCACTCCGGGTTCAGGTCGTGATCGCCACCTGCAACGACGGCACCCGGCGGGTGCGAAATCTCGCCGCCGAGACGGCGATGCACACGCTGGCGGAGGTCGTCCTCGCTGAATTGTTTTCGGATTGCGCGCGCCATCCCCCTATCATGTCCCCAGGTCAGCGGACGGGCCGGCGGCGCGGGCGTCAGGCTTGCTGCGCCATCTGCGCGGCGCAGATCGGGAAGAACACGCCAGCGCTCCACAGGCCGAGATGCTGCATGCCGCCATAATGCTCTTCGTTCGCCAGCGCAGCTAGCTCGTAGGCGACCGAACGCGAGCAGCGTGCTTCCAGCCCGTCACGCACCAATACATAGGGAATGAGACCGCCGGTTTCCGCATCGCGCTCGAAGCGGATGGGATTGTCGGGTCCGATCACCACTTCGTCGTCCAGATTGGTGCGCAAGCGCAGCTTGCGATCCGCGCCCTCGCCATCGCTTGCCAGTTGCACGCCGATAAAGGGGGCATCCTCGACCTCAACGCGCACATTGTCACACGGCGCGGCAAGCGCATATCGGCCGTAGCCATGCGAGCGCAGCGCCTTGGCGTAGAGTTTCACGACGCGGCGGCGCGTGATCGGGCCGTATCGGGAATGCCAGTTGCCGTCCCTGTCGATCCGCACAGGCGCGCCGGTGCCGGCGTCGTCCTGCACCGTGATGACCACAGGCTTGGGCGCCGGACGAAGCTGCGGCCTGACGCGCCCGGTGCGCTTCACCCGCGCCGCTCGTTTGAACGAAGCCCGATTCGCCATGACCGCTGCCCCCTCGTGCGAACTTGCGAAACACCCTGGCGCACTTTATGTCTCGGAAATCGAATTGACGTTGTGATACCCTACAGCACAACGCAAGCATCCAATAGCGGCCGTCAACAGGGTTTTGAAGTTCAAAAATGGTGGATATTCATCAGGCTGAAAGCCGTATCATCCAGCAAATCGAAGAGGCGGCTGTCAAGATTTATCGGGCGCGGGAAGAAACCGAGTCCGTTATTTTCGGGCAGCAGCGTGTCATCGAGCAATCGCTCGTGACGCTGTTATCCGGCGGTCACGCCTTGTTGATCGGCGTTCCCGGACTGGCGAAAACGAGCCTCGTGGAAACGCTCGGCGCCGTACTGGGCATGGATTCCAAGCGCATCCAGTTCACACCCGACCTGATGCCGTCGGATATTGTCGGCTCGGAAGTGCTGGAGGAGAGTGACACCGGCGCGCGGCAGTTCCGCTTCATCAAGGGGCCGGTCTTCACCCAGCTCCTGATGGCGGACGAGGTCAACCGCGCCAGCCCAAAGACGCAGTCCGCCTTGCTTCAGGCGATGCAGGAGCATCACGTGACGGTCGCGGGCGAAAGCCACGAGCTTCCAAGCCCCTTCCACGTCCTCGCCACACAGAATCCGCTGGAGCAGGAGGGGACGTATCCGCTGCCGGAGGCGCAGCTTGACCGCTTCCTGCTGGAAATCGACGTGGATTATCCCGATGAGGCGGCCGAGCGGCAGATGCTGCTGGCCACCACCGGCGCGGAACGCCGCCGGCCCGGCACGGTTCTGTCCCCGAGCGAGTTGATGACGATCCAGACGCTTGTGCGCGAGATGCCGGTGGGCGAGAAGGTGGTCGACGCGATCCTGCGCCTTGTGCGGGCCGCGCGTCCGGGCACGCCCGAGGCGCTGCCGCGCATCAACGATCTTGTCGTCTGGGGGCCGGGGCCGCGCGCCACGCAGGCGCTGATGCTCACGATCCGGGCGCGGGCGCTGCTCGAAGGCCGGCTGTCCCCGTCCATCGACGATGTCGCCGAACTTGCCGGGCCGGTTCTGCGCCACCGCATGGCGCTGTCGTTCTCCGCCCGGGCCGAAGATGTCTCTATCGACGACGTGATCGGCGATCTGAGAGAATTGTTGAATTAGACAGGATTCCAGAGTCAGCGATGCCGCAGCATGTTTCTGCGCCCGCGCCATACGATCTCGAAAATCCGGCACATGCGCTGGCGGTACGGCTGCCCGCTCTCCTGATCGAGGCGAAGCGGGCCGCGCACACCGTCACGCACGGCATTCACGGCCGCCGCCGCGCCGGGCCGGGCGAGACCTTCTGGCAGTTCCGCCATTACGAGGCGACCGACACCGCGACCAGCATCGACTGGCGGCGCTCGGCCGGCTCGGATCACCTGTTTGTCCGCGAACGGGAGTGGGAGGCTGCGCATACCGTCTGGCTCTGGCTGGACCTGTCGGACTCGATGGGCTTTCGCTCGCACCTGGCGACACAGACGAAGGCGGAGCGCGCGGTCATCCTCGGCTTCGCAATGGCCGAACTGCTGATTCAGGGCGGTGAGCGCGTCGGCCTGCTCGGCCTGACCCCGCCCTCGACAAACCGGCGCGGGGTGCACAAGATGGCCGTAGCGCTGACCAAGCAGCTTCAGACGGCGAGTTCGATGCCCAGCCTGCCGCCGTCGTCGCGGCTCAGCCCCTATGCCAACTGCCTGCTGTTCAGCGATTTTCTCGATCCCGTGGGCGACATCCAGACCAGCCTTCAGCGCATCGCGGACCAGAATGCCGCCGGGCACATGGTTCAGGTGCTCGATCCGGCCGAGGAAACCCTGCCGTATGACGGGCGGGTCGAGTTCGTCGCCAGCGAGACCGGCGAACGCATCACCGCCGAACGCGCGAGCGAGCTGCGCGACAGCTACCAGGCGCGGCTCCAGGCGCATCGCGCCGAGATCGACAGCTTCGCGCGCAAGCTGCAATGGCCCTTCCTGTGCCACCACACCGACAGGCCTGCCGAGGAGACATTGCTGGCCCTGCACACGCGCTTGGCCGGACTGGACACGCATTACCGCGCCAAGCCGGCGCGCCGGAGCCGTGGCGGCAACGCCGATCCAAACCTCACGCGAACGACGGGAAACTGACAGGTCATGGGTCTGGGCGCGCTCACATTTCTGAACCCGTGGCTGCTGCTCGGCTTCGCGGCGGTGCCGCTGATCTGGTGGCTGCTGCGGTTCACGCCGCCCATGCCCAAGCGCATCACGTTCCCGGCGACGCGCCTGCTGGCCGGGTTGCAATCGCGCGAGCGCACGCCCGCGCGCAGCCCGTGGTGGCTGACGGCGCTGCGCATCCTGCTGGTGACGCTGGCCATCCTGGCGCTTTCCGGCCCCGTTGTGAACCCGCCGGGCGCGCAGACCGAAGGCGACGCGCCGCTGCTGCTCGTCGTCGACAACGGCTGGAGTGCGGCAAGCCGCTGGGACACCCGCCAGGCCGCGATGGACAACGCGCTGGATGCCGCCCAGCGCAACGGCCAGACCGTGATCCTCGCGCCGACCGCCGGCATTTCGCGGAACTGGTCCGCCGAGCCGACGACGCCGGCCGACACCCGCGAGCTTGCGGCGAGCCTCTCGCCGGAACCGTTCGCGCCGGATCGCGCCCTGCTGGCCGACCGGCTCGGCGAGACCCTGCCGCCGGACCAGTCCTTCGACACGCTCTGGCTGAGCGACGGCGTCCGGCATCCGGGCACCGAGGCGCTCGCCGAAAGGCTGCGCGCCGCCGCCGGCGGCAACAGCTTCTCCGTGCTCTCCGATCCCGCGGACCAGAGCCCGCTCGCCGTTTACAGCTACACGGGCGAAGACCGCGCCTTGAGCGCACGCATCCTGCGGCCGGGCGGGGATGCGCTGGCGGGCCGTGTCCACGCCCTGTCCGCGCGCGGCGACCGTCTCGCCGAGGCGGATTTCAGCCTTGAAGCCGGCGACGTCTCGACCGAGGCCACATTCGACCTGCCGCTGGAGTTGCGCAACGATGTGGCGCAACTGCGCATCGCGGGCGAGGAATCCGCGGGCGCGGTCCATTTGATCGACGACCGGGCGCGCTGGCGCCGCGTCGGCATCATTACCGGCGAGGCGAGCGGACAGGCGCAGCCGCTACTGTCGCAATCCTATTATATCGAGAAGGCGCTGAGACCCTACACCGAGGTCGTCTCCGTTTCGGAGCGCAACATCGCGACCGCCGTCGGGGATGTGCTGGACCGCTCGCCTTCCGTGCTGATCCTTTCGGATGTCGGCCAGCTCATCGGCCAGTCCGCCCAGCAGATCACGAACTGGGTGGAAGACGGCGGCATGCTGATCCGGTTCGCCGGCCCAAGGCTGGAGGGTGCGGATGATCGACTGCTTCCGGTGCCGCTGCGCCGGGGCGGCCGCGCGCTGGGCGGCGCGCTGTCCTGGAGCGAGCCGCAGAAGCTCGCCCCGTACCCCTCGGAGAGCCCCTTCGCCGGGATGGAGGTGCCCGAGGATGTGACGGTCGAGCGCCAGGTTCTGGCCGATCCGGGCCGCGGACTGGGCGAAGCGGAGGTGTGGGTCCGGCTGGAGGACGGGACGCCGCTGGTCACGGCCCGTCAGCGCGGCGACGGGCGCATCGTGATGTTCCATGTGACCGCGAACTCGAACTGGTCGAACCTGCCGCTGTCCGGCGCGTTCGTGGAGATGCTGCGCCGCACCGTCGCGATGGCCGACAACACCGCGCCGGACGGCGAAGGCGAGAGCGCCGGGACCAACGGCGCTGACAACCAGCAGGCCGGCTATCTGATGCCCCGCCGCGTTCTGGACGGGTTCGGCGTGATGGGGCCGCCACCTCCGACGGCATCGCCGCTTCCTTCCGCCGACGCCGCCTCCGCGACGCCGGGGCCGGAGCATCCGCCGGGGCTTTACGGCCCGACCGGCGGCGCGCACGCGCTCAACGTGCTGCGCGAGGATGCCGAGCTTGCACCTCTTGAACCGATGTCGGGAGCGCAAATGACGGTTTACCAGACGGGCACAACGCTGGACCTGGCGCCGTGGCTGTTCGTCGCGGCGCTCGTCGTGTTCATTATCGAAAGCCTGGCGATCCTGCTGATGAACCTGCGGGGCGGTGGCCGGCTGGCCGGCCGCTCGGCCGCGATCCTTTTGGCGCTCGCGGTGCCGTTTGCCGCCGCGAGCGATGCGCGCGCGCAGGAGCAGGGCGAAACGCGCGCCGAGGCGCTTGCCATGAAAGGCGCGCTCGAAACCCGGCTGGCCTATGTCCGCACGGGCAACGAGGAGATCGACACTATCAGCCGCGCCGGCCTGGAAGGCCTGTCCGAAGTGCTCACGTCGCGCACGGCCGTCGAGCCCGCCTCGCCCGTCGGCCTGGACGTCGCCCGCGACGAACTTGTGTTCTTCCCGCTCATCTACTGGCCGGTGCCGCGCGATCCCAGCCCGCTGTCCGACGAGACCCTCGCGCGCGTGGATGCCTACATGAAGCAGGGCGGCATGATTCTGTTCGACACGCGCGACCAGAACCGGCAGACCTTCGAGGAAATGGGGCTTGGCGTGGAGCCGGGCCAGACGGGGCTGGCCGCGTTGATCGGACAGCTCGACCTGCCGCGGCTCGAGAAGGTACCGGAAGAACACGTGCTGACCAAGTCATTTTACTTGCTGGACAATTTCCCCGGACGCTGGGACGGCGGGCCGCTCTGGGTCGAGGCGCGCTCCAGCACGGCGGACGAGCCGGGGCAGGCCGTGCGGGCCGACGGGGTCAGTTCGATCATCATAACCTCCAACGATCTCGCCGGCGCCTGGGCGCGCGACGAGAACGGCCGGTCCATGCTGCCTGTCGTGCCGGGCGGCGACGTCCAGCGCGAAATGGCCTTTCGCACCGGGGTCAACATCGTCATGTATGCACTGACCGGCAACTACAAGGCCGACCAGGTGCATCTGCCGGCGCTGCTGGAACGGCTCGGCCAATGAACCGGCGGTCATCGAAGGACCGGAACGCCTTATGAACTGGACCATCGAATTCTCGCCCTTCCTGCCGCAGAGCGTGCTGATCGGCGCGGCGGCGCTGGCGGGCCTTGCCGTCATCGGGCACCTGGTCCGCCGGCAGCGCGGCGCCCTGCTGCGCCTGCTCGCCGGCGCGTTCCTGCTGCTGGCGCTGGCCAACCCGGTGCTCAAGCAGGAAGAGCGCGAGTCGCTGCGCAATGTCGCCGTGGTCGTGTTGGATGAAAGCAGCAGCCAGAAGATCGCCGGCCGGCCCGAGCGCACCGGGGCGATCCGCGGCCAACTGTCCGACCGGCTCCGGGACATCCCGAACCTCGATATCCGCTTCGTGCGCGCCGGCGCGGACGGCGACAGCGAGCGCGAGGAAACCCGGCTGTTCGACGCCCTGAACCGCGGCATGGCCGATGTCCCCGCCGAGCGGCTGGCGGGCGTGTTCATGGTCACGGACGGCCAGATCCACGACGTTCCCAACAATGCCGCCGAAGTCAATTTCGGCGCGCCGGTGCATGCGCTGCTCACCGGGCAGGAAGGCGAGTTCGACCGCCACATCAAGATCCATACCGCGCCGCGCTACGGGCTGGTCGGCAGCACGCAGACCGCCGAAATCGAGGTCGTCCAGACCGGCGCGAACGACCGGCCTGAAAACGCGACGCTCACCGTCCGCCGCGAAGGCGAAGACCCGGAAACCATGCAGGTCCGCGTGGGCGAACGAGTCGAGTTGCCGTTTCACTTTCCGCGCGCCGGGCCGACTTACATGGAAGTCGCTCTCGATGCGGTCGACGGCGAGTTGACGACCGCGAACAACCGCATCGTCATGAAGGCCGAGGGCGTGCGTGAAAACCTGCGCGTGCTGCTCGTAAGCGGCGAGCCGCATGCGGGCGAGCGGACCTGGCGCAACCTGCTGCGCTCCGACGCTTCGGTCGATCTGGTGCATTTCACGATCCTGCGCCCGCCGGAGAAGCAGGACGGCACGCCGATCAACCAGCTTTCGCTGATCGCCTTCCCGACGCGCGAACTGTTCTCTGAAAAGCTGGACGAGTTCGACCTCATCATCTTCGACCGCTACCAGCGTCGCGGGGTTCTGCCCCTCATCTATATCGACAATATCGCGCGCTATGTCAGCGAGGGCGGTGCCGTGCTGATCGCGGCCGGGCCGGACTTCGCTTCGCCGCTGAGCCTGTACCGCACGCCGCTTTCCGATGTCGTGCCCGCGCGCCCGTCCGGGCGCGTGATCGAAGGCCCGTTCAAGCCGCGCGTTTCTGAAAAGGGCGATCGCCACCCCGTGACAAGCGGTCTGACGGGCGCTGGAGTGAACGGCGAGGCGCCGGAATGGGGCCGCTGGTTCCGCGCCATCGACGTGCAGACAAACAGCGGCGACGTGCTGATGACGGGACCGGAAGACAAGCCGCTGCTGGTGCTGGCCCGGCAGGGCGAAGGGCGCGTGGGCATGTTCCTGTCCGATCACGCCTGGCTGTGGGCGCGCGGCTACGAAGGCGGCGGGCCTTATGCCGATATCCTGCGGCGCATCTCGCACTGGCTGATGAAGGAGCCGGACCTGGAGGAAGAGGCGCTGGATGTCTCCGCCGCGCGCCAGAGCCTGACCATCACACGCCGGTCGATGTCGGATTCCATCGAACCGGTCGAGGTCAACGGACCCGACGGCGAGTCGCGCTCCGTGACGCTGGAGGAAGCCGGCGCCGGGCGCTGGCGCTCGACCGTAACCGCCGAGACGCCGGGGCTGTACCGTGTGACCTCGGGCGACCTGTCGGCGGTGGCGCATGTCGGCGCGGTCAACTCGCGCGAACTGACCGAGGTGACGGCGAGCCGCGAGCCGCTCGATCCGGTGCTGGAGGAAACCGGCGGCGGCGCGTTCTGGCTGGGCGGCGAGGACGAGGCATCGGCGCCGTCGCTGCCGCGTATCAGCATGATCGGGCAGAGCAGCCTGATGCATGGCGACGACTGGGCGGGCCTGCGCGACCGGAACGCGCATATGGTCACGGGCGTGACGTATACGCCGCTCTACGCCGGACCGCTGGCGCTGGCGCTGCTCATGGGGCTGCTGGCGCTGACCTGGTACCGCGAGGGGCGATAAGGCGTGATCCGGACGACCGCCGGGCGGAGAACGGTGCGCCGCCCGGCGATGTATCGCGCAGATTAGAGCGCATCCAGCGAAATCCGTGTCGCTGAATGCGCTCTAACTCCTTGTTTTATCGCATTTTCAGACGCAAAACCGGTTCCCACTTTTGCTGAAAATGCTTTAAGCCGTGTATTCCTTCGACTTGAAGCTGACATGCTTCACGCCGCGCGGCGCGTCTG
>JBKGZY010000019.1:0-21823 GCA_046543175.1 Dichotomicrobium sp.
TTGATGGAGTTCCGGGTATTGCAACGACGCGGCGTGCTTCTGTTTGGTCGGCACGACCTTTAGCCGAGCATGAACAACAGCGTCAACGTGAACCCGCCGAGGATGACGCTCAGCAAGATCAGCCCGGTCCAGGCAAGGCTGCCGGCCGGGTCATGAGGCGCTGATTCCGGCACCTCTCTTTCCGATTCAGCCTCTGGCACCGCTTCGGACGCCCTTGGCGGGCCGTCATCGGCGGAGGACTCTGCTGCCGGGGCCAGTTTTTCGGCTTCTCGCCGCGCCGGCTCGGCACCGCGCCGCCCCGCGCGGTCGCGCGCCGCGCGCAGCGCCCGCTTACGGCTGTCTTCACGGATGCGCCGCTGCCTGTCCCACATCGGCCCGGCTCCGAAAGAGGCACTCCCGCCCGGCGGACTCAATCCCACCCGGCGAACGGGCTGGCCTCGCGTTCACGCCGGCGCCCGCTGCCGAAGCCGAATATGCCGCCCAGCATGCTTGCAAGCACACCGACCACGATACGGGCGACGATCAGGTAGCCGATGAACACCAGCTTGTCCCCGCCGAGCAGGATATCAACCCAGACCAGGTATTCGTCCGAAAGGCCCGACGAGGCGAAATGGTCCGGTATATGCCTGGCGATACTCAGGAGTTCGCGCATGAGCGTGGGTTGCTGGATGGCCGTCGCCGCGAAGGCGAATGCGCCCAGAACGATGGTGAGAATGAATTTCACGGATGCGGAAAAGGTTCCCATGCGCTCTCTCCATATCAGGATTCGATGTAGATTCTGTGTGACGCCACGGGCGGGTGCCGCGCATACGGACGCTTCACCGCCATTTACAAAGGAAGTTTTGCACTGCAACAATCTGCGTTACAATCGCGAGCGCCATCAGGCTCTGGCCGAATCCTGTACAGTATAATTGCAATCGCTGCGGGGAAACCTCGGCGCGCACCAATCACGGGGAGGAGCACATGCCTTTGACACTGGAATCTCTGATCGTTCTGTTGATTGTCGGCCTGGTGGCCGGCTTCCTGGCCGGGCTTGTCGTCAAGGGCGGCGGCTTCGGGCTTGTCGGTAATATCATCGTCGGCATCATCGGCGCATTCATCGGCAACTGGGTATTCGGCGTTCTTGGCATATCGATTGCGCCCGGCCTGATCGGGGCGATCATCACGGCGGCCATTGGCGCGATCATCCTGTTGTTCGTGGTCGGCTTGTTCCAAAGATAGCGCAACAGCAAACGCCGGACGCGCCCGCGTGAACGAAGCGGGCGCGTCCGCGTGTGGCGGCTCACGTCCGCCGCAAGCCGCGCGAACAACTCGCCATTGAGGGAATTCAATGCGTTCTCGAACAGCCTCTTGTTCTTGCGGCCAGTTGCGCATCGAAGTGCAGGGTGAGCCACGCGGGGTCGGCGTGTGCCATTGCCTTGCCTGCCAGCGCCGCACGGGCAGTGTCTTCGCGGCGCTGGCCGCCTTCGCCGCCCCCTATATAGTCGTGGGCACCGCGACGGAGTATGTCCGCGTCGGCGACCAGGGCGCCAGGTTCAGGTTCCGCTTCTGCCCTATCTGCGGGACGACCGTTTTCCACACCGAAGAGGGGCACGAGCAGTCCTCCGTGGCTGTCGCCGTGGGGGCATTCGCCGACCCGGATTTTCCGCCCCCTGAGGATTCGGTCTATGATTGCCGACGGCATTCCTGGGTTCAACTGCCGCCGGGAACAACGACCTACGACAAGGACCCCGCCTGATTGCCGGTCCGTCGTCGTTTCCGCCCTTAGGAATGCACCATCGAGTTTGCGTATGACCCAGCCGACCGACACCGATACCCCCCGCTCACGCGACAACCCCTGGATCTTCCGCACCTATGCCGGGCATTCGACGGCCGCCGCCTCGAACGCGCTGTTCCGCAGCAACCTGGCGAAGGGCCAGACGGGGCTTTCCGTCGCCTTCGACCTGCCCACACAGACCGGCTACGATTCCGATCATCCGCTGGCCAAGGGCGAGGTCGGCAAGGTCGGCGTGCCGATCGGTCATCTGGGCGACATGCGCGCGCTGTTCGACGGCATCCCGCTCGATCAGATGAACACCTCGATGACGATCAACGCCACCGCGCCGTGGCTCTTGGCGCTCTACGCGGCGCTGGCCGACGAGCAGGGGGTGAGCCGCGACAGGCTGACCGGCACGGTGCAGAACGACATCATCAAGGAATATCTCTCGCGCGGCACCTATGTGTTCCCGCCCGAGCCGTCGCTGCGGCTCATCAAGGACGTGATCGTCCATGCCTGGCGCGACATCCCGAAGTGGAACCCCACCAACACCTGCTCCTACCACTTGCAGGAGGCCGGGGCGACGCCAGTGCAGGAACTGGCCTTCGCGCTGGCGATTGCCACGGCGGTGCTGGACGCCGTGCGCGCGTCCGGACAGGTGAGCGAAGACGAAATGCCCGAGGTCGTCGGACGCATGTCGTTCTTCGTCAACGCGGGCCCGCGCTTCGTCACCGAGATGTCGAAGATGCGCGCCTTCGTCGATCTGTGGGACGAGATCTGCCGCGAGCGCTACGGCGTGGACGACCCGAAGAAGCGCCGCTTCCGCTACGGCGTGCAGGTCAACAGCCTCGGCCTGACCGAGCAGCAGCCGGAGAACAACGTCTATCGGATGCTGCTTTCGATGCTGGCCGTCACGCTGTCGAAGCGCGCCCGCGCCCGCGCGATCCAGCTTCCGGCCTGGAACGAGGCGCTCGGCCTGCCGCGCCCGTGGGACCAGCAGTGGTCGCTGCGCATGCAGCAGGTGCTGGCCTACGAGACCGACCTCTTGGAGTTCGGCGACATCTTCGACGGCTCGGCGGAAATCGAACGCAAGGTCGAGGCGCTGAAGGCGGAGGCGCGCGCCGAGCTTGCGTATATCGACGAGATGGGCGGCGCCATCGCCGCGATCGAATACATGAAGCAGCGGCTGGTGGAATCGAACGCCGAGCGCGTGCGCCGGATCGAAAGCGGCGAACAGGTCATCGTCGGCGTCAACGCCTACACCGAAAGCGAGCCCTCGCCGCTGTCGGCGGGCGCGGACAACATCTTGACCGTCTCCGAGGCCGTCGAGCGCGAGCAGATCGAGCGGCTGAAGGCATGGCGCGCGCAGCGCGACGCCGGCGCGGTGGAGGCGGCGCTGTCCGAACTGCGGGCCGCCGCGTCCGACGGGCGCAACGTCATGGAGCCGTCCATCGCCTGCGCCAAGGCGGGCGTCACCACGGGCGAATGGGGCGAGGCGCTGCGCGAGGTGTTCGGCGAATACCGCGCGCCGACCGGCGTGGGTGCGGCGGCGATGGCCGCGCAGGCCGATATCGAGGCGGTCCGCGCGCAGGTCGAGGCCGTGTCGCGGCGCCTGGGCCGGCGGCTCAAGCTGCTGGTGGGCAAGCCGGGGCTGGACGGGCACTCCAACGGCGCGGAACAGATCGCAGTGCGCGCGCGCGACGCCGGCATGGAGGTCGTCTACGAGGGCATCCGCCTGACGCCGGCGCACATCGTCAATGCCGCGCTTCAGGAGAGCGTGCATGTGATCGGCCTGTCGATCCTGTCGGGCAGCCACATGCCGCTGGTGCGCGAGATCATGGAGCGGATGCGCGCGGCCGGCATCGACGACGTGCCGGTGATCGTCGGCGGCATCATCCCGGAGGAGGACGCGCAGGCACTGCGCGCGGCGGGCGTGGCGGCGGTGTACACGCCGAAGGATTTCCGGCTCAACGCGATCATGGCCGACATCGCGCGGCTGGCAGACCCGCAGGGGGCGGCGGCCTGAGCCGGCCTGTTATTGCCGGGCCTGATGTGGATGCCCGGCTCCCCCGGATCACGTCCGGGGACAGGCAAGCACGGGCGCGGTGGGCTCTGATCGGAAAACGAAGCCGAACCGCGAAAACGCGGCGCGAATCAACGTCCTACCAGCGCATATGGATGTTCTTGACGCGGGTGTAGCTGAGCAGCTCCTCGAAGGTTTCCTCCTTGCCGATGCCGCTCTGCTTCCAGCCGCCATAAGGCGCTCCGAGATAACGTCCGGACGCGTTGATCCAGACATAGCCGGCTTCGACCCGCTCGGCCGTTTCCATTGCCGCCTTGAAGTCGTTGGTGACGATGGATGCGGTCAGGCCGTACATGACGCCGTTGGCGATCTCGATCATCTCGTCGCGCTCGGACCACGGCATCACCGACATCACCGGCCCGAAGATTTCTTCGCTGCCGATGCGCATCTCGGGCGAAACCCGATCGAACACCGTCGGAGCAATGAAGAACCCGTTCTTCAGATCGGAGTCCGCAGGTGGACCGCCGCCGGTCACGAGCTTCGCATTCTCGTCCAGCCCCGAAGCGATGAAGCCCATGACCCGCTCATATTGCTGTTCGGAGACGATCGGCCCCATTTCCGCCCCTTCGAGCCAGGGCAGCCCGATGGGGATGGATTCCGCTTCCCGGGCCAGTTCGTCCACCAGACGACCGTGCAGCGACTCGTGAACGAGCACGCGCGACGTCGATGAGCACGATTGCCCCTGCCGGTTCATGTTCATGGACTTCACGATCAGCGATGCGGCCGACCGGGGATCGGCGTCGGGAAAGACAATGATCGGATTCTTGCCGCCAAGCTCGAGTGTCAGGACCTTGAGACCTTCAGCCGCCTCGCGCGCGATGATTCGGCCTGTCTCGACCGAGCCGACAAACCCGATACGGTTCACGTCCTTGTGGCGGACCATCGCCGATCCGGTCCTGCCGTCGCCCGTGACGATGTTGATCACGCCGGGCGGCACGATGCCCTGGCAGATATCGCCCAGCTTCAGGCTGGAGAGCGGCGCCTGTTCCGGCCCCTTGATGACGACGGTGTTCCCCGCGGCCAGCGCGGAGGCCGCCTTCTCCATGCAAAAGCGGAACGGGTGATTGAACGGATTGATCTTGGCGACCACGCCGTAAGGCTGGCGCAGCGTCATGTTGAGGTGGCGCTGCTCGCGCGACAGCGTTTCCCCCTTGATCTCCAGAACGAGGCCCGCGAAATATCTCAGCGAGTCCGAAGCCCATTTCACATCGCCCCTCATGCCCGAGACCGCGTTGCCGCCGTCGACGGCGTCGATCAGGGCAAGTTCCTCGATGTTGTCGTCGATCGCTTCGGCCAGGCGGTTCAGAATCTTGGCGCGTTCCGTCATCGGCGTCGCGGCCCAATCCGGGAAGGCGTCTTTGCCCGCAGCCACCGCCCGGTCGACATCGGCTTCATTGGCCAGCGGAACCTCGCCGAGCACGTCACGATTCGACGGGTTGATAGAGACGATCGTGTCTTTCGACAGCGGGTCGACCCACTCGCCCCCGATAAACAATCCCTTGTTCTCGACCTGGAGATCAGGTGTGGCTGTGCTCATTAACGAAGACCTCGCTGTTAATATCGTTACGGGACGACGGCGGCGCGCAGGACTGTCCGGTCCGCCGCCCGCTTGAATGCCTCGTTGACCTCTTCAAGCGCGAACTTCGAATCCACGATCTCGTGAAACGGATAAGTGTCGCGCGCGACAGTGATGAAATCCAGCGCCTGGATGAGATGGCGAGGGTGGTAATTGTGAATGCCGCGCAGCGTGATCCATTTCCTGACGAACAGGTTCGCGTCGAGAGTGACATCGGCATTCGGGGTGACGACGCCGCCGAGCGTATAGCGCCCGCCGACGCGCAGCATACGCAGACCCGAGGGAATGACGTCCGGAACGCCGCAGACCTCGACCACCGCGTCCGCGCCGTCGGGAGGGCTTAGTTTGCGGACCTCCTCGACAATCTCGTCTTCGCCGTACCGCGAGATGTCGATGGTTACGTCGGCGCCGAATTTCTTCGCCGCTTCCAGCCGGTTGCCGACGCTGTCCAGCCCGATCACCCGGCGCGCGCCGCGCGTTTTCGCCATCGCGCAGCCATACAGGCCGAGCAAGCCCAGACCCTGGAAAACCACGACGTCGCCGATCTGGATGTCGGTCGCCTCGATGACCGCGACCATCGTCGCGACGCCACAGTTGATCGGTGTGGCTTCCTCGTCGCTCAGTCCATCGGGAAGCTTGAGGATGCCGGTTCCCGGCACGACGTAGCAGTATTCCGCGAAGCCGCCGAGGAAGTGCGGGTCCTCCGCCACCAGGTCATGGCCGTACTTCCGCACGCCCGCGGACTTCTGGGGCATGTTGTGCACTTCGCGGTAATACGAATGGCCGTGGTGGAAATATTCCGTCCAGGTTATGCGGTCGCCGATGGAGAGCGGATCGCCGCGCATGTCGTGCGTCACGTTCTTGCCGATCTGGTCGATCACGCCGATGATCTCGTGACCCAGGATGCCCGGACAGGGATTTGGCCGTCGTCCCTCCCAACTGTGGATGTCGGAGCGGCAAATCGTCGACATGGAAACGCGCACCAGCACTTCGTCGTCGTGAACGTCCCGCAGCGGATAGCTGCGAATCTCGAAGGGCGTGTTCGGCGCATCGTAGACGGCGGCACGCGCGGTGCGCTGGTCGTTCATCGCTGGTCTCCCTGATCGCTTACGCCGTGCCGTTCATGGCGAAGTCGAAGATCCGGTAGTTCTTCAACTGCTCAGACCGCGCCAGCGATCGGTATTCGGGAGTGAGAGGCCGGCTGATCACGAAGGGCACGTCACGCTCCGCGAGCCCGCCATGCGTGCGCAGCCGTGCGCCATGCAGCCCGGCGAGGTCGTGATCGGCGCGGCCCATGCCGATGGCGTGTTCCCGGTCGGACATCACCGCGACGTCACCCTCGACGTCTTCTGGAAGGTCAAATCGCGTGGCGACCTCGTGCCGGCCCAGCGCCTCGTCGACCCCTTCAATCGACCGGGCGAACGCGATGACCTCGTCGGGATTCACACCGTTAAAGCAGTGGACCCGCACGAAGCTGCCGAGCGCGCCGTGATGGCCGACGAAGGCGTCGGTGATCGGACAGATGACCGTCGTGTTGCCGGGGCCGAACCGCTCGTCCAGAAGGTCCTGGAGATAGATGATATTGTAGTTGCCGTCGGGATCGCACTTGTCGCTCATGCCGTGGTCGGCCACGAGGCCGACAGTTGCGCCGAGTTGTTCGAGCCTAGCGAAGCGTTCGTCCAGCGCCCGGTAAAACGCGATCGCCTCGGGGTGCTCGGGCGCATACTTGTGCTGCACATAATCGGTCAGCGACAGGTAGAGCAGGCGGGGCGGATCGTCCTGTTCGAGGAACTTGATGCCTGCGTCCAGCACGAACAGAGAGAGTTCTTCGGAGTACATGTCGGGCAGGGGCTGGCCCACGAAATCGAGCGCGTTATCGATTCCATTCTCCGCCATGGTGGTGCTGTCGGCGTGCTGCGACGAGAAGCACACATTGCCCGTGGCCAGGTCGAGACCCTTGCCGAGCTGCTTGCGGAGCTTGTCCTTGGCGGTGACGACAACGGTCTTCACGCCGGCCTTCGACACCACGTCGAAGATGGTTCGCGAACGCAGCAGTTCGGGGCCTGTCATGACGACGGGCTCGGCGGTCTCGGGGTCGAGATAGAAATTGCCCGAGATGCCGTGGACGTTCGGCGGGCTTCCCGTGGCGATCGAGACGTTGTTGGGACAGGTGAAGCTCGGAATGACGCAGTGCGCGATGGCGCTGAACCCGTCCCGCATGAAGCGCTCGACCGTGGGAATGGCGCCGGCCTTCCCGGCCGCGTCGAAATAGTCCGGGTCGCTGCCGTCGATGCATACCACGACGACGGGATTGGTGGGCAACCGATAGCTGAGGCCATTCAGTTCCACCGCCTGGTCCCCATTCATAAGGGTCGTCTCCCCGCTTCTTGTTCTGATGAACGATTCCGAAGGATTTAGGGGATGCTAGCATTCTCCGCATTATCTGGTAAAATTGGAAAACCTCCAGGATTGATCGAGTGGATCGATGTATCAGAAGTGGCTTGAGGCTTTCCACCACGTCGCGACCACGGGCAGCTTCACTGCCGCGGCGTCCAAGCTCAACGTCGGCCAGCCGACCATTTCCAGCCATGTGGGGAACCTCGAGGCCCGCTTCGGGGTGGAGCTTTTCCATCGCAGGGGCCGCACGATCCGGCTCACCGCCGCCGGCCAGTCGCTCTACGGCATCACCCATGACCTGTACTGCCATGAGCAGGAAGCCATCGCGTTCCTGGAATCCGTGAAGAACCTCGAGGCCGGCGAGCTTCGCTTCAGCGCTGTCGGCCCTTACGACGTCATGGAGCTGCTGGCGGCCATGCGGGAGCGACGGCCCGGCATCAAATACTCGGTGCGGCTTGGCCTGATCGAAGACGTCGTCGCGGACCTTGAAGAATTCCGGGCGGATATCGGCATAGTCGGTCGCGACTGCACCAACACGACGATCCATTCGATGTTCTACGATCAGCACCGCGTGCTCGTCGTGGTCAATCGCAGTCACCGCCTCGCCGACAAGGAGACGATCGCCCTGAAGGAACTGGACGGCGAGCAGATGATCGTGCGCACCGCCAGTTCCACGACGCAGGCGGCGTTCGACGACGCCGCCGCGAAAGCACGCCTAAACGTCCAGCCGGTGTTCGAGATCGAGAGCCGCGAGGGATTACGCGAGGCGATCGTGCGCGGCCTGGGGATCGGGGTCATCTCCGAGACCGAGTTCGCGCCGCACCCCAACTTGCGTCCGCTGACCGTAAGGGACGCGGATATGTTTACCCGTGCTTACATCGCCTGCCTCAACGTGCGGCGCAATCGGCCTCTCATTCGCGAGGCTCTGAACCTCGCGACCCAGATGGTCTCCCAACGTACCAAGCAGGCCGCGGAGTAGCCGGACAGTCCGCCCGTCACTTCGCCTTGGCGACGCGAGCGCGCGCCCAGGCCGAAACAGCCTCGGAAATGAGAACCAGTACGATAATCGACAGCAGGATCGCCGCGACGCGCTCGGTTTCGACCTGCTGCACGTTGCGCTTCAGGTACCAGCCCATGCCGCCGGCGCCGAAGAACCCGATCACGGTGGCCGCGCGAAAGGCGACGTCCCAGGTATAGATGCCGATGCCCGTGAAGGCGACGCGCACTTGCGGGAAGACGCCATAGACCATGACGGCAAGCTCGCTGGCTCCCGTCGCCCGGATCGCCTCGACGGGGCCCATGTCGATCGCCTCGATCTCCTCGGCGAACAGCTTGCCCGCGAAGCCGATGCAGAACATGGTGAGCGCCAGCACGCCTGCCATCATGCCGAACCCGAGGATGGTGACGAACAGGATCGCCCAGATCGTCTCGTGGACGGCGCGGGCGGACATCGTGAACAGCCGCGCCACCGGATACACGAAGCGCCGGCTCGGCGTCATGTTGTAGGCGCCGAACCACCCCAGCGGCACGGCCATCAGCATTCCGAAAAGCGCTCCGAGATAGGCCATCTGGATGGTTTCCCAGACGGAGGCGACATAGCTGCTGTTCGACACGTACGCGATGTCCGGCGGGTAGTACCGGTTGGCGAGCACATCGCCGATCCGGCCGAACATGGTGAAGAAGCGTTCGAGCGGGATATTCAGATAAACGATCGAATAGGTCAGAAACAGGAGCGCAAGAAGCAGGCCCAGCCAGCGGTAGAGCGACTGGGGAAACTTGAAGCGCCGCCATTGAGGCGACTTTTCGGACTCCGCCGGCAGGACCGGCCGCATCGCTGTTTCGGACACCATCAGATAATCGCCTTCCGCGTGAAGTAGGACACAATTTCCCCGAACAGAATCAGGACCAGGATCGCCAGTATTACGGCGGTGACGCCGGCGAAGTTGTGGGTATGAAGCTGGCGGAAGAAGACGAGGCCGAGACCGCCGGCGCCCACCAGCCCCAGTATCGACGATCGGCGAATGTTGATTTCCCACTCGAAGATGACCACGCTGACAACGGCGGGAAGCACCTGTGGCAGGATGGCGTAAATGAAAACCTGGAACTCGTTGCCGCCCACCGCCCGGATCGCTTCCACGGGGCGGTGATCGAGATCCTCGATGGCTTCCGCGGACATCTTCGCGATAAAGCCGATGGAGCGCATCGCCACGGCGAGTACGCCGGCAAGCGCGCCCAGCCCCACGGCGGCGACGAAGAACAGAGCCCAGACGATCTCGTGGATCGAGCGGCTCAGCGTCATCATCAAACGCGCTATAGGGTAAGTGACCGGCGCATAAGGGGTGATGTTCAACGCACCGAACCAGATCGCCGGAATGCATGTGATGACCCCAAGCAGGGTGCCCAGCGTGGCGATCATGATTGTTTCGAGTGCCGGTTCGAGGAGGTCCGGCATCAGTGTCCAGTCAACCGCGAAAAAACGGGCTGCGGACTGGAGCACTTCGCCGATCGATCCCATTCGCTCCCAGTCCGTGTCGTCGACGATGGTGGTCTTCACGCTCCAAACCACCAGCACAAATAGCGACACGTAGATGATCGACCGGAGAAGCTTGCGTTTCGAGCGTTCCGCAATGATCCGTTCGACGGTGTCGGTCGTTGACGCAGCGGTCGCCACTACAACACCTCCATGGCATAGATTTCGTTCAGACGATCCTCGTTCATGTCGCTCGTGGGGCCGTCGAACATTTTCACGCCATCCTGGAGCCCGATCATCTTGTTGCAGAACTCCATGGCGAGTTGTACGTCGTGAATGTTGCAGAGGACTGGCACGTCCCACTCCCGGGCGATCTCGACGATCAGGCCCATCACCTCGCGGGAGATCTTCGGATCCAGGCTGGATGTCGGTTCGTCCAGCAGGAGCAGCTTCGGATCCTGCATCAGCGCGCGGGCGATCCCGACACGCTGGCGCTGCCCACCGGAGAGTTGGTCGGCGCGCTTGTCGACATGATCCGACAGGCCGACGCGTTCCAGAACGGCGAGCGCGCGGGCGATATCCCGGCGCGAGAACAGCCGCAGGAGCGCCGTGGTGTTGCCGACATAGCCGAGCCGGCCGGACAGCACGTTGTCCATCACCGACATCCTGTCCACCAGGTTAAATTCCTGGAAAATCATGCCGATATTTCGCCGCAGCTTGCGCAGGTCGCGTGAGCCGAGAGAAAGGACGTTGGTGCCGTAAAGCACGATTTCGCCCGATTGCGGCTCGACAAGCCGGTTGATGCAGCGGATCAGCGTGGACTTTCCGGCGCCACTCGGCCCGATGATGGCGAAGAAGTCGTTCGCCTCGACCTCGAAGCTGACGTCCTTGAGGATCTGCGGCCCCAACGCGCTGTAGCGGATGCTCAGATTCTTGACTTGGAGAATGGACATATCCGATTTCCCGTGCGCGGCCCGTATCCGTCCGGGGTGGAGGCGGACGATCACGCCCGCCCCCACTGTAGCAAGAAACAGGAACTTGGCCGGTTCAAATGCTCGGCTGAAAGCGCACTATTCCTGCGCGTCCTTCGCCTTCTTGAGTTCGCGGATGACGTCGTAATCAGCCGAGGTCATCTCGACGAACTTATTGGACTCGACGTTGTCCAGGAACTTTTTCTCTCCCGGATTGTCCTTCGACAGGCCAAGGAATGTGTTCCGGATGCTGTCCTTGATATCCGAGCACAGCGTGGAGCGGTAGACGAACGGGTCCTGAGGAATGACCGGCGACTTCCAGAGGATATTGAACTCGTCCAACTCCACTTCGCCCTTGTTGACAACGTTATCGAATCGATGGGTGGCGACGAAAGCCGCATCGACATTGCCCTTGGCGACGGCCACGGTCGATAGCTCATGAGAGCCCGTGTAGACCACACGGCCGAAGTATTCCTCCAGATCGCCGCCGACCTTGGGCGCAAATACCACGTTCGGGAACAGGTTCCCCGATGTGCTGCCCGGATCGGTCAGGCCGAGTGTCGTGCCTTCGAGGGATTCGATGGTTTCGTATTCGGACCCCTTTTTCGTCACGAGCGCGGCCTTGTAGCCGGGTCCCTCTTCCTGCAGGTGGCCGGGACGCTTCGCGTAAGTGGCGAAGACCTCGACGTTGGGATCCTTGGAATTGGCAATCACATAGCTGTAGGGGCCGAGCACCGCCACGTCAATGAACTGGCCGAGCAGTCCCTCGACCACCGATGCGTAAGAAGTCGGCATGAAGAACTCGATGTCCTTGCCGGTCTCCTTTTCGAGACGGTCGATCACTGGCTGATAGAGCTCGAGTTCAGCCGCCGTTTCCTGCGTCGGCACCATCGCGAAGGTCAGCTCGCCCGGGTTCTCGCAGTCCTGCGCGTAGGCGCTCGTCGCCAGAGCAACTGCGACTACGGGGGTGGTCAGGACGAATGCCAACCGGCGGATAACGCGGCTCAGTCGAGATACACCTGCTGCGCTTTTTCTGAAGATCATCGGTTCCTCCCAAATTGTCAGCGTCGGTGACGCTTTTTTGATCCCGTCCTGGAAGGGCGGGCTGACAGGGTTCTCTCCGACGCTCGCAGCATGCGGACAGCGCAACCGGAAGAGTGGTCGCGCCACGTCGGACCCCATGGAGATGAAGGCTATCACCTTTGGAAATATCGTCTAAATCGAAAAAAAGGAGAACTCGATCGATATGGTCGATATAATTTTCGGTCATACAGGCCGGACCACCGGACTTGGATCAAGCGGCCGGGTATGAGCGACAGACGGACAGATAAGGTGATGCCAACGTCACTGCCGGTCGGGTCTCGAATGGGCGGATGTTCGGTTTGAGGCGCAAGACGACAATGAGTAGACCTCGGACGGGCGGCACGTCCCGAGCCCACCCACACAAACCGAAAGCGGCCGGAGCGTGTCCGCTCTGCCCCCGGTATTCAGACGTCGGTCTGCTCGGCGATGGCCAGAGCGTCATCGCCCGCGCCGTAGACCACTTCACGCGCGGCCGCCGCGCGCTCGGCCAGCGCCGTCACGTTCGAGTTGTCGAGATCATCAAGAAGCGCGTGCAGCCTGTCCCACGCGCCGGCCTCGCTCAGCATGTCGAAATAGGCGTCGGCCGTGATGGCGAAGCCGTTCGGCACCCGCACGCCGAGCGGAGTCGGTTCGCGATACAACTCACCGATAGAGGCATTCTTGCCGCCAACGAGCGGGAGGTCGCCCAGCCCCAGCGCGGAGAACCAGCGAATATAGCGCCCGGACGGCATGCGGCCGCTGCTAATCTTCCGACTCATCCCCCCAGAGATCCGCCAGCTTCTCGCCCGATACCGGGCGGCTCATTGCGCGATGTAGCCACCGTCGATGACAAGCTCAGCGCCCGTGACGAAGCTGGCGTCATCGGAGGCAAGATAGGCGATGCCGGCCGCGATATCCTCGGGTTTGCCAACATGTCCGATCGGGTGGCGGCTATCGAGCGCGGCCCTGAACTCTCCGACGCTTTGCCCGGAACGCTTCGCCAAATCCTCGACCAAGGGGGTCCAGATGAAGCCCGGATGGACGGAATTAACGCGAATCTTCTCCTTCGCGTAGAGCACGGCATCCGTCTTGGTCATCTCGCGCACGGCGCCCTTGGAGGCGTGATAGGGCGGAATATCAGGCGCACCGATGATGCCGTAGATCGACGAGAGGTTGATGATGCTTCCGCCACCGGCTTGTCGCATGAGCGGGATGGCATGCTTGGTGCAGTAGAAGACGCCGCTGACGTTCACGGCCATGACCTTGTCCCACTCGCTGGCGTCGACTTCATGTGTCGGCTTGTCGGCGCCGGTAATTCCGGCATTGTTGACCAGTACGTCGAAGCGATCCCAGCGATCCTTCACCGCCGAGAACACGCTGCGCACTTCGTTCTCGTCGGTCACGTCAAGGTGCCAGAACTGCGCCTCGCCGCCGTCCGCCTCGATTTCCCGTGCGACCTTCTGCCCGTCCTCGTCGCGTAGGTCGGTGACGGCGACCTTCGCGCCTTCCTCGGCCAGGCGGCGGCAGGTGGCTGCGCCAATTCCGAGTCCGCCACCGGTTACCAGGCAGACCCTTCCCTCCAGGCCTCTCATCGCGGACCTCCTTCATCGCCTCCAAACCGGACGGGCAGGATGGACCCTCCGGGAAAAACCTCTACAAACACAGGAACGCCGGCTGTTGCCGGAAGGTTCCGACAAGACAGTTTGCGACAATGCGGGAAAACACTGATGCAGCGGGCCACCGAGCGAGACCACCCCGCCGAAGACCGCGAGTGCCCGGCTTTCCACGCGCTTTCCGCCGAGGAAACGCTGCGCAAGGCAGAGGCAAAGGCAGAGGGGCTCGCATCCGCGGAAGCGGCGCGTAGACAAGCGCGATTTGGACCGAACCGCTTGCCCGATCCGCCGAAGCGCAGCCCGATCCTCCGCTTCCTGAGCCATTTCAACAACGTGCTTATCTATGTGCTGCTCGGCGCGGCCGCTGTCACCGCATTGCTGCAGCACTGGGTGGACATGAGCGTCATCCTCGCCGTTGTCGCGGTCAACGCGATTATCGGCTTCGTGCAGGAAGGTCGCGCGGAAAAGGCGATGGAAGCCATCCGCGGAATGCTCGCGCCGCGCTCAGCGGTGCTGCGCGACGGGCGGCGGCAACGACTCGACGCCGCCGACCTCGTGCCGGGAGATATCGTGTTGCTGGAAGCTGGTGACCGCGTTCCCGCCGATCTGCGCCTGATCGAGGCGCGCGGCCTCAAGGCCGAAGAGGCAATTCTCACGGGCGAGTCGGTTCCGGTCGACAAGGACACCGGGCCCGTCGCGCCCGACGCCGCGCTGGGCGATCGCACCTCCATGCTTTTCAGCGGCACGCTCGTCGCGGCAGGGGCAGGACGCGGCATCGTCGTCGCCACGGGCTCGCGAACGCAGATCGGCCGGATAAGCGGAATGCTGGCACATGTCCAGACGCTGACCACACCGCTCGTCCGGCAGATGGATATCTTCGCCCGCTGGCTGACCGTCTTTATCCTTCTCGTCGCGGCGAGCATTCTGGCCTACGGCTATTTCGTCGGCCATCTGCCGTTTGCCGAACTGTTCATGGCCGTCGTCGGCCTCTCGGTCGCGGCGATTCCCGAAGGGCTGCCGGCCGTGCTGACGATTACGCTCGCCGTCGGCGTCCAGGCCATGGCGCAGCGCAACGCGATCGTCCGCCGCCTGCCCGCGATCGAGACGCTGGGCTCCGTATCCGTCATCTGCTCCGACAAGACCGGCACGCTGACCCGCAACGAGATGATGGCGGTGGCGCTCGCGGCGGCCGGAGAGCATCTTTATTCGGTCGAGGGCAAGGGCTATTCGCCGGAAGGCGCTGTGCGCTGGCGCGAGGCCGACGCCAACCCGGCCGAACACGCGATCCTGACGGCGTTCGCCCGCGCCGCAGGCCTGTGCAACGATGCCGCGCTGCATGGTGCGGCGGACGGCTGGCGCGTCGAGGGCGACCCGATGGAGGGCGCGCTGCTGGCACTCGCGGGCAAGATTCTGCGCGAAGGCCCGGAGCCGTTTTCGAACTGGAAGCGGACCGATGTGATTCCCTTCGACGCGGCGCACCGCTACATGGCGGTCGTTCATCATGACCATGAGGGCAATGCCTGCATCCATGTGAAGGGCGCGCCGGAAGTCGTGCTGGCGATGTGCGTGGATCAGCTCACCGCGGACGGCGGAGCCGAGCCGCTCGACATCGACTACTGGCAGGAGATGATTGACCGCCTCGCCGCCGAGGGGCAGCGCGTCATCGCCGTGGCCGCGCGGCCCGTCGCGCAGGACCATACGATCCTCAACACCGACGACCTCGAAGGGCAACTCACGCTGATCGGGCTGATCGGCTTCATCGACCCGCCGCGCGCGGAAGCCATCGAGGCGGTCGCCGAATGCCACGCGGCGGGCATCCGCGTGAAGATGATTACCGGCGATCATGCCGTCACGGCACGCGCTATCGGTGCGCAGATCGGTCTGAAAAATGCCGAGCGTGTTCTTACCGGCGCCGATATCGAGGCGATGGACGACGCCGCGCTGGCCGACGCCGCGGTGGGGACCGACATTTTCGCGCGCACCTCGCCCGCCCACAAGCTGCGGCTGGTCACGGCGCTGCAATCGCGCGGGCTGACGGTTGCGATGACCGGGGACGGCGTCAACGACGCCCCTGCCCTCAAGCGCGCCGATGCCGGCATCGCCATGGGCCGGAAGGGCAGCGAGGCCGCCAAGGAGGCCGCCGAGTTCGTGCTCGCCGACGACAACTTCGCCTCGATCGCCGCGGCCGTGCGCGAAGGGCGCACCGTCTACGACAACATCAAGAAGGTCATTAGCTGGACGCTGCCGACCAACGCGGGCGAGGCGCTGACCATTATCGTGGCGCTGTTCGTCGGCATGGCGCTGCCGATCACAGCCATCCAGATCCTCTGGATCAACCTGATCACCGCCGTCACGCTCGGCCTGTCGCTCGCCTTCGAGCCGTCCGAGCCCGGCACCATGCGCCGCCCGCCGCGCCCGCGCGCGGAGCCGCTGCTCACCGGCGAACTGGTCTGGCACATCGTGCTCGTGTCGACGCTGTTCCTTGTGGCGGTGTTCGGCGTCTACGCCTACGCGATCGACAGGGGCTATCCCGAGGTGCTGGCGCAGACCATGGCGATGAACATGCTGGTGGTTCTGGAAATCTTCCACCTTTTCTTCATCCGCAACATTTACAGTACTTCGTTGAATTGGGATGCGGCGAAGGGGACCAAAGTCGTCTGGGCCTGCGTAATCACCGTAACCTTGGCACAGTTCGCCATTACCTACCTGCCACCGCTCCAAGGGATTTTCGGAACCGAGGGCGTGCCACTTGCAGACGGTATCCTGATCGTGGCAATCGGAGTCGTTTTCTTCGCGCTGATCGAAGCGGAAAAGCAGATGCGGCTCGCCTTCCGTGGCCCCTCGGGAGGCAGTACAAGTGACACGTTCGGGGAACCACACCTCAGTCTTCGGTAATTGGGCAATTCAGGTCAACGGTGTACCGCGATACCGGCCCTGGCACCGCATCAGTGCGTCGAGGGTTTTGGGACCCACTCCATTAGAGAAGCTGGCCGGTTCTTCGACGAACCCTGCCGCGCAGCGTTGCAAGGCCTTGCGTTCGCGCCAATCCAGGTGCTTCTCATTCACGGCATCCAGCCGGTGTTGCGCTCCGCCGAGGACAGAACGCCGTCGATGAAGGCCCCCGCCGAAGCCCGCGTCTCCGCGCGACCGAACGCCGGCCCTATACATGTCTTCAGCCCGTCAAGCGCATCGCGCCAATCCACAAGCGTGTCCGACCATGCCGCAACCGTCATCGTGCCCTCCCGATTCGCCGACCACGGGAAGGGAATCAGGCGACGCAATAAAATGCAACTGTAGTACTAACTGGCGATTTGCGCAGGCGCGCCCTAAGGGTCTCAAGGACGTCCGGCACGCCTTTTCGTCGGTGAACTTGCCGTTCCGGTCCGGACTTTCGTCCAATGCCCTCAGCGGCGGTTGATCCGACAGCTCGTAGCGGATACCGTGCGACGCCTCGCCTGTCCGCCGTGTCAAGCGGCGGGCCAGAATCATTCACCTGTTGCTGCTCGGACCATTGAGGGGGCAGTGCGGTGATCAAACTGAGGGAACTCGTCATGATCCATGACTTGCAGCGGGTCCTTGGTACCGCCATCGCCCGCGATGACCCGCAGCCGGCGAGTTCGCGCTTGGCCTCCGGCTCCGTAACGGTCGCGGACGCTCTTGAGGATCGCGACCGTCGGAGAGAAGTAACCACGCGACCTGCAGCGGAGGTGAAGATGAACATGCAGCCAACCTGGCGCGGCCGCGCCGCCATCAAACCCCTTGCCGGCGCGCTCGCTGCGTTCCTCGGCGCAGGCGCCGTTAGCGCCGAGGACCTGCCCTACACGCGCCACTCGGTCGAGGCACCGGACGGTGTCACGCTCGCGGTGCAGGAATGGGGCGATCCCGATGGGCCCGCCATCCTCTTCGTCCACGGTTTCGCCGCGTCGCACCTCGTCTGGAGGAAGCAGGTCATAGATCCGGAGCTTGCGGAAGACTTCCGCATGATCACCTTCGACACCCGCGGCAGCGGCATGTCTGAAAAGCCGACCGACCCAGAATTCTACCACGACGGCGAGCGCCACGCGAATGACATCGCCGCCATCATCGACGAGTTGGAGCTCGACCGGCCTGTGCTCGTGGCCTGGTCGTCGGGTGGGCTGGTTGTCGGCGACTATATCTCGCAGCATGGAGACGGCGCGATCGGCGGTCTTGTCTTCGCCGGCGGCATCTTCGTCCGCGATCCCGACCTCTACGGTCCGGCCACCGCCGAGCTGCCGTCGATGGCTTCGCCGGATCTCGCGACGAACGTTGCGGCCACGATGCGCTTCGTCGCGGCCCAGTTTGAGCGCGATCCGGGCGGCGCGGCCGAGCACGAGCTCCTCGCCACGATGATGATGACGCCGCCGGATGTGCGCGGGGCGCTTCTGGAGCGGCCGGCCATCTCGGCGGACGCCTGGGTGGATGTGAACGTTCCGGTGCGCATCATCCATGGCGAGGAGGACAGAGTGATACGCCCTGCGATGGCCGAGGAGGGCCGGCGCCTCATCCCCCAAGCCAGGCTCACCCTGCGGGAGGGTATCGGTCACGCGCCCTTCTTGGAGGATTCGGAGACGTTTAACCGGGACCTGGCGGACTTCATCCACGGCGTGAACGGATGACGGGCCGACATCGACGAGCGCGAAAGCGCGCCAGCAACGAGGACGAGGCGGTGGCGGTCTTGGCTACCTGCCTCGGCGAACAAGCCGATCCCGAACCCGAATTTCATTGGCCAGCGTGGACGTTCGCGCGGCGCCACTTTCCCGGTGGAATTCCGACGACGTTCTTGAAAGCGCGACTGAACGACGCTTCCGAACAGTAGCCGATGCGCTCCGCAACGTCCTCCACGGGCAGCTTGGTCTGGCTCAGGAGGTTGGCGGCGAGTTGTATGCGCCACTTGGTGTGGTAGCGGACAGGGGTCTCTCCAACGCATTTCGAGAACCGCTCGGCAAACCGGGCGCGTGACATACCGGATTCCCGCGCGATCTCCTCAAGCGTCCAATTGCGGGCCGGTTGGGCATGGATGAGCTCCAGCGCCTTGGCAATGCCGGGCTCGCGCAGGCCGGCGAGCCAACCCTCGGAGTGCTCGGGCAGCTCGGCGATATAGCGGCGCAGGACTCGCAGAAAAAGCAGCTCGCTGAGTCGGGCAAGGATTGCGTCGCTGCCCGTCCTATGCGTATTGGATTCGGTCACAGCGGCGTAAATGAGGTCGACTTCGATATGGTTGCCCTCGGCCGGGCGGTACGCGAGGATCTGCGTCGGCAGAGCCTCGAGCAGCGGATTGAATGGCACCGCCTCGCAGGCGAGGTAGCCGCAGACGAACCGCAAGTTCGGCGGACCGTGCTCGTAAAGGTTCATCATGATGGGCAACTGCCCGTCCTCGGGACGGCGGTAGGTGTCGAGGTCCGGCGGAAGCCGATCGCCCAGATTGGTGACGAAGGTGTGTCCATGTCCGTGCGGGTAGATCACGATATCGCCCTCGTGAAACTCGACCGGTGGGTCGCCGCTCTCGAACGATTCAATCCAGCAACTGCCGCGCAGCATGATGTGGAACGGGATTACATGGGCCGCGCCGGGCATCACTTGATGCCCGACAAGCATCATGGGTGGCGTCTCTGCCATTAGCGGCTCGCTCGCATGGACGTCGAAATAGATCGCCCCCTTGAGCCTGACCGCTTGCATCACGTCGGACAGGACATCCATCAACCCGCCTCCTCCCAATCCTCGAACGAAGTGCAAATCAGTTGAGACTCATTGTCAAGGCCGGCCCCAATTAGAGACGACCTGCATAGACGTTCCGATGCTCCGACATGGGCAGGTGAGGACGCCAAAACTACTCTTATGTTCTGACATTCCAAGTCAACGCTTGAGTAGAAATGTCGGAATGGATGAGCGGACTGCTTGATTTTTCCCGAATGTCCGCGCGCGGACAATGACTCGTTCCTGACGATTCGTGCCGCGGCGATGGTCGAGACGCCCGCCAGCCACGGAAATACAGGAGGTAGTGATGAACGATACACCGACGAACGCACTGGAGGACACGCTCCGCGGCCGGGTGATCCGGCGCCGCGATGCGGGCTACGACAAGGCCCGCCAGCTCTACAACGGCATGATCGACAAGCGTCCCGCCATGATCGCGCGCTGCGTCGACGTCGCCGACGTGATCGAAGCGGTGAATTTCGGCCGCGACAATGGCATGCTGACCGCGATCCGCGGCGGCGGCCACAACGGTCCGGGCCTGGGTAGCTGCGACGACGGGCTGGTGATCGACCTCTCGCTGATGAACGGCGTGCGTGTCGATCCGGCCGCACGCACGGTGCGTGTCGAGGCCGGTTGCACGCAGGGCGATGTCGACCACGCCACCCACGCCTTCGGTCTGGCCGTGCCGGCCGGCATCGTTTCGACCACCGGCATCGCCGGCCTGACGCTCGGCGGCGGCATCGGCTATCTCGCGCGCAAGCACGGCCTGACCATCGACAATCTGATCGCCGCCGACGTCGTGCTGGCGGACGGCAGCTTCGTCACGGCGAGCGAGAAGGAGAACCTGGATCTCTACTGGGCGCTTCGCGGCGGCGGCGGCAATTTCGGGGTCGTGACCAGCTTCCTGTTCCGGGCCCATCCCGTCAAGATGGTCTATGGCGGTCCCATCTTCTGGGAGGCACGCCACGCATCGGCGGTCATGCGCACCTATCGCGACTTCATATCGGAGGCGCCGGAGGAACTCGGCATCTTCGTCGGGTTGAAGAGCGTGCCGTCTACCGACCCGTTCCCGCGCGGGCATTGGGGTGCCGGCGCCTGCGCCATCATCGGCTGCTACAACGGCACGAAGGCCGACGGCGAGTCCGCGCTGGCGCCGCTTCTCGCGCAACTGCCCGAACCGATCTTCAACTGGATGGACGAGATTCCGTTCCCGGCCCTGCAGTCGATGTTCGATCCGCTCCTTCCCAAGGGCCTGCAATGGTACTGGAGGGGCGACTTCGTGACGTCACTGACCGACGAGGCGATCGACATACACATCGCCCAGGCCGCGAAGGCGCCGAGCGAACTGTCGCTGATGCATCTCTATCCGATCGATGGCGCCGTGCATGCTGTCGGCGAGAATGAGAGTGCCTGGAACGCCCGCGAGGCGAATTGGTGCATGGTCATTGCCGGCGTCGATCCCGATCCGGGCAAGGCATCGGCGCTCACCAAATGGGCGCGGGACTACTGGGCCGCCGTCCATCCCTTCAATGGCGAAGGCGGCTATGTGAACTTCATGATGGAGGACGAGGGCGAGGCCCGCGTGAGGGCCAGCTACGGCGACAACTACGAGCGCCTGGCGGCCGTGAAGAAGGCCTACGACCCGGCCAATCTCTTCAGGGTCAACCAGAACATCCGGCCCGTCGGCGATCACGGTCCGTACTGACCGAAAATGCAGACAACGGCCACACAATGCGCGCGCGACCGGCACGCCCATGCGCGACTAGTACTACAGTTTCGGATTTTGGCGGCGCTTGCGGTGCGCGATGGCGGGCAGCAGTTGTTTGGCGATCAGCGAGCGGATCTCCAACATCGGCAAGGCGCCGGTCAGGGCGAGGGCGGGGCGGGAATGAGCGTTGGACTCGTTTTGTCCCGTTTGCCGAAGGCGCTGCGGCGCTGCTCGGCGGAGAGCTTCGCCAGGAACGCGGCGGCGGCCATGACCAGGCTCATATGCCGGTGCCAGCCATGCCAGGAGCGGGCCTCGCAGTGATCGAGGCCGAGATCGTCCTTCGCGCGCAGGAAGCATTCCTCGATGGTCCAGCGCAGCCCACAAGCCCCGGCGAGTTCGGCCAGATCGGCGCCCGCCGGGGCATAGGCGATGTAATACGCCAGGGCTTGCCGGTCGCGGCGCTGGCGGCGCA
>JBKGZY010000020.1:0-21707 GCA_046543175.1 Dichotomicrobium sp.
CGACTTGCATGTGTTAGGCCTGCCGCCAGCGTTCGTTCTGAGCCAGGATCAAACTCTCAGCTTGAAAATTTGATTCCGACTTGTCTCGAGGATGCCCGGCTAAAGGATCCCCGAGTGACCGCTGCGTTCTGTTTTAGATAGGAATTGTTAGGAGTCCTATGTCACACACGGCTTGCCGCTCCGAAGAGCGGGCAAAGCTGATGTGTAAACAGAAACGCCGATCGTCAGAGTCTCTTTCGATTGCGCGAACGCAATCTCGCCAGAGCTCCGCCGCCTGCGTTTCTCTTCCTTCCAATGAACCACTTTGTCAAAGAGCTGGATAGAACCGCCAGCCGGCAGTCCATCCCTGGAAGCTTGCGCTTCCCTAGTAAGTTTCAGCACTGACGGGACGATGGTCGCCTTGATCGTCAAGCGATCCCCCGCGTTGGCTATCTATCTTCGGAAATCCCGCCGAGTCAAACGCATATTGCGATCAACCCCGTCGCGGACAGACCTACAAGTTAGCGTCTGCCCCGGACCGTGTCAACGCTTAACCCGGCAAAAATTGCCGGGAGACCGAACCGGGACCGCCTACTGGCATGAGCGCCCAGCGCTGCTGCGCATCATCATGCCGTCACAAAGCGTATATAACACCTTGATCCCTAAAGGAAGAGTTAACGGGCACAAAAAATTTTTGCCCAAATTTTCTGCGCTTCCTTATCATCGGATATAGGGTGTGTTCCGATATCCACAAGGGGTCGGGCGCCTGTGCATAATGTGGAAATTTAAATGGTTTTTCAGTTAGTTTGTTGTGCCGGCACTCACCCCTCGCGGGTACCGAGGGATCAACAAAGCTAGGAAGGGTTCCGTGATTCCCAAGCTCGCGCGTCGCAAGCCGCGAGCGGATCAGGAACGCGCAGACGGGGTCATAGATGTTGCAGCGGAACAGCCGATCATCGAAGGCGTTGGTCAGGACGGCCGATCAGCAGACGCTGCCTCAAGTCTATCTCTCATCGGTTCCCGAGCATGGCGGCGCGCTCCCGCCCGAGGCGCATGGCGGTCTCGCCTCGCGCCTGAAATGGATCGTCTCGACCTGCCTGGTCGGCGTCGCCGGCCTGTGCGTTATCGCGGTTGTCATGTACGCCTCCATGGATTTCGAGCGCGACGACGGCATTATTTCATCAATGCAGAAGGCCGGCGTTTCGGCCCTCAAGTCGAAGCCGGTCCGCAAGGTCGTTCAGGATCAGCCTGAAATCGCTTTCGGCCAGAAAACCGACCGCATCAAGCTGACCGCAAAGGGCGTCACCACAAGCCATATCATTCACGACAGCGTGGTGATGCACCGGGATTCGACGGAATTCATCGAGATCAAGCCGTATACGCTGATCGAGGCGTCTCTGGCGACAGAGACCCCGCAGACCGCCTCGAGCATCCCGAAGCTGGACCCCTTCGAGCTTTATGCGGACAAGACACCGGTCGCCGATCAATCCGAAGAGGCCGAGGCGCGGAAAGCGACCTCCAGCAACGTGGCGCTGAGCTACAGCGACATCCGCCCTGACCGCATGTTCATGATGGATGATCTTTCGATTGGTACCGAGCGCGCCGAGCAATTCGTCGCAGAGGCGGCCGCCGTTCTGGCCGAAGCCGGCGCCGAGTTCGAATCCGCGCCGGAAGAGCCTGTACAGAACGTTGAGATCGACCAGTCCGATGACAACGCCGGCGAGAAGCTCGGCCCGAACACGACCGTGCTTCACAAACGGCCCGAACCGGCGGCCCGCGCCGTGGACCGTTTCCGCAATACCGCGGTCAAGATCAAGTCCGGCGATACGCTTTACTCGAAGCTGAGCAAGGCGGGCGCCGACGAGCGCGAGGCCAAGGCCATCGTCAACGCGATGCAGGCGGTACCAGACGCCGCGAAGCTGGCAACCGGGCAGGAACTGCGCTTCACGCATGAAAAGAATGTGCCCGGCGCCGAGGATCGCGCCCCCATCCGTGTAAGCCTGTATTCCGGCAAGGAGCACGTTGTCAGCGTCACCCAGACGGCGAGCGGCGAGTATGCGGCGACGCAGGACGAAAGCCAGGTCACAGCCTTTTCGGATTCCGGCAAACGCCGCTATTCCACCCGCGCCACGCTCTACACGAGTATCTTCCATGCCGCCATCACGCAGAATCTGCCCCAGGAGCTGGTGATGGAGTTGATGCGCACGCTCGCCCATGACATCGACTTCAAGCAGAAAGTGGGATACGGCGACGCCGTCCGCTTCTTCTTCGACAAGGAGCGCGAGCCGAGCGGGATCGAGAAACCCGGCGATCTGCTCTACGCGGAAATGACGGTCGATGGCGAAACCTATCGCTATTACCGCTATCGAACCCCGAACGGCGAAGTCGATTACTATGACGAGAACGGCTCGAACTCCCGCAAGTTCCTGATGCGCAAGCCGGTGAAGGGCGCCCGGTTCACCTCCAGCTTCGGTTATCGCCGCCATCCGATCCTCGGCACCCGCCGGATGCACACCGGCACCGACTGGGCCGCCCCGCGCGGCACCCCGATTCTCGCGCCGGGCGACGGCACCGTCATTTTCGCCGGGCGGAAGGGCGGCTACGGCAACCATATCCGGCTCAAGCACGGCAACGGCTACAAGACGACCTTCTCGCACATGCAGAAGTTTGCCGAGAACATCGCGAAAGGCGTGAAGGTGAAGCAGGGGCAGGTGATCGGCTATATCGGCTCGACAGGGCGGTCGACCGGCCCCCACCTGCACTATGAAGTTCTCGTCAATGACCAGTTCACCGATCCCATGAAGATCGCCACGGGCAGCAGCCGCCAACTCAAGGGACGCCTGCTCGCCGAGTTCAAGCGCGAAAAACAGCGCATCGACGATCTCATGCGCCGCGCGCCGGTCAAGACGCAGGTTGCCGCCGTCAACGAGTAGCAGCGGCGCGGGTCGGCGAGGGCATTGGCATTGCAACACACCTGCGCCGTTAACCCATTTCGCATTGCCGCGCGGCGCAGCATTTCCTACAACCCCGGTGATCCCAGTCCAGCCGGAGTTGTTCAATGCTGCGTTGCCTGCCCGTCCTCGCCGTTTCATTCGCCACAATGCTGACGGTTGCCACCATCACGCCGGGCGCGGCGAAAACCTGTTTCCCGGTCTCAAGCGAGGTAGTCAGTCTTGGCAAGGACAATGCACGGGCTTACGCCGGGCGCCGGCTCGAGGAGGCGGTCGCGGCACGGCAGGATTCGATTGTGGCGAGCGGCCAGCGTGTGAGCGAGGTCAAGAGCAGGGAATTGACCTGCGAGCCATACGCGAACCTGATTGGCGCGGACGAATGGCAATGCGCCGGGCACGCACGGGTCTGCGCCGGCGATTAGAGCGCAGTTCAATACGCGCATGGATGAAGACGGCATCATTCAAACCTATTTCGCGCCGCTGGCCGCGGGAGCGGAGGGCGCGTTCGATCTGACGGACGATGCCGCGGCGATCGCCTGTCCAAACGGGGCGGAGCTTGTCGTCACCACGGATGCGCTCATCAGCGGTATTCATTTCCTGCCCGACGACCCGCCAGCAGACATTGCGGCGAAGGCACTCGGCGTCAACCTGTCCGACCTTGCCGGCAAGGGCGCCGAGCCGCTGGCTTACACGCTGTCGCTGAGCCTTCCCGATCCCGTGTCGGAGACTTGGCTCGCCGGATTTCGCGACGGGCTGGCCGCCGTGCAGGACGCTCACGGCATCCATCTCGTCGGTGGAGACACCACGCGCAGCCCGGATGCGACCATGCTGTCGATAACCGCGTTCGGGACCGTCCCGGCGGGCCGGATGGTGCGCCGGAGCACCGCCCGGCCGGGCGATCTTCTCTATGTGACCGGAACCATCGGCGATGCCGCGCTGGGCCTGTTGCTCGTGACCGAGGATCCGCGCGGCACGCGCTGGAACCTCGACCCGGAAGCCCACGCGTTTCTCGTCTCGCGCTACCGGCGGCCGGCGCCGCGCACCGGCATGGCCTCGGCCCTTCGCGGCCATGTCAGCGCAGCACTTGATGTCTCTGACGGGCTCTTAATCGATACCGTCCGCCTGTGCCACGCTTCGAACGTGACCGCGACGATCCGCGCTGACAAGGTGCCTCTCTCCCGCGCTGCGAGGTCGTGTCTGGCCGCGGATCCGGACGCCCTCGAAACCATCCTGACCGGCGGCGATGACTACGAATTGTTGCTGGCCGTACCGGCCGAGAAAGCCGAAGCCTTTGCGCGGGCCGCCGGAGCGGCCGGCACATCCCTCCATCACATCGGCGAACTCGCCGGCCCCGCCTCCAGCCTGCCGCCGGTCACCGTGCTCGACCCGGACGGCACGCCGCTCCACTTCCACCGCCCCGGCTACACCCATTTCGCCTGATGGCGGCAGCCTCCGGTGAACCTTGTTGCACTGCGGAAGCTATTTTGGCATGTTCCCGCCGGTTCGCGCGTCCTTTAAGACGCATGCAACCATTTGGGGGGACGAGACTGCCGGGCGCGACCTTCCTCGCCCGTCGGCTTCAATAGACCCAGATTTCAATAATCACACCTGGGACGGTTCCAATGGATAACGTGATCTGGCTTATCGTTGCCGCCGGTCTGCTTTCGCTCGTTTACGGTGCGCTGACCATCCGTCAGTTGCTGGCCGCGGACGCCGGCAATGCCCGCATGCAGGAAATCGCGGGCGCCATTCAAGAGGGCGCGCAAGCCTATCTGTCGCGCCAATACACGACGATCGCTATCGTTGGCGGCGTCATCTTCGTCATCGTCTTTCTGCTGCTCGGGTTCCCCGTGGCTGTCGGGTTCCTAATCGGGGCCATATTGTCGGGCGCCGCTGGCTTCATCGGCATGATCGTGTCCGTGCGCGCCAATGTGCGCACTACGCAGGCGGCAAGCAGCAGCCTGGCCGAGGGCCTGTCCATCGCGTTCAGGTCAGGCGCTGTTACGGGCCTGCTCGTCGCCGGGCTGGCGCTGCTCGCCGTGTCGGTTTACTTCGCGATCCTGATGCTCGTCGGGTATGACCAGACGGACCGGACGATCGTTGACGCGCTGGTCGCGCTCGGCTTCGGCGCATCGCTCATCTCGATCTTTGCGCGTCTTGGCGGCGGCATCTTCACCAAGGGCGCTGATGTGGGCGGTGACCTCGTCGGCAAGATCGAAGCCGGCATCCCGGAGGACGATCCACGCAACCCGGCGACCATCGCGGACAATGTCGGTGACAATGTCGGCGACTGCGCCGGCATGGCCGCGGACCTTTTCGAGACCTACGTGGTGACGGTCGTTGCGACGATGGTCCTGGCATCCATCTATTTCGCGGGCCAGGACATCCTGCTGCCCGCGATGGTCTATCCGCTGGCGATCGGCGGCGTCTGTGTCGTAACCTCGATCATCGGCACCTTCTTTGTCCGGCTGGGGTCGGACCAGAACATCATGGGCGCACTCTACAAGGGGTTTGTCGCAACCGGCGCACTGTCGCTGCTCGCGCTGTGGCCAGTGACCGATGCCATCATCGGCATGGACACGCAGCTCGAAGCCTCCGGCGTGACCTTCACCGGGGCGGAGCTGTTCTATTGCGGCGCAATCGGCCTCGTCATCACCGGCCTGTTCATTGTCATCACCGAGTACTACACGGGCACCGGCTTCCGCCCCGTGCGCTCGATTGCCGAAGCATCGAAAACCGGCCACGGCACCAATGTCATCCAGGGCCTGGCAATTTCGCTTGAAGCGACGGCGCTTCCGGCCATCGTGATTATCGCAGGCATCCTGATCTCCTTTAACCTGGCGGGGCTGTTCGGCATCGCCATCGCGGTGACAACCATGCTGGCGCTGGCGGGAATGGTCGTCGCGCTCGACGCCTTCGGCCCGGTGACGGACAACGCGGGCGGCATCGCCGAAATGGCGGACCTGCCCGAGGAAGTCCGCAACACCACCGACGCGCTGGATGCCGTGGGCAATACCACCAAGGCGGTCACGAAGGGTTACGCCATCGGTTCGGCCGGTCTCGGCGCGCTGGTGCTGTTCGCGGCCTATACGGAAGACCTGAACTTCTTCATAACCAACGCCGACCAATTCCCCTACTTCGAGGGCGTGACGCTCAATTTCTCGCTGTCGAACCCCTACGTCGTCGTCGGCCTGTTCTTCGGCGGCCTGCTGCCGTACCTGTTCGGCGCGTTGGGCATGACGGCGGTCGGACGCGCGGGCGGCAAGATCGTCGAGGAAGTCCGCCGCCAGTTTAAGGCCAAGCCGGGCATCATGGAAGGCACGGAGAAGCCGGACTACGGTGCGGCGGTCGACATGCTCACCAAGGCGGCCATCAAGGAGATGGTCATCCCCTCGATGCTGCCGGTGCTCTCGCCGATCGTGGTGTTCATCGTCATCAACCTGGTTGCCGGCAAGTCGGCCGCGTTCTCGGCGGTCGGGGCAATGCTGCTCGGCGTGATCGTCACCGGACTGTTCGTGGCGATCTCGATGACGGCCGGCGGCGGCGCCTGGGACAACGCCAAGAAGTACATCGAGGACGGCAACTTCGGCGGCAAGGGTTCCGAGGCGCACAAGGCGGCGGTCACAGGTGATACCGTGGGCGATCCGTACAAGGATACGGCCGGCCCGGCGGTCAACCCGATGATCAAGATCACCAATATCGTGGCGCTGCTGCTGCTCGCGGTGCTCGCGCATCAATAGCGCGTGCGCGACAACACGAGACCTGGGAAAAGCCGCGCTTATGCAGCGCGGCTTTTTTGTTTGCGTGAATCCCAGCAACGCTGCGGGACCGTGCTTCGTGCAAAAACCCGCGCCTTGGCTTATATCGTAAGGCAACGCGACAAATACGGCAGACCCGCCGTTTCGGCCGGGCAAAGGAGCGGTCCGTGAAATTCTCGCGCATCGAAACCGCAATCGAGACGATCCGCCAGGGCGGCATCATCATCGTCGTCGACGACGAGGACCGCGAAAACGAGGGCGACTTCATCTGCGCGGCGGAGACGATCACGCCGGAGAAGGTCAACTTCATGCTGCGCGGGCGCGGCCTGCTCTGCGTCACGCTGACCGAGGCCGCCGCCCGCCGGCTCGATCTGGCGCCGGCCGCCAAGTCGAACACCGCGCTGCAAAACACGGCCTTCACCGTATCGGTGGACCACGTCTCCACCAACACCGGCATCTCCGCCCCCGAGCGCGCGGCCACCATAAACGCGCTCGCCGACCCGGCGGCGCGCCCGGAGGATTTCGCGCGCCCCGGCCATGTCTTCCCCATCGTCGGGCGCGAGGGCGGCGTGCTGATCCGCGCGGGCCATACCGAGGCCTCGATCGACCTCGCCGCGCTTGCCGGGCTGGCACCGGCAGGCGTCCTGATCGAGATCCTGAACGAGGACGGCACGATGGCCCGGCGCGACGACCTGGCGCAAATGGCGGCGCAATACGGCATGCCGATGATCACCATCGCTGACCTGATCCGCTATCGCTACCGGCACGAACACATCGTCAGGCGCATGGCCGAGGCCACGCTGCCGACACGCTACGGCGATTTTCGGCTGATTGCCTACGATGTCGCCTACAGCGACGAACAGCCGGTTGCGCTGGTGAAGGGCGATCTCGATCGCGCCGAGGCGCCGCTGGTGCGCGTCCATGCGGCGTCGCTGACCGGCGATGTGCTGGCGAATCTTCGCGATGACGGCGGCACGCTGCTGCACCAGTCGATGGCGCGGATCGGCGAGGAAGGCGCCGGGGCGATCGTCTATCTGCCGCAGGATGCGCGCGGCATCAGCCTGCTCGACCAGATCCGGAGCTTTCAGGCCCGCACGGAACCGCAGGGCGACCGCGCCGCCGGCCCGGAGAGCGATGCGCGCGACTACGGCCTTGGCATCCAGATCCTCAAGGATCTCGGACTGTCGAAGATCCGGGTGCTGACGAACACGCCGAAGCCGACGGATGCGTTCGTCTTCGACGGATTCGAACTGGAGGTGGTCGAACAGGTGCCGATCACGACGGATGCGCGGGTCGAGGGCGACGAAGCGGGCGAGAGTCCCCGGCTGGTTGTCACCAGCAAGACCTGAGCATCCCCGCTTCACATCCGCGGGGCGGAATAATTGCCCTTGAAGTAGACCAGCGGCACGGCATTTTCGTTGTATCGCACGCCGTGAACCATCTCGCCCACGACGATCCGGTGGTCCCCGCCGGGATGGACCGCGTCCACGCGACACTCCAGCGCCGCCAGGATGCCTTCCAGGACGGGCGCGCCCAGACGTCCGTCATGGGTCCTGATCCCCTTGAACTTGTCGGGACGACGATGGGCGAAGCGTCGCGAAAGGTCTTCCTGCCCGCTGGCAAGCAGGTTGATACAGAACATGCCGCTTTCGCGCATGGCGACCAGCGTGTCGGACTCGTTCTTCAGGCAGATGAGCAGGAGCGGCGGCTCCAGCGAGACCGAAGTGACGCTATTCATGGTGACGCCGTAGGCGCTGCCCTGCCCGTCGCGGGTCGTGACGATGGATACGCCCGTCGGCCACAAGCCGCACAACGACCGGAATTCATCGGAATCGACGCTGAAGGCTTCCGCAGCGGTCCTGTCCCTGCGCCAGAACGTCATGCGCTATCCCTTTTCCCGCGCGCCGAAGATCGCCGAGCCGACGCGCACCCATGTGGCGCCGAATTCCACCGCCGTCTCGAAATCCGCGCTCATGCCCATGCTAAGCCCCGACAGCCCGCATTCCTCCGCAAGCCTGGCGAGGAATGCGAAATGCACGGCCGGTTCTTCGTCGAGCGGCGGAATGCACATCAGCCCTTCAATTCCCAGGCCGAGGTCATGCCGGCAATAGCGGGTGAATTCAACGGCTTCCGCCGGGGCGATGCCGGCCTTGTTCGGCTCTTCCCCGGTGTTCACCTGAACCAGCAGGCGCGGCGCGCGCCCGAGCGCCGACATTTCACGTGAAACACTCTGCGCGATCTTCGGCCGGTCGATCGTCTGGATCATGTCGAAAAGCTGGACGGCGTCGCGCGTCTTGTTGGATTGCAACGGGCCGACGAGATGAAGCTCGAGGTCCGGCCAGCGATCCCTCAGGCCCGGCCATTTCGCCTGCGCCTCCTGCACGCGGTTTTCCCCGAAGATACGCTGGCCCGCCTCGATGACCGGGATGACGGCGTCTTCCCCGAAGGTCTTGGAAACCGCCACCAGATGAATCTGTGCAGGGTCGCGCCCGGCCTCGCGCGCCGCGGCGGCGATCCGCGCATACACCTCTCGCAGCCGCCCGGCGGCGCTCTCCGGGGAAGACGTTTCCGTGCGCGGTTCGTTCAAACGATTTTCTCCTTCGCCTCGTCCTCGAAATACAGATCAACAGACCTTCCGGACCATTGCAACGGCGGCCCCGTCACGGCGGCGGGGAAGAAATCTGCCGAACGCGGCCATCACACCTTGACCGGCCGGGCGCTTTTGCCCTCATATCGCGTTTAACATGAACGGCGCACATCCCGGCGTTTTGGCGTCGAGCCCAACCTTACCATCCATTATTCGGAAGTCATGGCCAGCGAAAGATACAACGCACCCGAACGCGAGAAATATTGGCGCCAGGTCTGGCGCGACCAGGACGTTTTCCGCACGCCGGAGGGCTCGGATCGTCCGAAATATTATGTCCTGGAGATGTTCCCGTATCCGTCCGGGCGCATCCATGTCGGGCATACCCGCAACTATACGATGGGTGATGTCGTGGCGCGCTACAAGCGCGCGCAGGGCTACGACGTACTGCATCCGATGGGTTGGGACGCCTTCGGCATGCCTGCGGAGAACGCGGCGATGGCGCAGGGCGTCCACCCGAAGACCTGGACCTACGACAATATCGCGACCATGCGCGGACAGCTTCAGGAGATGGGCTTCGCCCTCGACTGGTCCCGCGAGTTCGCGACCTGCGACCCGGAATATTACGCGCAGCAGCAGCAGCTGTTCCTGGACTTCCTGAAGCATGACCTCGTCTATCGTCGCAAGGCGCGCGTAAACTGGGACCCGGTGGACAAGACCGTGCTCGCCAACGAGCAGGTGATCGACGGCAAGGGCTGGCGCTCCGGCGCGCAGGTCGAGCAGCGCGAGCTGCCGCAATGGTTCTTCCGCATCACGCGCTACGCGGACGCCTTGCTGGAGGGTCTGGACACTCTGGAGAGATGGCCAGAAAAGGTCCGCCTGATGCAGAAGAACTGGATCGGGAAGTCCGAGGGTCTCCTGATAAGCTTCAAGCTGTCCGGCAAGCGGGACGGCGACATGCCTTCGACGCTGGACGTCTTCACCACTCGCCACGACACGATCTTCGGCGCAACGTTCTGCGCCATAGCCCCCAACCATCCGCTCGCCCAGGCGCTGGCCGAGGACGACCCGGCGCTGCGCGACTTCATCGCGGAGTGTCAACGCATGGGCACGAGCGAGGAAGCCATCGAGCGCGCGGAAAAGAAGGGCTATGACACCGGCCTGAAGGCAATCCATCCGTTCCGGCGGAATTCCCGGCTACGCGTTTTCGTCGCCAACTTCGTGCTGATGGAGTACGGCACCGGCGCGATCTTCGGCTGCCCCGCGCACGACCAGCGCGATCTCGACTTTGCACGCAAGTACCGGCTGAAGGTCAAGCCCGTGGTCATTCCGGACGACGCCGACCCGGAGACCTTCAGGATCGGGGAGGAAGCCTATACCGGACCCGGGCATATCCATAACTCGGACTTCCTGGACGGCCTGTCTGTAGAGGAGGCGAAGGAGCGCGTCGCCGCGGTCCTCGAAGAGCGGGGCGCGGGCGAACGGCAGATCAAGTACCGCCTGCGCGACTGGGGCGTCTCGCGGCAACGATACTGGGGCTGCCCGATTCCGATGATCCATTGTGCCGAATGCGGCATGGTCCCGGAACGTGCCGAGAACCTTCCCGTGCTGCTGCCGGATGACATCTCCTTCGAGCAACCCGGCAACCCGCTGGACCATCATCCGACATGGAAGGACACGACCTGCCCCGAATGCGGCGGCGAAGCCGAGCGCGAGACGGACACGCTCGACACGTTCGTGGACTCCTCGTGGTATTTCGCGCGCTTCTGCTCGCCGCGGGCGGAAACGCCGGTCGAACGGGCCGCTGCGGACCACTGGCTGCCGGTGGATCAGTATATCGGCGGCGTCGAGCATGCCATCCTGCATCTGCTCTATGCGCGCTTCTTCACGCGGGCGATGCGCGACATGGGCTATCTCGATCTGGAAGAGCCGTTCGCCGGGCTGTTCACCCAGGGCATGATCGTCCATGACACCTACAGAAACGCCGAAGGCCAATGGCTCAGCCCGGATGACGTGCGCGCCGAAAAGGACGGCACGGTCGTCGAGGCCGACAGCGGTACGCCCGTCACGGTCGGCCCCGCCGAGAAGATGTCGAAGTCAAAGCGCAACACCGTCGATCCCAGCGACATCGTCGAACGCTTCGGCGCGGATACCGCGCGCTGGTTCATGCTTTCCGACAGCCCGCCGGAGCGCGATGTTCAGTGGACTGATGCCGGCGTGGAAGGCGCATGGCGTTTCATTCAGAAGCTGACGCGGTTGGTCAATGACGCCGCGGATCGCCTGCCTGACCCGGGCACCGCGGCCCCCCAAGCCTTCTCGCAGCCGGCCGAGGAGTTGCGCCGCGCGTGCCATCGCGCGCTCAAGGCGGTGACGGGCGACCTGGACGCGCTGCGCTTCAACCGCGCCATCGCCCAGATCCACGAATTCGCCAACAGGATCGGCAGCGCGCAACAGACATCCTGGTCCGGCCAGCCGGATTTTGCCTGGGCGATGCGCGAAGCGCTGGAGGTCATCACCCAGCTCATGGGGCCGATCATCCCGCATGCCGGCGAGGAATGCTGGGCGCGACTCGGGTACAACACTCTACTGATAAACCAGCCCTGGCCGCAGCCGGACCCGGCGTTGCTGATTGACGATGCGATTACCATTGCCGTACAGGTCAATGGTAAACGCCGGGCCGAATTGACGATTGCGCGCGACGCCGCGAAGGAAGACGTCGAGCGTGCGGCGCTGGAGCTTGAGAGCGTTCATCGCGCGCTGGGCGAAAAACCGGTCAAGCGCGTCATCGTCGTGCCGCAACGGATCGTTAACGTGGTCTCCTGAGACGCGTCGTCCGCCAGCCACAACGGCGCCGCCGGCATGGGTGCAAGAGGGATCGGAGCGAGTATGCCAGCCAATCGCCATTCTGCGGGCCGTCTGTTCGCCGTCATTGCCATCGTCGCACCGCTGATGACGGGTTGCGGCTTCCAGCCGATGTATGGAACGGGGCCGAGCGGCCAGCAACTCGATGACGTCATGCGGACCGTGTCCGTGGCGACGATTCCCGGCCGGGTAGGCCAGCGGCTGCGCAACGAGCTCATCTTCGCCACAACGGGCGGCGGCTCCAGCGACGCGCCGAACTATCGGCTGGAAATCGCGATCCGGGAATCGGTTCAGGACGTTTTCGTGGCGCAAAGCGGCGAATCCGAGGGACGGGCTTATCGGCTCATAGCCGCCTTCAAACTGATCAGTTTGGACGATGAGACGGTCGTGATCTCCGGCAAGAGCATCGGCCGCGCCGCCTATGACAATCTCGACTCGAACTTCGCCGATATCCGCGCTCGTCGCGATGCGGAGAACCGGGCCGCGCGCACCGTCGCCGAGGATATTCAAACGCGGATTGCCACAGTGCTTTCACGTGAAGTCTAGCGCCCACATTCTCCGCGTCTTTGAAATCGGCGGCGTGAACCAAGCCAGGTAACGTTTCCCCCATGGTTGCGATACCAACCCCCCGCGTCGCGAATTTCATCTCGAAACCCGACACAGCAAAATCCGCATTTCTTCTGCACGGCACGGATCCCGGACTGATGCGTGAGCACGGCGCGGCGCTGGCCGGCCAGCTTGCCGCAGCGCTCGGAAACGGGGCGGAGATCATCCGTTTCAGCGAGGACGACCTGACCGGCGATCCCGACCGGCTGGCGGTCGAGGCCCAGACCGTTTCAATGTTTTCCCTCAGCAAGGTTCTGCATGTCCGGGCCAGCGGGCGCACCACCGGCGAGTTGGCGGCATTTCCCTGGGACCGACTGCCCCAGAATGTGCGCGTCGTCGTCGAGGCCGGCAATCTGCGCAAGGACGCCAAGCTGCGCAAGGTTTTCGAGACCGCGAAGACGCTGGTGGCGCTGCCCTGCCATGACGGGAGCGACGCGGCAAACATCGCCCAGGCGATACGCGGCGAGTTAACTGCCGCGGGACTGACGGTCGACGGCGACGCGCAACGGCATCTGGCCGGATTGCTGGGCGCCGATCTCGGACTCGCCAGATCGGAACTCGCCAAGCTCGTGACCTACGCGCAGGAAACCGGCCGCATCACCATCGAGGATATCGACGCCGTTATTGGTGATGCCTCCCAGGTTTCACTCGATGCGGCGGTCGATGCCATCCTAGCCGGCGATCCACGCAGCGCACAGAAGCAGATGGACAAGCTGCGCGCCAGCGGAACACCGCTGGACGTGCTGCTCTCGTCGCTGTCCCAGCACCTTCTCCGGCTATTGCGGCTCCGGGCCAAGCTGGACGCTGGAAACTCGGCCGATGCGGCGTTGAAGAGCTTTCGCCCGCCGCTGCACTTCAAGCGCGCCGACGTCATGAAGCGCCAGATCCGCCAATGGGACCGCGCCCGTCTGAAGCATGCGCTGGAGACAGTTTCACGCGCGCTCAAACAGGCGCGGCTGAACCCGACAATCGCGCACCAGATCGCGGCAGATGCCGTCGCAAGGCTGAGCCGTCGGGGGACTCCGGAAACCGCGCGATGAACAGGAAAGCGATTTACGCCTGGTCGCCCAGCAGGCGCGTGCGCACCCCCTCGAGCTGTTCCAGCGTGCGATAACGGATACGCAGTTCGCCGCTTTCGCCTGAGCCGGGCTTGAGCGCCACGGTCAGCCCGAGGGCATCGGCTATCTCCTGTTCGAAAGCGCGCGTGTCGGGATCCTTGCTTTTCGACTGCGAACCACTCGACGAGCCACCCGATCTCTGCTCCTGCGACAGCGCCTCGACATCGCGCACGCTCAGGCCCTTCTCCACGATCTGCTTCGCAACGTGGTCGGCGTCCTCGCGGCCAATCAGGGCGCGCGCATGACCGGGGCTGAGATCGCCGCTGCGCACCAGCTTCTGCACACCGTCCGGCAGTTTGAGCAGCCGGAGCATGTTGGACAGATGACTGCGGCTCTTGCCGATAATCTGGGAAAGCTCATCCTGGGTATAGCCGAAACGCCCGATAAGCTCGTGATAGCCCGCCGCTTCCTCGATCGCGTTCAGATCGGTGCGCTGGACATTCTCGATGATCGCCAGTTCGAGAGCTTCTTGGTCCGTCAGCGACCGGATGACGACGGGAAGCCGGTGCAGGCCCGCCATCTGGGCCGCGCGCCAGCGGCGCTCGCCTGCCACGATCTCGTAATGGGTCTCGTCCGCCATCGGACGAACCACGAGCGGCTGAACCAGCCCTTTCTCGCGGATGGAGTTTGCCAGCTCCTCCAGTTCAGACGCGGAGAAGCTCTGGCGGGGGTTGAGCGGGCCGGGCTTGATCCTGTCGATCGGGAGCTGGATCTGGTCGCCTTCCGGCGGGCCGCTCCGCGCCTTCGCTGAAGGATTGTCGCCGACGAGCGAGGCCAGGCCCCGCCCCAGCCGATTGCGTTGTGCCGTGGATGTCTCTTCCGACATGCGTCTCTCCAAAGTGCGCCTCTACGCCCAACGAACCGCGCAGGCTTACAGAACGGCGCGAAAATACATGCCGGGCGGGTCAGGCCGCGGAAACGCTCTGTTCCCGGTCGATGATTTCCGCCGCCAACTGGATATAGGCTTTGCTGCCGGCACTCTTCTGGTCGTACAGCAGGATGGGCTTGCCGTGCGACGGCGCTTCGGCGACGCGCACATTGCGGGGGATCACAGTGTTATAGACCTTCTCTCCGAAGAAACTGCGAACCTCGGAGGCCACCTCGTCAGCGAGTTTCGTGCGCGGATCGTGCATGGTCAGAACGACGCCGTGGATTTCCAGCGGCGGATTGAGGCTCGAGCGAACGAAATCGATGGTGTCCTTGAGCTGCGTAATGCCTTCGAGTGCAAAGAACTCGCACTGTACGGGAACCAACACGGAGTCAGATGCCGCCATCGCATTGATGGTCAGGATGTTCAGCGATGGCGGACAGTCGATCAGCACGTAACGGATCCTGGGGCCGCGGGCCCGATCTTCCTGTGAGGCCTTCAGCGACATGATCGCGTCGCGCAGGAAATAAGCCCGGTTCGGTGCCGACGAGATTTCCGGCTCCAGCCCTGCCAGGTCACGCGTCGAGGGCGCCAGGTACAGGTTCGGAATGCTGGTCTCCACCATCGCCTGTTCCAGCGCAGCAGCCCCGGCAAGCACATCATATGTGGAGACATTGCGGCCCGGCTCCGCCAGCCCCAGTCCTGTGCTCGCATTGCCCTGGGCGTCCAGATCGATAACGAGCGTGGGCTGATCGATCGCCGCGAGCGCCGTTCCCAGATTGATGGCCGTCGTCGTCTTGCCGACACCGCCCTTTTGGTTAGCGATGGCGAGCACGTGAAAACCGCCACCCGAAGACCGCTTATCCATCACGTCCTACCTTCCAGCCGTTCGAGAGACCCGACTTCCAGAACCTTGCCCCCCGGTTCTGTCGCACTCGGATGCGCGCGCAAACGAAATGTCCAAGCCTTCCGCGCTTCGGCCACCTCGTCCTTCGCGCGACGCCCCTTCGGGAACAGCCCGACAGTGCCGCTGCGAAAGAACGGCCGGGACAATTCAAACAGCGTAGCCAGCGGCGCCACAGCTCTTGCCATGATGACATCTGCCTGCGTCACTGTACCCCGGCGGGCGATCTCTTCAATGCGGGCATTGTGAATTTCCACAGCCGTTCCGGTCTGGCGCGCGACTTCGTGCAGGAAAGCGCATTTGCGCGCGTTGCTTTCGACGAGATGAAACCGAATGCCGGCGGCGGGATCGGTGAGAACGGCGAGGACCATGCCGGGAAAGCCCGCCCCGGAACCGAAGTCGAGGCAGGTGCTGCCCGGCGGAATGAAGCGCTGGAGCTGGGCGCTGTCGGCGAAATGGCGCTCCCAGAGCGCTTCGAGCGTGCCCGGCGAGACGAGGTTGACGGCCTTCTGCCATTTGCGCAGAAGCGCGGCATAGGTTTCGAGCTTTTCCATCTGAGCGGGAGATGGGTCGAAGGCGGGCGGGACGTCCCGTGCGTCTTGCGTCTTTTCCTCCGGCCCGGATGCCGCCATCACGCCGACTTCCGCTGCGGCGCCTTGCGCAGATGCGCGAGCAAGAGCATCAGCGCGGCCGGCGTCACCCCGTCGATGCGCCCCGCCTGCGCCAGTGTCGCCGGGCGGTGATGCTGAAGCTTCTGCCGAACCTCGTTCGACAGGCCGGAGATCGCGCCGTAATCGAAACCGCGGGGGATGGCGATCCGCTCATCCTTGCGGAATGCGGCGATGTCCGCTTCCTGGCGCTGGACGTAAACACTGTATCGCGCGTCGATCTGCAGCCGGGCCGCGATCTTCGGCGGGATGGTTTCCAGTTGCGGCCAGAGCGCCGCCACGCGGCCCCAGGTTACGTCCGGATAGGCCAGCAGCTCGAAAGCCGTGCGGCGGCGGCCGTCCTGGTTCAGCCTGATGCCCGCCGCGGCGGCCTCGCGCGGCGTGAGGCTGAGTTCCTCCAACATGGCGCGGCCCCGCTCCAGCATCGCCACCCTTTCCGCGAACTCACGGGATCGCGCTGCGCCCACGCAGCCGATCGCTTCGCCCTTCGGCGTCAGGCGCTCATCCGCGTTGTCGGCACGCAGACGCAGGCGGTACTCGGCGCGCGAGGTGAACATCCGGTACGGCTCGGTAACGCCGCGCGTGGTGAGATCGTCGATCATCACGCCGATATAGGCATCGGCCCGCGAGACGACGAAATCGCGGTCGCCGCCACCGGCTGAAAGCGCGGCATTGATGCCGGCGACGATGCCCTGTCCTGCCGCCTCCTCGTACCCCGTTGTGCCGTTGATCTGGCCGGCCAGGAAGAGCCGCGGCAGCCGCTTCACCTCAAGCGTCGGGAGTAGTTCGCGCGGGTCGATATAATCGTACTCAATGGCGTATCCCGGCCGGATGATGCGGGCATTTTCCAGCCCCGGGATCGTCGCGACGAAAGCGCGCTGGATCTCCTCTGGGAGCGATGTCGAAATCCCGTTCGGATAGACCGTGGTGTCGTCCAGCCCCTCCGGCTCCAGGAAAATCTGATGACCCGCGCGGTCCGCGAAGCGCACGACCTTGTCCTCGATGGACGGGCAGTAGCGCGGTCCCACGCCGTCGATGCGTCCGGAATACATTGGCGCCTGATCGAGATTGGCGCGGATGATGTCATGGGTCGCCCGCGTCGTGCCGGTGATATGACAGGCAATCTGCGGCGTCGCGATCTCCGGCGTCATGAAGGAAAACGGCTCGGGCGGATCATCGCCGTGCTGAACCTCCAGTCCGGACCAGCCGATGGTCTGCCCGTCGAGGCGCGGCGGCGTGCCCGTCTTGAGCCGCCCCATGCGAAGGCCCATCGCGTAGAACCGCTCCGACAGGCCGATAGCCGGTGCGTCCCCGATCCGCCCGCCGGGCGTTTGGCGACGCCCGACATGGATCACCCCCTTGAGAAAGGTCCCGGAAGTGATGACGACGGCGCCCGCGCGATAGACGGCGCCATCAGCGGTCACGACACCGGCGACACGCCCACCCTCGACGATCAGATCCTCGACGGGATTCTCAACGATAGTCAGCCCGCTGATCCCGGCCAGTTCCGACTGCATGGCTTCGCGGTAAAGCTTGCGGTCCGCCTGCGCGCGCGGCCCCTGGACGGCGGGTCCTTTCGAGCGGTTGAGAACCCGGAACTGGATGCCGGCGCGGTCGGCGACGCGGCCCATCACGCCGTCGAGCGCGTCGATTTCGCGGACGAGATGCCCCTTGCCCAGCCCGCCGATGGCCGGGTTGCACGACATCTCGCCGATGGCCGACGCCTTATGCGTCACCAGCGCGGCCGCCGCGCCCATGCGCGCCGCGGCGGCCGCGGCTTCACAACCGGCGTGGCCACCGCCGACAACGATAACGTCGAAGCGATCCTGGTTCATCGTGTTCGTCTGCAAGCGTTTGGATGGCGGGTTTGAAAATAGTGGAGCCGGGCGGGGCCGTCAAAGCCGCGTTTCACGTGAAACACTCATTTGCCGATGCAGAACTGGGCGAAGACATGATCGAGAATTTCCTCGACATCGATCTGCCCCGTCAAACGGCCAAGGCAGTCCGCCGCCGACCGCAAATCTTCGCAGCGCAGCTCCACCTGGTCGGTAGGACCGTCGAGAAAGGTTCGCAGCGCATGCGCCGCGGCCTCAAGCTCGTGGCGATGGCGTTCGCGCGTGAGCGGCACCGATTCCCCTTCCGCAAGGCGCGCGGCAACTTCGGCGCCGAGCGTCGCGACGAGATCATCCAGGCCGGCCTGCGTATGGACGGAGATGAAGAGATCGGCGTCTGCCCCATATTCATCCGGCGACGACAAGAGCTCGGACTTGTTCACGACGATAATCGTCTTCTCCCGCGCCAGTTCCATCGGCGGTGACGCCGGATGCGCTTGCGCGGCATCGAGCAGCCAGATGACGATATGCGCATCGGCAGCACGCTGAATGGCCCGCCGGACACCCTCCGCCTCGACCGCCTCTTCCGTCTCGCGCACCCCCGCCGTATCCGAAACGATCACGGGATAGCCGCCGAGATCCAGCCGGACTTCGACCACGTCGCGGGTTGTTCCCGGGGTGTCCGACACGATGGCCGCGTCGCGCCGGGCGAGCGCGTTCAACAGACTCGACTTCCCCGCATTGACAGGCCCCGCGATCGCCACACGCAGGCCGTCGCGCAGGATTTCGCCGCGATGACGATCGTCGAGATGCGCGCGGATTTCGGCCTCGAGTTCCACCATCCGGGCGTACGCCTCCCGATCCTTGAAGTCGGCCACCTCGGCCTCGTCGCTGAAATCCAGGTCCGCCTCGAACTCCGCCAATGCCCGGATTATCACCATGCGCCAGCGCTCATAAAGCCGTGCAAGTGCACCGTCAGACTGGTGCAAAGCCTGAAGCCGTTGCGCCTCCGTCTCCGCGTCGATCAGGTCGGCCAGCCCTTCAACGGCCGTGAGATCGAGCTTGCCGTTCTCGAATGCGCGCCGGGCGAACTCCCCAGCCGCTGCAGGCCGCGTCCCGGGGACAGTGCCAATTGCCGTCAGCACCGCCCAGATTACCGCCCGTCCCCCGTGAACATGCAATTCCGCCACGTCCTCGCCGGTAAAGCTCGCCGGTGCGGGGAACCACACGATGAGCGCGCGGTCGAGTGCGGCACGGGAAACCGGATGCACGAGCGTGCGCAGGCTCGCCAGACGCGGCGTGGGAACGCCGCCCGCAAGCAACCGGAGCACCTCGCGTGCCTGTGAGCCGGACACCCTGATTACGGCCACGCCCGCCCGGCCGGGTGCGCTCGAAAGCGCGTAGATCGTCGTTTGCATGGTCATGTTTTGTATCGCACCATACAGCGGCTTCAAACCGTGGCGCCGGAGACGGCCGCCGAACCACCGAACCCGCAGGTTCCTCATGAACATGTCTTCGAAATTCGGCGCCCCCGAGCAGAACCATCTCGCCGGGGAAACCAGCCCCTACCTCCTGCAGCACAAGGAGAATCCGGTTCACTGGTGGCCATGGGGCGAGGAGGCGTTCCGGTACGCCAAAGAAACGGGCAAGCCTGTTTTGCTGTCGGTCGGCTACGCGGCCTGTCACTGGTGCCATGTCATGGCGCATGAGAGCTTCGAGGACGAAGCCACCGCGAAGGTCATGAACGAGTTGTTCGTCAATATCAAGGTGGATCGCGAAGAGCGCCCGGATGTCGATGCGCTCTACATGCGCGCGCTGCAAAGCCTCGAAGGCCATGGCGGCTGGCCGCTGACAATGTTCCTCACGCCGGATGGCGAGCCGTTCTGGGGCGGCACCTACTTTCCGAACGCGTCGAAATATGGCCGCCCGGCCTTCACCGATGTGCTGAAAGAAGTCGCTCGCGTCTATCGCGAAGAGTCGGACAAGGTCGCACACAACACGGCGCTGCTCCGCCAGGCCTTGGAGCCGCGCGGCGCGGCCGGCGATACGGCACCGATTTCGCTGGAGACGATCCGGGATCTCGCCGGCAAGATCGCTGGCGTGGTCGATCCGGTCAACGGCGGCCTGCAGGGGGCGCCGAAATTCCCGAACACATCGATATTCGCCCTGCTCTGGCGCGCCGGACTGCGCTTCGACATCGAGATTTGCCGGCGCGCCGTCCTGCTCACGCTGACGCAGATGAGCCAGGGCGGCATCTACGATCATCTCGGCGGCGGCTTCGCGCGCTATACCGTGGATGACCGCTGGCTCGTGCCGCATTTCGAGAAAATGCTGTACGACAATGCGCAAATCCTCGACTTGCTCGCTGAAGCCTGGAAGGAGACGCGCGAACCGCTCTACGCAGCGCGAGCTGCCGCGACCATCGAGTGGATCGAGCGGGAGATGATCGTACCGGGCGACGGATTCGCCTCATCGCTTGATGCGGATTCTGAAGGCGTCGAAGGCAAATACTATGTCTGGGACTACTCGGAGGTCATCAACGTCCTCGGCCCGGACGACGCTGACCTCTTCACCCGGATCTACGATGTCACCCCCGAAGGCAACTGGGAAGGCAAGAACATCCTCAACCGGCTGAAGCATCCCGAGGCGCTCTCCGAAACGGAGGAGGCCGGCCTCGCCGAGATGCGCCGCAAGCTGTTTGCTTCACGTGAAACACGGGTTCGGCCGGGCTGGGACGACAAGGTTCTGGCTGACTGGAATGGCCTGATGGTGGCCGCGCTGGTACGCGCGGGGAGTGCCTTTGAGAAGGCGGAATGGATCGAGATGGGGCGCCGGGCCTACGACTTCGTGAAGGCCAATATGGGCGAAGGCGACCGTCTCTGGCACAGTTACCGCGACGGTCAGACCTCCGCGCCCGGCGTCGCCACGGACTATGGCAATATGATCACCGCGGCGCTGGCGCTGTTTTCGCGTACAGGCGAACAAGCATTGCTTGATGACGCGCGCCAATGGGCGGCCGCGCTCGACCGGCATTTCTGGTCGGATGATTACGGCGGCTATTACCTCTCGGCGGATGACACCGGCGACGTCATTATCCGCACGCTCAACGCGCATGATGACTCGACACCGAACGCCAACGCCGTCATGGCAGACAATTTCATGGCTCTGTTCCTGCTGACGGGCGATCAGGCCTACGAACGGAAAGCCCACGCGATCGAAAAAGCCTTTCGCGATGCTATCGCTCAGAATCCCGTTGCCCATGCCGGCTTCGTGCAAAGCCTGATGAGCTTGATCGAGCCGCAGCACATCACGATCATGGCGCCCGGCGGTGAGGAGGCCGACGAACTGCGCAAGACAGTGGATGGCCTATCGGTACCCGGCGCCGTTGTGCAATCATGTGCCGAAGAACGGTCCAAACCGGCCAACCCGGCTTTGTCGGGAAAAGTAGGCGTCGACGATGCGCCCACGGCATATGTCTGCATTGGACCGCAATGCTCATTACCCGTGACCTCTGCGGAGAGACTGCGGGAGTTGTTGCTGGATGCGCGAAAGGGACGTCTGACGCCCGGATCCTGAC
>JBKGZY010000202.1:0-4701 GCA_046543175.1 Dichotomicrobium sp.
AGCGCGTGGCCGGGGTCGAACATCAGCTTCAGCCCGATCGAGCGCGCCTCGCGCACATCCACCCGCACGGCGTGGCGGAACTCGGTGTGATCGGCCACCGCGGCGACAGGACGCTTCTCCGGCTCCATAACGTTGATGCGCACATGCGCTTCGTTCGACAGCAGCGCGCCGCGCCAGCGCCGGGGCCGGAACGGGCTGATCGGCGTGAGCGCCAAAAGCGGGGCATTGATCGGGAGGATCGGCCCGTAGACGGAGAGATTGTAGGCCGTGCTGCCCGCCGGGGTGGCCACGAGCAGGCCGTCGCAGACCATGTCCTCCATGCGCAGCTTGCCATCGACGAGGATTTGCAGCTTCGCCGCCTGATAGGTGAGCCGGAAGATCGACACCTCGTTGATCGCCAGCGCCTCGTAGGTCACGCCGTCGCGGTCGCGCACGCTCATGCGCAGCGGGTGGATCACGCTGGTTTCCGCCGCCGCCAGCCGCTCCAGCAGGTCGTCCTCGTGATATTCGTTCATCAGGAAGCCGATGGAGCCGCGGTTCATGCCGTAGATCGGGATGCCGCGGCTCATGTGCCGGTGCAGCGTCTGCAGCATCAGCCCGTCGCCGCCGAGCGCCACGATTACCGCCGCCGCGTCGGGCTCGACCTGCCCATACAGGGCCGTGAGCCGTGTCAGCGAGGCCTGCGCCTCCGGCGCCTCGCTGGCAACGAAGTGAATCTGCGAGATATCTGGGGAGGTCTCGTGCATGACGCCTCGGGATACGCTATCTTTCCTGCAAAACTATAGACGTTCGGAGGCGTTGCGCCAGCATCCCGAACGGTTACGAGCGAGCAGCCGAGATGAGCGAAGACCGAACGAATTCGCCCGCCGAGCGGGCGGTGATGATCTACACCACCTGCGAGACGCCGGACGAGGCGAAGGCGATCGCGCACGAACTCGTCAGGCGCAAGCTTGCCGCCTGCGCCAACATCTTTCCGGGCATGACCGCGGTCTTCGAATGGGAGGGGCGGACGCAGGACGGTGCCGAGACGGCCATGTTCGTCAAGACGCGCGCCGGGCTGGCCGATGCCGTGACCGAGGAGATCAAGCGGCTGCACAGCTACGACGTGCCCGCCGTCGCCGTCCTGGAGGTGTCGGGCGGCAACCGGGCCTTTCTCGACTGGATTGCCGAAGAAACGGCGGAACCGTCATGAGCGCCGCTCGCGCATCAGGCGATCACCAGCGCGCCGACCAGGATCGCCCAGAGCGAAAGGCCAATGGCCAGGCCGCGCCAGAAATTGGCCTCGGAGACATCGGCATGGGGCGAGTTGCCCGTGTAGTCGCAGCATGGGGCCATGTCCAGCCCTCCTGTTCAGACGAGGTATTCGCGCAAGTGCCGGGGCGATTGTGCGTATAGCTCCAAGTCTACATGACCCTGACACGTGAACAAGTTAACTTCTTTCAATGATCGTCAACTGGACGTGAACCGCGGATGAACGCCGGGCGTCCGGCCGCGCTGCCGGCGCCGATGACAAGGAGAGGCGATGACCGATAATGCGCCGCAGATCGGATACGCGCTACGCGCGGGCGATTCCCGCCCGAAGGCGCTGGAAAAGATGCTGGACCAGGCGGAGACGAAGCCGGTCGATCTGGTGGAACTGCCGCTCTTCGAACTGGCGCTGATCGCCGGTGGCCGCATTCGCCGGCAGGCGCTCGACGAACTCAAAAGCGTATGCGGCGGGCGCGGGCTGAGCTACAGCGTTCACGGCCCCATTGCGCTGAACCTGATGGACCATCCGGCGCGGACGGCGCTGCACACTGAGGTGCTCAAGGCGTCCATCGAGATCGCCGCCGAGATCGGGGCGCGGCATCTCGTCGTCCATACCGGCATCTGCGACAACGCCCCCGCCGCGGAACTTGACGCGGCCTATGACCGTCAGCGCGCGGTGCTGTCCGGGATCGCGGGAACCGCGGCGTCGCAGGGCGTGGTCATCGTCGTCGAGACGCTGCCAACCGAGCGCGCGGACATGCACACCGCGCTCCCGTCCCGGCTCGCGCGCGAACTGGAGACGATCGGGCACGCGAATATCCGCTGCTGCCTCGACGTGTCGCACGCCTATATCAACTGCGGTTTTCACGGGCGCGATCTGCTGGCGGAACTGGCGCCGCTGGCCCCCTTCGCCGCGCATCTGCACCTGCATGATTCCTTCGGCAGGCCGAACAACATCCGCACCGTGTCGCGCGCCGAGCGCATCGCCTACGGGCTGGGCGACCTGCATCTGCCGCTGGGCTGGGGGTCGATCCCGTGGGACGCGATCTTCAGCGAGTTGGCCCTGCCGAAAAGCCCGGTGCTGATGCTGGAACTGCCGCAAGAGCATGCCGACGAGCTGGACGCCTGTATCGCGACGATGCAGGAGTGGCGCACGAAGCTGGCGGCGCGCGCGGCGGCGTAGCGACTGGCCCTGGTTACGTCGCGACGCGGGCCTTGCGTACCGCATCCTCCACCTTCGACGAATAGCGAACCAGCGGCGGCTTGATGTCGTGCGCGAACAATTCCTTGCGGATTTGGTGGGAAGTGCCGGTCAGGTAGACCGCCACGCCGGATCGCCGGGCCTTGCGCGCCATGCCGTCGATGGTGTTGGCAGCGGTCGAGTCGAGAAACGGCACCGCTGAAAAGTCGATGATCAGCGCATGATGGGTGTCCGCGATGCGGTCGAGCACCGAGCCGATCGATGCCGCCGCGCCGAAGAAGAATGCACCCGAGATGCGATAGATGACGACGTCCGGGTCGGTGGCCTGCGCCTCGTCATAGGGCGTGCGCTTGCCATTGGCGTCGTCCGGCCTGTCTTCCGCGACGAAGGGCGTGTGCGTCTCAATGGCGGTCGTCCTCGACATCCGGTGAATGAACAGCACCGATCCGAGTGCGAAGCCGATCACGATCGCTTCGGTCAGGTCGCGAAAAATGGTGAGCAGGAACGTGCTGAGCAGTACGGCCGCGTCACCGCGCGAGGCGCGGACGAGGTTGGCGAACGCCTGCTTCTCGATCATGTTCCACGCCACGACCGCGAGCACCCCGGCAAGCGCCGCGAGCGGGATGTAGCTCGCCAGCGGCGCGGCAACGAGTACGAACAGCAGCAGGAAGCCCGCGTGCAGCATCCCGGCGACCGGCCCGTGCGCCCCGGCGCGGACATTGGTTGCCGTGCGCGCGATTGTGCCGGTGACGCAAAAACCGCCGAACAGCCCCGAGGCGACGTTCGCGGCGCCCTGCGCGACAAGTTCGCAGTTCGAGCGGTGGCGGCGGCCGGTCATGCCGTCGGCGACCACGGCGGATAGCAGCGACTCGATCGAGCCGAGCAGCGCGAAGGCGACCGCGGCCGGCAATACCTCCCGCACCTTGGCGAGGCTGAAATCCGGCAATACGGGCATCGGCAGGCTGCCGGGAATGCCGCCGAATTTCGTGCCGATGGTGGCGACCGACAGGTCCAGCGCCGACGTGGCGACGGCAGCGCCCGCGACGGCGATCAACATGCCGGGCCAGTGCGGCCGCACCCGCTTTAGGACGATGATCGCGATGATTGTGGCTCCGGCCAGCGCGATGGTCGCCGCGTCGGCGGTGGGCAGATGCGCCCAGAGCAGGGGCAGCTTCTCCACCAGCGGCCCCGGCTCGGCCTGCGTCAGCGTCAGGCCGAGCAGTTCCTTGATCTGGCTGGCGAAAATGATGACCGCAATGCCCGCGGTGAAGCCGACCGTGACCGGATAGGGAATGAATTTGACGTAGGTGCCAAGCCGGAGGAAACCGGCCGACGCCAGCATCAAACCGGACAGCATGGTCGCGAGGATCAGCCCGTCCATGCCGTGAGCGTGAGCCGTCGCCGCGACCAGCACGATGAACGCCCCGGCAGGGCCACCGATCTGGAATCGGCTGCCGCCAAGCGCGGAGACGATGAAACCGCCGATGATGGCCGTGTAAAGACCCTGCGCGGGAGTCGCGCCGGACGCAATCGCTATCGCCATCGACAACGGCAGCGCGACGATCGCGACGGTCAGCCCGGCGACGGCGTCCGCGCGGAAGTTTGCGACGCTGTAGCCTTCGCGCAGGACCGTGACGAGTTTCGGCGTGAAGAGTTTGGCGAAGGTCGGTGGCGCGTCCGGAGAGGTGGTCGCTGATGTCGCACGCATGTCTTCCTGCGGCCTTTCGACAATGCGGCGCGATCGTCGGCTTCTTGGGCTGGCGGTCGCCGTCGCGGTTGGTGAGATTTCGCTTCAGGTTCAGGTCAGGATGGTTCTTTCAGCCGAACGCCGCGGCCGCGGCCCGAGCTTGTTGCCCCTCTGAGATGAGTTCGATGCCCGCCGCATCGAGCGCATCGACGACCTTGGTCAGGCTGTCGATCATGCCGCGCACATTGCCCTGGCTGGACTCCATGCGCTGGATCGTCGGGACCGACACCTCGGCACGTTCGGCGAGCGTCTTCTGATCGATCCCCAGCAGCGCGCGCAGCCCGGAGTTGAGCGGCCGTCAACATCGTCTTGTCTCTGCTCCAAACCTCAATATCCGCCTATAGACAAGCTATATTGATGTTTCAAGCCTCATTTATCATCTTCCCTGTATGAGCAGATATGCACGGTGTTGCGTGCGGACATGATCACGCTGGACGCTCGCGCCGCGCGGGGCCATATTCGCGGCATGGCTGAGACTTCACCCAGCGGTTTTTCGGACGTTTCG
>JBKGZY010000203.1:0-4665 GCA_046543175.1 Dichotomicrobium sp.
GCGCGGTGTCGGCGTGATGACAGGAGCATCACGGCGAACGAAAATGCTCCCGGCGTCACGCGGCCAGCAGCCTGTCCACCTCGTCGACAAGGTGGCGCAGATGGATCGGCTTCGACAGGATCTTGGCGTTGCGCGGCGCCGTGGATTCGGGATGCAGCGCCACGGCGGCGAAGCCGGTTATGAACATGATCTTCAGGTCGGGGTCGAGATCGGCCGCGCGGCGCGCCAGCTCGATGCCGTCCATTTCCGGCATGACGATATCGGTCAGCAGCAGCGTGAACGGCTCGCGCCGCAGGCATTTGTAGGCCTGCTCCCCGTCGCAGAAGGCGCGCACCTCGTAGCCCGCACGCTCGAGCGCCCGGCCCAGGAACCGGCGCATGGACTCGTCGTCTTCGGCCAGAAGAATACGCTGCATGATCCACTCTACACTGAAAACGTGCCCGAAACCGGGTCGCCGCCCGATCACCTATGCGGTGCCAACCTACTGATTGCGGCGCCGAAATCCAGCCTCATCGTTACATTAACGTTACTGTCAACGACGCGCCCGGCGTTGTTGTGGCGCCGCACCCGTTTTCCACAACGTGCGCGCGAATCACGTGCCCAGCGTTCCAATAAATTGCAGATCGACGCGGCGGCCCTGCGGGTTGTCGCGGTGCTCCAGCACGTAGACCCCTTGCCAGGTGCCCAGCCCCAACTGGCCGCCGACCACCGGGATCGACAGGCTGACCGAGGTGAGCATGGCCTTGATATGCGCGGGCATGTCGTCCGGACCTTCGACGGCGTGGCGATAGGGGGCCTCGCGCGGCGCCAGCTTGTCCAGCACCGCCATCAGGTCGGCCTGCACCGACGGGTCCGCGTTTTCCTGAATGACGAGAGAGGCGGAGGTATGCGCAATGAAGGCCGTCAGCAGCCCCTGCGATGCGCCGATCTGCGTGAGCCACTGCGCGATCTCGCCCGTGATTTCGGTGAAACCCGGACCGCGGGTCGCGATCTCCAGGCGGGAGTGCCGCTGCGCCAGGCTCTGGCCTTCGGCGGTGTCAGCGGATGTGATTGTGGTCCTGTAATTCTGTGCCATTGCACCATTTTACTTGGCGCCGGCGGTCGACGCTACCGTGCATGGGCATGGAGCGGCGGCATCTTCGCCATTTTGTGTTCGATCTTGATGACCAAGCCCGTTTATTTATGCCGAAGCTGCGGCTAGAAACGCAGGACAATGCGGTGCCAGATGGCCGCCCGCGCATGCCTCGCCCGGCCGCCTTACGCCCAGAAGCGTAACCGATGCCCTATTATCCCGGAAAGTCAAATGGCTGAATCTGAAACAACCGACGGCCCCGCGAACCCGGCAGGCCCGCTTGCGGGGCTGCGCGTGCTCGACCTGACGCGCATCCTGGCGGGGCCGACCTGCACCCAGCTTCTGGGCGATCTGGGCGCGGATGTCATCAAGATCGAGCGCCCCGGCACGGGCGACGACACGCGCGGCTGGGGACCGCCATTCCTCGGCGGCGATGACAGCGGCGAAAGCGCCTACTACCTTTGCGCCAATCGCAACAAGCGCTCGGCGGCAATCGACATCGCCACCGATGAGGGCCAGCGGCTCATCAGGGCTCTGGCAGCACAGAGCGATATTCTGTGCGAGAACTTCAAGGTCGGCGGGCTGGCACGCTACGGTCTGGACTACGACAGCCTTTCGGCGGTTAATCCCGCGCTCATCTATTGCTCCATCACCGGATTCGGACAGACAGGCCCCTACCGCCATCGCGCCGGCTACGATTTCCTGGTCCAGGGCATGGGCGGCATCATGAGCCTGACCGGCTTTCCCGACGAGGAAGGCGGCCGGCCGACAAAGACGGGCGTGGGCATCGCCGATGTCATGTGCGGAATGTATGCGGCTTCGGCCATACTGGCGGCGCTGCATGCCCGCCGGGAGACCGGCAAGGGTCAATACATCGACGTCTCGCTCTTCGACAGCCAGGTCGCGTGGCTCATCAATCAGGGGCTGGCCTATCTCGTCACCGGCGAAGACCCGCCGCGGCGTGGCAACGGCCACCCGACGATCGTGCCTTACGACACCTTCCCCGCGAGGGACGGCCATTTCATCATCGCCGTCGGCAACGACGCCCAGTTCGGGCGACTCTGCGAGGTGCTGGGCCAGCCGGGCTGGGCGCAAGACCCGCGTTTCGCCACCAACGTGCAGCGCGTGCGCAACCGCGAGACGCTGATGCCGCTGATCGGCGAGATCACGGCAACGCGCCCCTCGCGGGACTGGATCGCGGAACTGGAAAGGGTGGGGGTGCCTTGCGGGCCGGTGAATACGCTCTCGGAGGTTTTCGCCGATCCGCAGACGCAGGCGCGACAGATGCGAATCACCATGCCGCATGACGGCGCGCCGGACGGGAAAGTCGACCTGATCGGCAACCCGCTCAAGATGAGCGGCAGCCCGGTGACGTACCGTCACGCGCCGCCGACGCTGGGACAGCACACCGGCGAGGTTCTGCGCGATACGCTCGGACTGGATGACCAGGAGATCGCGGCGCTGCGGGCGAGCGGGACAGTCCAGGACCACGAATGACGGCTGTTCACGCCTGGCGCGCTTCTCCGATCACGAGGCGTCGACAGCCGGCCGCGTGGAACCGATGCTTCACGCGTGACATTGAAGCCCTGCACTGTGAATTATCCCCGCACAGGTGTTGAGCGCGGACTGTCGTCTCGAAGCGGCGGTGCCGGATTTCGCCGCAGGCTGTCTGCGTAAAATCTTTCGAGCGATATTATCTTTTGTTTTTCGGTTTCTGTTCCTTCCTGATGGAGCTTCACTTCGCGCGCAGGCAAGCGGGATAGGACTGGTGGGTTCGGGCCCGCGCTTCAGTTCGCGACAGGCTGTTCCTGCCGGCGAAACGGACTTGCGTTCGGCGCCCGCCACCGTCCTGTGTGTAGACGAGACCCGATTCATGCGCATCAAACTAGCTGAAATACTCTTCGCGATCCGGTCGAACTTCTGGTTCATCCCGACACTCCTCTCGCTCATTGGCATCATCGCGGCACTGCTCATTGTCGACGCCGATATCTGGATCGCGAGCGGGGCGCTTGAGGGCTACCTGCCCAATCTGCAGATGCCCCTGGAAAGTGCGCGGCCCGTGCTTTCCACCATCGCGGGCTCGATGATCACCGTTGCCTCGCTGGTGTTCTCGCTCACGCTGGTCGCGCTCACCATGATTTCCCAACAGCTTGGTCCGCGGCCGCTACTCCATTTCATGGATGACCGGCCCACGCAGATCGTGCTCGGGCTTTTTGTCGCGACATTCCTGTTTGCGCTGGTGGCGCTCACGCGCCTGGATGAAGAGGTTTTCCAGGGTCACGTGCCCGGCTTCGCCGTCATTACGGCGGTTGGCCTGTCCGTCGCTTCGCTCGGGATGGTGATCCACTTCATCCATCATATCGCCACGCGTATCCAGGCCGATGTCCTGATCGCCGAACTCGGCGCCGAGTTTCGCGCCGCAGCGCAAGCCTTCGTGCGCCAGGGCGAGGCCGGCAACGCCTTTGCGGACCGTAACGAACGCGTTTCCCTGCTCAACCGTTTCGGGGCATCCCGGCTGCGGGAGATTGCGCTGGAGAGCAGTGGCTATCTGCTGCGCTTCGATGCCGACGCGATATGCCGTCTCGCGAAGCAGCACGGCCTGATCCTGCGCATGGAGGCGCGCCCGGGCGCGTTCGTCCTCGCCGGATCGCCGCTTCTGACGGCGACGGCTGAAGGTGACGCCGAGGTGGACGACGAGAAGCTGAGCAAGATCCGCGGTCAGTTGTCGGTCGGTTCACACCGGACCCCGCAATCTTCGATCGAGTTCGAGCTGAAAGCATTGGTCGAAGTCGCCCTGCGGGCACTGTCACCGGGGGTCAACGATCCGTACACCGCTGCCGCGTGTATCGACCGGCTCGCCGACGGCATGCGCGTCCTCATGGGGCGGGAAACCGAGCAGCAGGTGACCCGCGACGCGGACGGTCAGGTGCGCATCATCCACCAGCCCGAACCGTTCGAGCGCAACCTGTCGATTGCGTTCGATCCGATCATCAGGGCCGGGCAGGATCAGGAAATCATCCTGTCGAAGTTTGCCGAGGTCCTGAGCCAGCTCCGTAGCAAGGCTCATCACGCCCATCACAAGGAGCCCATTGACCGTCAGCTCCAGCGTGTCGCCGGTCTGGCGAGACGAGGGGATTTTTCCGAGGTGCAGCACCAAATCGTCGTTGATTTCGCCGAGCCGACCTGAGCCTGGTCCGACAAGCGTCCCTGCGCGCGCCGCCCTGCTTGTCCCAGGCGCGCGGCCCCGTGCTTGGTGGCGGATCATCTTTTGAACTCTTTGGAAGGCAGGGTGAACCGCCACCTGCTCGCGCGCCGAGCCGAGTGGCGGCTTGTCGTCACGCGGGCAGCAGATTTCCACCTTCGCCCATGAACATGCCGCCTGGCGCCGGCTGGCGGTTACCGCGCCATGACATGATGGAGCGCTGTTTCCTGTATTCGATTAATACATATCAAGCGTGTATTTGAGGAACATTTTAGTCGTAAAAACTTTATGTGAATAACGCCATGTTAGAAATGCCAATCGTCTCCGAGAGAGCGCTGTATCATATCGGCGTATACTTTGGGCGGCTTCGCGTGTGTTGATCGAGGTCCCG
>JBKGZY010000204.1:0-4621 GCA_046543175.1 Dichotomicrobium sp.
CGGAACCCGGGATCAAACGATAGAGTCGCCCGGATTGCGCTGCGCTCCATCCGGGGGACTACGACTGGTCACAGACCGATCCCGGTTCAGCAGCGCATCACGGACGTGCCGCGCAGCACCCGGGACGACAGGTGGAGTGCGCTTGTCATCCCGTGCGCGGCGCGGGACAAAGTCACGCGGCGCAGACAGGGGAACCAGCGCGGCATCTGAAAAACCGGAGCGATCCCCCATCTGCATCGCATCATCTGCAATGCTGCAATCCGCGCGGGACGACCTTGGGAGAAATCCGGGTCAACCGAGGACGGCCAGCCATTCGCGCGTGCGCGCTTCCGGATCGGGATGGGTCACGAGATCGGTCACGACCGCGATGCTGTCCGCGCCCGCCGCGAGAACGTCGGGGGCGCGCTCGACGGTGATCCCGCCGATCGCCACCAGCGGACAGGAGATCGCCTGTTTCCACGCGGCGACGCGCTCAAGCCCCTGCGGCGCCCATTTCATCTTCTTCAGCCTGGTCTCGTAAATCGGCCCCAGCGCCACGTAATCCGGGGAGGTGGCCAGCGCGGCGGCCAGTTCCGCGCGGTCGTGGCTCGACACGCCCAGACGGATGCCGGCCTGCCGGATGGCCGGAACATCGGCGGCGGCCAGATCTTCCTGGCCCAGATGCACGAAGTCCGCGCCGAGGTCGATGGCGGCCTGCCAGTAGTCGTTGACGACGAGCTGCGCGCCGTGCTCCGCGCACAAGCGCATCGCCCGGGCGATCTGGTCGCGAACCTCGCGCTCCGGCGCATCCTTCACGCGCAACTGCACGAAGCGCACGCCGAGCGGCACCAGCCGCTCCAGCCAGGTAATGTCCGGCAGCACGGGATAGAACCGATCAATCATCGCCGGGCTCGAAAAACGGCGTCCCCGCGACCGGCGTGGACGGGCTGGCCATCTCGCGCGGCGGCATCAGGCCGGACAGGTAGCCAAGACGGCCGGCCTCGATGGCGCGGGCGAAGGCCGCGGCCATTTTCTCGGGATCGCCCGCCTTGGCGATCGCCGTGTTGAGCAGCACCGCATCGTAGCCCAGCTCCATCGCCTGGGCCGCATGGGACGGCGCGCCGATGCCCGCATCGACGACGAGCGGCACGCCGGGGAAGTAGGCGCGCAGCGCCCGCAGCCCGAAGATATTGTTGAGCCCCTGTCCCGAGCCGATGGGCGCGCCCCACGGCATCAGCACGTCGCAGCCCGCCTCGATCAGCCGCTCGGCGACGCTCAGGTCCTCGGTGGTGTAGGGGAAGACCTGGAAGCCTTCGTCGGTGAGGATGCGCGCGGCTTCGACGAGGCCGATGACATCGGGCTGAAGCGTGTCGTCGTTGGCGATCACCTCCAGCTTGACCCAGGGCGTGGCGAACATCTCGCGCGCCATCCGCGCGGTGGTGACGGCTTCCTTGACCGTGCGGCAGCCGGCGGTATTGGGCATCACCTTGACGCCGCTCAGGGATTCGATGAAGCGCCAGAACTGTTCCCCGGCGCGCTCGGACGCGGATTCGCGGCGCAGCGACACCGTCACGATCTCCGCGCCGGAAGCCTCGAACGCCGCGCGCAGCGTATCGGGCGAGGGGTAGAGCGCCGTGCCGAGCAGCAGCCGCGATGTGATCGGCGTGCCGTAAAGCTCCAGCGTGTCTTTTGTATCGACCATATTCATGCGTTTGCCGCGGCCATGCGCGCGTTACCCGCCCTGCCGGGGCGCGACGATCTCCACCTTGTCGTGCTGACGCAGACGCACCTGCGCGCGTTCCTCCGCCGCGACGAAATCGCCGTTCACCGCCGTCGCGATGCGCTGCTCGCCATAACCGAGCGCGTCGCACAACTGTGCCAGCGTGACCGACTGGGTCTCCTGTTCTTCGCCGTTAACCGTGATCTTCAACGAGGATCTCCGAATTCGACCGCCGCCCCTCCAGGTAATCGGCCGTCAGTTCGGCCAGCGCGGGCGCCGTCAGATAGCCGTGCCGGTACATGCCGTTCACATGGATGCGGCTGCCCCGGACAATAATGCGCGGCACATTGTCGGAAAAGGCCGGGCGCACATCGGCGCTGAGCGACACCACGCGCGCCTCGCCGAACGCCGGGTGCAGCGCGTAAGCCATGCCGAGCAGGTCGAGCGCCGAGCGCAGCGTGACCTCGCCGCGGTCGTCGCTCTCCAGCACGGTCGCCCCTATCATGTAAGTGTTTCCGCCCCACGGCGCCACGTAGAGCGGAAATCGCGGATGCAACAGGCGCACCGGCCGGTGAAGCGCGATCTCCGCGGTCTCGACAAGCGCCATCTCGCCGCGCACGCCGCGCAGGCCGGGAAGGCTGTCGCGCGCCGCCATGCCGCGGCAGTCGACAGTGACCTCGGCATCGCCACCGCCGTCCCCGGCATCCACGCCGAAACGGATTTCGCCGCCGGCTTGTTCGATGGCGGCGGTCAGCGCCTCGAGCGCGCGCTGGGGCGGCACATGCGCCTCGTCCGGATAGAACAGCCCGGTTCGATACCGCTCATCCAGCGCAGGCTCCAGTTCCGCGATGCGGGCGGCATCGACCTGCTCATGCGCTTCGGTGCGCGCGGCAAAGCGGCTCAGTTCGGCGCGGTCGCGGGGCTGCGCGAGGACCAGCGTCCCGTTCTGCTCGACGCAGGACAGCTTGTCCCGCCAGATCGCCATGGCCCGCAGGCCCAGATCGCGGACGATCGGCGGGGCCGCTTCGGCTTCGCAATAGGGCGCGAGCATGGCGCCGCCCAGCCGGCTTGCGGCATCCGCGAACGGCTTGTCGCTTCGCTCCAGCAGGCGCACCTCGTGGCCACGCTCGGCAAGCGTCAAGGCCTGCCAAAGCCCGGTGATCCCGGCTCCGATCACGTCGATACGTGCCATCAAGCGCCCCATGAAGCCGCGGACCGGTCAGCCGCTGAAGCCGTTTCCCGCCATGCGCAATTCCAATCTTCAGTAATGTGGACCGGCAAACGCCTCGCTGCCAACCCCGGCAAAACGCCGCGTCGGGCGAAAGAATGCGCAGACGGAGACCGCGACGGGCCAAACCATCGCTCTGGGGGCGGGGGGAAGGGGCGATGGCCAGCCTTCAGGCGCGATCACGCAGTTACCTGAGCCAGCGCGCCCGCGGCGATCCGCCTGCGCATCGACAACGCCGTTCCTTGCAGTCTGTGCGGCGGCAATCGCACAGGCGAGACTGAAGCGGCGCGGGGAACCTTGGGTTTCGAGCGGGCACCCAATGTTCGCTTTCTGTTCTAACGGGACAGCCAATGCGTGTCAATTCCAAAATGAGAACGTATAGAGAACATTTCCCCGTGCGGGATGCGGAAGGCGCGACGCCCGTTCCTCTTGCATCAAGGCCGCGGACGCACTAGCCTTAGGCCATCTTCGGGCCGCTGTAGCTCAGTTGGTTAGAGCGCTAGATTGTGGATCTAGAGGTCCCCCGTTCGAGCCGGGGCAGCGGTACCACCCAAAATCAAGGGTTTAGCCATACAAGCCTTTGAATTTCCCTGACAATTTCGCCGAAACCGTCACGGGGCGCACTCACATCGTCCCCGGTCCTGCCCCGGAAACACACGAAATTTTGCGGACCCAGTGCGGACCCAGCGTGCTTGACTGGCCGCTGAGAGCAAAGGTCGGCACCCCGGTCATTCCGGCTTGCCCGCCCCGTCCCGGAAAAGCTTCATCACCGCCTCGCGCGCCTCCTTCAGCGCCCCGGCGCGCACCAGGCAGTGATCGCGTCCCGGCGTGTCCGGCGGCACCCGCAGAAACCGCTCGTATTCCTCGGCCTCCAGCGCCCGCAACCTGCGCTCGATGTCCTCACCCAGCCGGCGCTTCTTTGCCCGCCAGCCCGGCGGCGGGGTGGCGTTCTCCGTCATGTCGCGCGCGAAGAGTTGCGCAGCGCAATGCGCAGCCGGGTCTCGACCCTGTCCAGTGCCGCCCTGATCTCGACGATCTGGTGCAACAGGTCGTGCACGTGTTTCACGCTTATTCTGACATCCGCGTCGTCCGGCGGCGTATTGTCGTTGATCATGGCGTTGTCCCCGTCTTGTCAGCCCGAGTTGCACCCACGGTCCCGTTCCGACCCTGGCTAGCCGGCCGCCGATTGACGCCTCTGCGTGTCGCCATAGCCGGCCCAAGGATTTGGGCTGGCTTCTAAAACAGCTCGGCAGGATTGGGAAAAACGCCATTCCGCGCGGGCTGTGCGCCGCTCCTCCCGGACCGTTGCCTCCCGGTCGCGGGAGGAATGGTGTTGCTTCCGTAAATGAGGTCTTCGACGCCGGCGCCGAGCAGGGCGGCAATAAGCACCGCCCGTCCAACGCTGACGCGGTTCAATCCCAGTTCGTATTTCTGGATTTGCTGCCAGGATACGCCGACACCCGCAGCAAGCGCCTCCATGCTCAGCCCCTGTGCCTTGCGAAGCGCCCGTATCCGGTCGCCAACCACACGGTCGATATCTTCGGGTTGCCAACACCCTGCTCGCGTCATCGCGCTCGTCATGATCTCCCCCTCCCTCGGCTTGAGAAGGCGTTGGCCGGACAACCGCCTGTTGCCCGTCCCCCTTCGCGCCTGGCGGATATCCGCGCCAACGCCTTCACCCATCACGTTAACGC
>JBKGZY010000205.1:0-4582 GCA_046543175.1 Dichotomicrobium sp.
TTTGCTCGGGCGGGCGCTGCTTACGGGAGGCAAATGTCTGAATCGGACCACTAGGACGCGGTCTCGCGTGCCCGTCCGCTCGCGGCCCCGCTCCGCGCGCCGCCCTCCTTGACCTTCGCGCCGCCGAAGCCGCTCCAGTCCCGGCTCACGCCGAGCAAGAAGAGCAGCGGCGCACCGATGAAGACGGACGAGTACGTGCCGATGACCACGCCCCAGATCATGGCGAACACGAAGCCGCGGATCACCTCGCCGCCCAGGACATACAGCGACAGCAGCGCGATCAGCGTCGTCACGGAGGTCACGACGGTGCGCGACAGCGTCTCGTTGACCGACAGGTCCAGCAGATCGGACAGCGGCATCTTCTTGTACTTGCGCAGGTTCTCGCGCACGCGGTCATAAACGACGACCGTGTCGTTCAGCGAATAGCCGACGATGGTCAGGATCGCGGCGATGATCGGCAGGCCGAACTCGATCTGGAGCGCGCAGAACATCCCGATGGTCAGCACCACGTCGTGGATGAGCGCAAGCACCGCGCCGACGGAGAACTGCCATTCGAAGCGCAGCCAGATATAGACCAGCACGCCGAAGATGGCGAGCACCACCGCGAGCGTGCCGGACTCGATCAGCTCCTGCGAGACCGTCGGGCCGACGACCTCGACGCGCCGGTATTCCACGCTGTCGCCGAGCGCTCCCCTCACGTCCTCGACAACGGCCTGCTGCGCGGCTTCGCCGCCCGGCTGCTCCTGCACGCGGATCAATATGTCATCGGGCGCGCCGAAGGTCTGGATCTGCACGTCGCCGAGACCGAGGGTGCCCAGCTTCGAGCGCAACGCGGCGATATCCGCCGGACTTTCCTCGGTCTTGATCTCGATGAGCGTGCCGCCGCGAAAGTCGATGCCGTAGTTCAGGCCGACACCGAAGAACAGCACGACAGACAGGAGCATGAGGGCACCTGACACCATCATGCAGATGCGGTGCACCGCCATGAAGGGAATGTGCGTGCCCGAAGGAACCAGCTTGATCGGCTTGAAAGGCATGCCTGGCGTTCTCCTAGATCGGGACCGTGCGCGGGCGCGTGCGTTGCAGCCACAGGACAATCATCATGCGCGTGAACATCAGCGCCGTGAAAACAGAGGTCAGGATTCCGATGGACAGGGTCACGGCGAAACCGCGGATCGGACCGGAGCCGAGCCAGAACAGGATCGCCGCGGCAATGAATGTCGTGATGTTGGCGTCAAGGATCGTGCCCGCCGAGCGCGCAAAGCCGACATCGATCGCGGCGATCGGCGTCTTCCCGGCGCGCAGCTCTTCGCGGATGCGCTCGAAGATCAGGGTGTTGGCGTCCACTGCCATGCCGATGGTCAAGACGATCCCGGCGATGCCCGGCAGGGTGAGCGTCGCCTGCAACGCCGACAGCACGCCCAGGATCATGGCGATATTGGCGAGCAGCGCGATGTTCGCGAACACCCCGAACAAGCCGTAGGACACGAACATGAAGACGATCACGCCGATCAGGCCGACGACCCCGGCAATCTGGCCGGCCGCGATGGAATCCTTGCCGAGACTGGGGCCGACCGTGCGTTCCTGGAGGATGGTCAGCGAGGCCGGCAGCGCACCGGATCGCAACAGGATCGCGAGATTGTTCGCTTCTTCGACCGTGAAATCGCCTGAAATCTGGCCGGTGCCGCCGAGGATCGGCTCCTGGATCACCGGGGCGGAAATCACCTTGCCGTCCAGCACGATGGCGAACGGCTGGCCGACATTTTCCGATGTCACATCGCCGAAGCGGCGCGCGCCGGAGGAATTGAAGCGGAACGTGACGATCGGCTCATTGCTGCGCTGGTCGAAGCTGGGCTGCGCGTCGACGAGGTCTTCGCCGCTGATGATCGCGCGCTTTTTCAGCAGGTATTGCTGTTCGGAGCCATCGTCTGATGGATAGACCGCGGAGCCCGGCGGCGGACGGCCGGACTCGGCCTCCGACACGCTCATCGACTGATCGACGAGTTGAAAGGTCAGCTTCGCGGTCTGGCCGAGCAGATCCTTCAGCCGTTCCGGGTCCTGCAGCCCGGGCACCTGCACGAGCACGCGCTCGACGCCCTGGCGCTGAATGGTCGGCTCGGTCGTGCCGAGCGCGTCGATGCGCCGGCGGATCGTCTCGATCGTCGCGCTGAGCGCCGAACTCAGCCGCTGCGCGAGCGCCTCTTCGGTCAGGTCGACCTGCAGCCGGGCATCTCCCTGCCGGCTGACCTCGATGGTCTGCCCCCCGCTCGCGCCGGTCATCAGGTTGCCCTCGAGCGGCTGGGCAAGATCGGAAATCGCCTCGAAGGCCTGGTCGACCTGGGCGGCGTCGCGGATCGTGACCAACACGTGCCCATCGGTAATGCGCAGGTTGCGATAGCCTATGCGCTGGTCGCGCAGGGCCGTGCGCACGTCATCAACGATCGCTTCAAGCCAGTCGGAGCGCAGTTCCTCGGTATTGATTTCGAGCAGCAAATGCGATCCGCCCTGGAGATCGAGACCGAGATGCACCTGCTTGTTCGGCAGCCAGTCGGGCAGGGTCTGCTTCGGCAGGGCATTGGGAAGCGCGTAGGCGAGTCCGAGCAGTATAAGCGCGACGACGAATCCGATTTTCCAGGGCGAAAAATACAGCATGAGACTTCCACGTTAACGCCGCGCCGTCCGGCGCAGCCGGCTGTTCATCTGCCTTTCAGGCATTGTCGCCGCCGGTCTCCTTGGAGCCGCCCGTCGACGCACCGTTACCGCTCTTTGCGCGGCTGCGCGGCTTGCGCGTGGCGCTGCCGGATTTCGACGCGCCGCCACTCTTGCGCGCGCCGCCGCTGGCGCCGGCCTGGCGCGACTTGCTTCTCGCACCGGGCTTCTTGGTCGCGCCGTTGGCCGATTTGGCCGTCTCGGCCGCGGGCGCGTCCTGCTCTTCCGCCGCAGGCTCCTCGGCGTCCTCTTCGATCTGCTCGGTCTTCTTGGCAGGCTGCTTGGCCGCCTTCTCCGCGCCGCGCACCTCGCCTTTCGGCCGCACTTCGGACAGCGTATTGCGCACGACATTGACACGCACCCCGTCCGCGATATCGACGCGGATCTCGTCGTCGTCGACGACGCTTGCCACCTTGCCGACGAGGCCGCCGGCAGTGACGACCGTGTCGCCGCGCTTGACGTTCGAGACCATCTCGCGGTGCGCTTTCAGGCGCTTCTGCTGCGGCCGGATGATGAGGAAATACATGATCGCGAAGATCAGGATGAACGGCATCAGCTGAAGGATGATGTTCGATCCTCCGGGCGCCGCAGTCTGAGCCATGGCGGGCGTGATGAACATGCTACGGTCCTTTGTCTTGAAACTGGGGCCAGATGCTGCGCAGACGGCTCACATTAATAGTCGCGTGCCCGACACGCGGCTGCGCATGGGCGCGCGGCACACAGGCGAAACCGCGCTGTTCCCGCATTTGGCCGCGACTATATCCGCACATGCGTTCATTGCAACCGATTGCCGACAGCATCCGCGCCTTCAAACGCAAATAATGTGACACGCCGGGTTTTGCGACCCTGCATGGCAGGCTGACAGCGACATTCCGCAAGAGCTGAACGGCTGGACAAGTCACGGCGCAGAGCGGTACCAAACACCGAACACCTGAATGGACACAACAATGACCGCGCAAGACGAACACAGACGCTTTCGCCAGTTCGCGTTGGCCGAACGCATCGCCAGCGCGCTGGAGCGGATGGCCCCGGCCCGGCCCGCGCTGCCGGATTTCACGGCCGCAGAGGCGTTCATCTGGCACCCCAGCCCCGGCGAATTTCAGCCCGTTCCCGAAGTCAACCGCGTGCCGCTCGACCTGCTGCGGGCCATTGCCCCGATGCGCGAGCGGCTGCTGGACAACACGGTGCGCTTCGCGCGCGGTCTGCCGGCCAACAACGCGCTGCTATGGGGCGCGCGCGGCATGGGCAAGAGTTCGCTGGTAAAGGCGGTCCATGCCCGCGCAAACGAGATCGTGGCTGCGAAGGCGGGCGCGCCGGGCCTCAAGCTCGTGGAAATTCACCGCGAGGACATCGCCAGCCTGCCGCAATGCCTGGCCGCCATGCGCGGAGAGGCCAGCCGCTTCGTCGTGTTCTGCGACGACCTGTCCTTCGACGGCAGCGACACCTCCTACAAGTCGCTGAAGGCGGTGCTCGAAGGCGGCATCGAGGGCCGGCCCGGAAACGTGATCTTCTATGCCACGTCCAACCGGCGCCACCTGCTGCCGCGCGACATGATGGAAAACGAGCGCTCGACGGCCATCAACCCGGCCGAGGCCGTGGAGGAGAAGGTCTCGCTGTCCGACCGCTTCGGGCTGTGGATCGGCTTCCACCATTGCTCGCAGGACGATTACCTGGAGATGGTGCGCGGCTATGCCGAGCATTACGGTCTGGCCATACCGTCCGATGACCTGGAAAGCCGGGCGAAGGAATGGGCCATGAGCCGGGGCGGACGTTCGGGCCGCGTGGCCTGGCAGTTCATCCAGGACCTGGCGGGCGAGCTGGGCACGCCGCTGGACGATCCGCGCTAGTGGTCCGATTCAGACATTTGCCTCCC
>JBKGZY010000206.1:0-4563 GCA_046543175.1 Dichotomicrobium sp.
ACGACCACGGCGATCATCATAGCAAACACGAATTTACGCATAACGCACACCTTATTGTTGGAAATCACGTTATGAGTGAATTCTAAGGCGTGGCAGCGCGTCAAGCGAAAAAGCCCAACGGCCAGAATAGTGTTGCGTGTTGACGTGGAATCGGTGCGACGGGATCGCTTTTCGATCATGCGAACTTATGTCATTGCGAGGCTCGCAGGGTCGAAGGGTCGCTTCGCTTCTTCGCGTCAGCCTTTCGGCTCCGCGCCCGCCTTCGGCTTCAGCCCCACGCACGGCGTTTGCCGCTGGATTGATTCGTCGCTTCGCGCCGGTCTTCGACTCCGCTACTCTTGCAAACAGCCTGAAGTCGGTCATCCCGGGTGCTGCGCAGCACGAAGTGGTGCGCCGCTGGCCCGGGATCGGGTTGTACCAGCCCAAAACGATCCCGTGTCTGCGCCGCAGGATTGCATCCCGCGGCGCGCACGGGATGACAACGGACCTCGCGCGCACCGCCACGACATGTCATCCCGTGCGCGATGCGGCGTATCACGCCGCTTCGCAGACACGGGATCGCTCTCGACCGGCCGCCCCCCGATCCCGGATCAGCGGCGCACCGATGAATCGCTGCGCCGCGTCCGGGACGACACTTTCCCGGCCGACGTCCGCGGGCTGCCTCTCGGGCGCCCCCGATCCAGTTGAACAGTGTGCGCTGGGCTGCGGACCGGAAGCTGGGAATCCGCACGGGACGACAGCGGGCCGCGCGGGTCACGTGGTTCTGACTGGTCGGAAAAGGCGTTAGCGCACGCGCGTCCAGGTGACGCCCTTGCAGAATAGCCCGCCGAGCACGCAGCCTTCCAGTTCGAGCTCCTGCTGGCTCTTCAGGGTTACGACGCCGGAGTAGGTCTCGCCGTCGCGGCTGTTGTAAAGCCGGCCCTCCCAGGTGTTCTCGCCGGTCTTCTGCGCGCCGCGCATGATGACGATACCTTCCACCGGGCGCGAGCGCAGGTCGGGGTCGGGATTGTGGACATCCTTGCGGGAGGGATCGCGGACCTCGACGATCCTTGCGCACAGCCCGCCGTTGCACTGGTACATGCGCACGAGTGATCCGTTCTCTGGATGGCGCCAGATTCCGGCGATATCGGCGGCATCGGCGACAGAGGGGGCGAGGAATGAGGCCGCGAGAACAAGCAGACCGAATGGAACCTGGGCGCGCATAGTGTTTTCCTCCCTAACAGTTTATGAGCATCCGTCCCGCGTGGTGGCCGCGCGGCGTTGCGTTGCGTCCCGGTATGGTGTCTAGTCGAGCCAAATCGTCGCCGGGGATCGCAACACCTGTTAAGGCTAGCAATGCCTGACGTTAACGTAAAGCTGGGCGCGTCCGCCGCTCGCCGGCCGGGCGCAAAGGAGTAGTTTCGTGTCGATCTGGGGTAAAATCGCGGGCGCTGCGACGGGCCTCGCCATCGGGGGACCGCTCGGCGCGCTGTTGGGGGGGCTGGCCGGCCATCTGGCGATTGACCGGGAGAACGACGAGGCCGCCGACGTCCATGAGCGCGAAGTCGCGTTCTCCATGGGCGTGATCGCTCTCGGCGCGAAGATGGCGAAGGCTGACGGCGTCGTGACGAAGGACGAGGTCAGCGCATTCAAGGACGTGTTCAAGGTGCCGGACAGCGAATTGAAGAACGTCGCGCGGCTGTTCAACCTCGCCAAGAAGGATGTCGCGGGCTACGACTCCTATGCCAGGCAGCTCGCCAGGCTGTTCCGGGACGACCGCGAGACGCTCAAGGCCGTGCTGGACGGGCTGTTTCACATCGCCAAGGCCGACGACGTGGTGCATCCCAAGGAAGAAGAATATCTCGCCTCGGTGGCGCGCATCTTCGGCTTCACCGATACCGAGTTCGCCTATATCCGGGCGCGTCACGTGCAGGCCAGGGAGCGCAGCCCTTACGACGTTCTCGAGCTGGACCCCTCGACCAGCGATGCCGAAGTCAAGAAGCGCTACCGCGAACTGGTGCGGGAAAACCATCCCGACCGGCTGATGGCGCGCGGCGTGCCCGAGGAGTTCGTGGAGATCGCCAACAACAAGATCGCCGCCATCAATCAGGCCTACGACGAAATCGCGAAGGAACGCGGGCTGTAACGCCGCTGGAAAAAGCCGTTGGAGCGCAGGCGGGTGTTGCGGAGAATTGCGGTATTGGCGGCCGGAACGGTGCTCGCGGGCGGAGTGTATCGATGGCTCTGCCCCGGGCCAGGCGGTCCGTTGCGCGCGCCCGAGACGTCGCTGGCGCACCGCGTGATCGCCTCGCCCAATTACGGGGCGCGGCGGGGCTGCCGGCGGCCCGACATGATCCTGCTGCACTACACGGGCATGGGCGACGCCCGCGCGGCCGCGCGCTGGCTGGCCGACCCGGCCGCGAAGGTCTCGGCGCATTACCTGATCGAGGAAGACGGCACGATCATCCAGATGGTGTCCGAGGCCGCGCGCGCCTGGCATGCGGGGGCGTCGTTCTGGGCGGGCGAGCACGACATCAACAGTGTGTCGATCGGCATCGAAATCCATAACGCCGGGCACGAGGCGGCGGGTGTTCTCCCGCCCTATCCCGAGGCGCAGATGGCGGCGGTCGCCGCGCTGTGCCGCGACATCGCCGCGCGCCGGTCGATCCCGCCTGAGCGCGTGCTGGGGCATTCCGACGTGGCGCCGGGGCGCAAGCGCGATCCCGGCGAGCATTTCGACTGGAGCTGGCTGGCGGAGCGGGGCGTCGGTGTCTGGGTGCCGTCCGCGCCGCCGGACGGCGATGCCATCGAACCGGGCGCACATGGCGAGGCGGTCGCCGCGCTCAAGGCGAAGCTGCGGCGCGTGGGCTATGGCCTGGACGCCGATGCGGCCTATGATTCGCGTACCGAGGCGGTCGTCGCCGCGTTCCAGCGGCATTTCCGCCCGGAGCGCGTCGATGGCCGCGCCGATGCCGGCACGCGCGCGACGCTGGACCGGCTGCTCGCCGCGCTCGACGGGCAGGCGGTCAGCTAACGCTACTCACAGCCCGACCAAGCCGCGAATATCCGCCGGCGTCGCCCCCTGTTCGCGCAGCGCCGCCAGGCCGAGATCGCCGTCGCTTTTCGACAGTTTGCGCCCGCCCTCGTCCAGAACCAGCCGGTGATGGTGATAGGCCGGCGAGGGCAGGCCGAGCAGGTGCTGCAACAGCCGGTGCAGGTCGGTCGCCGCCTCCAGGTCACGGCCGCGAACGATATGCGTCACGCCCTGCACGGCATCGTCCACCACCGTGGCGAGGTGATAGCTCGTCGGCGTGTCCTTGCGCACGATCACGGCGTCGCCCCAGCGCGCCGGCCGGGCGATGCGCGCGTGCTCGGCGCCGTGGCGCTCGAAGACACGGTAGTGCAGATCGCCCGGCACACTTGCCAGGGCGCGCGCCATGTCGAGCCGCAAGGCGTAAGCGCGACCTTCTTCCGTCAGCCGGGCGAGCATGTCGGGAGCGGCATCGCGGTAAAGACCGGGGTAGAGCGGCGCGCCGTCCGGGTCATGTTCGGGCTTGCCGGTCTTTGCGACCGCCTCGGCGATGTCCTTGCGGCTGGCGAAGCAGGGATAGAGCAGGCCCAAAGCCCGCAGCCGCTGCGCCGCCTCCCTGTAGGCCGGGAAATGTTCGGACTGCCGGCGCACCGGCGTTTCCCAGCGCAGGCCGAGCCATGCGAGATCGTCGCAGATCGCCCGCGCATGCGCCTCGGAGCAACGGGCCGTGTCGATATCGTCCAGGCGCAGCAGAAAGCGCGCGCCCATCTCCTGCGCGATGTCATAAGCCAGCAGGGCGGAGTAGGCGTGGCCGAGATGCAGCCGCCCGTTCGGGCTGGGCGCGAAGCGTATGACGGGGCGCGTCATATCTGCTCTCGAAGCGGAACGGCGGGGGGACATGGTGGGGGGCGGGCGGTTCAGGCGCCCGCCGACTGGCCGAGGGACTCGTCGAGATAGGGGCCGACGACCTCTTCCATCAGGTCTTCGAGCTTGCCCTCGAAGAAATGGTTCGCGCCGTGAACGATCTCATGGGTGATGGAGATGCCCTTCTGGTTCTTCAGCTTGTTGACGAGGCTGCGCACGGCCTCGGGCGGCGCGACCCGGTCGGCATCGCCGTTCACGATCAGCCCGGAAGACGGGCAGGGCGCGAGGAAGGTGAAGTCGTACAGGTTCGCCGGCGGGGCGACGGATATGAACCCGGCGATCTCCGGCCGGCGCATCAGGAGCTGCATGGAAATCCATGCCCCGAAGGACACGCCCGCGATCCAGCACGACCGGGCGTCGGGGTTGTAGACCTGGAGCCAGTCCAGCGCGGTCGCGGCGTCGGACAGTTCGCCAGGGCCGTTGTCGAACAGGCCCTGGCTGCGCCCGACGCCGCGGAAATTCATGCGCAGCACCGAAAAGCCGCGCCGGGCGAAGGCGTAATAGAGGTGATAGACGATGGGGTTGTTCATCGTCCCGCCGAATTGCGGGTGCGGATGCAGGATCAGCGCGACCGGCGAATCGGCCGCCGCCTCGTGATGGTAGCGGCCTTCGAGCCGGCCGGCCGGACC
>JBKGZY010000207.1:0-4554 GCA_046543175.1 Dichotomicrobium sp.
GACAGCGCCGAGATGACGGGTGCGAGTGCGGCGATCACCGCCATTTCGCGATTTTCGTGCCCCGCCTCACCTGATCGGCGTATGCCTCCGTGCCGGAGCCATTTCCCGCAACATGCCCGTGACCTGTCGGCCCTAAGGGCGCGTGCGGGCAGCGTTGTGCGAAAACCTGTTGCCTCGTACCGCCGCGTGCAGATAAGTTGTTCTAATAGTAGTATCATAAGAAGAGTTGCCTGACCTGCCGGTCCGGCCGATAGAGGAGCGCGCGGGCCGGGCCGCGGCGGGACAACCCGATGGGACCATTCGACTTTCCGACACAGATTGGCGACGCCCGCGTTTATCGGCGCGCCGTGGAATGGCTGCGCGCCAACAAGGTGCGCCTGCCGACATTCGCCCAGCTCCGCGATCCCGACGCCATCCCGGACGATATCCGGTCGCAGCTTTCGGCGGTCGGGCCGGACGAGGCTCACCCGCTCAACCTGTTCCGCGTCCATTGGTATAACGATACTTCGCGCGCGGGCCGGGCGGAAGTTCCCGTGCATCTCGAATTGCCGAAGAGTCTCACCGGCGTGGATGCCCGCATCGTCGTGGCCCTCGGCGCGCTGTTCCCGATGATCCACGCGCACAAGGTGCTTGCGGCTTATTCCTGTCTGGTGCCGCGCATCGTCTCGGGGCGCTTCGATCCCGAACGTCATCGCGCGGTGTGGCCGTCCACCGGCAACTACTGCCGCGGCGGCATCGCCATTTCGCGCATTTTGAACTGCCACGGCGTCGCCGTGCTGCCGCAGGGCATGAGCCGCGAGCGCTTCGCCTGGCTGGAAAGTTGGGTGACGGATCCGAGCAACATCGTGCGCACGCCGGGCACGGAGAGCAACGTCAAGGAAATCTACGACGCCTGCGCGGAGCTGGACCGCGATCCGGCCAACGAGATCATCAACCAGTTCTGCGAGTTCGGTAATTATGCCGGGCACTACGCCGTCACCGGCCGTGCGTTCGAACATATTTTCGAGTCGCTTGCGGCGAAGGAGCCGAACCTCAAGCTGGCGGCTTTCGTCGCTGCCAGCGGCTCCTCGGGCACGCTCGGCGCGGGAGACTACCTCAAGCAGCGGCACGGCGCGCGCACGGCGGTCGTCGAGCCGGTCGAGTGCCCGACACTGCTCTATAACGGTTACGGCGAGCACAACATCCAGGGCATCGGCGACAAGCATCTGCCGCTCATCCATAACGTGATGAACACGGACTTCTTCATCGCCGTCAGCGACCGCGCCACCGACGGGCTGAACGCGATCTTCAACAGCGATGCGGGCAAACGGTATCTGGCGGATGCGATAGGCGTGCCTCGCGAGGCCGCGGCCGGGCTTTCGTGGCTCGGCCTTTCCGCCATCGCCAATGTGCTGGCCGCGATCAAGTTGGCGAGGTATCTCGACCTCGGCCCGGACGATGTCGTCTTGACCGTCGCCACCGACGGCGCCGAGCTCTACGCGAGCGAACTGGCGTCGTATAACGCGCGTCATTTTCCCGAAGGCGTGAGCGAACGCGACGCCGCCGCGATCTGCGGCGAGCACCTCGCCGGCGCGGACACCTCCGACCTGCTGGAAGCCTCGCATACGGACCGCCGGCGCATCTTCAATCTCGGCTATTTCACCTGGGTGGAGCAGCAGGGCATCGAATTGCGCGACTTCGACAGGCGCCGGGATCAGGCGTTCTGGCGCGAGCTTCAGGCGCTCGTCCTGATCTGGGACGAGATGATCGACGCATTCAACCGCGAAACCGGACTGGCATAGGCAAACGGAGCGGCCGACGTGAGACGCTGCACGCGCTCGCCGGAACCGCTGCGCAAACGATTGGGAAGACACGAAGCGATGGACCGGGAACCACTCGTCAAACCGTATCTGGACCTGCGCGCCGAGACCGAGGCGCGCGATCGCGGCCTGCGCGAAAAGGTGATGTCGCTGTCAGAGGCCGCCTCGCTGATCCATGACGGCGAACATCTCGCGGTCGGCGGCTGCACCATGTCGCGCACGCCGATGGCGATGATCTGGGCGCTGGTGCGCGCCGGGCGGAAGGATCTGACGGTCTCGCGCAGCATCGTCTCCTCGGAAGGCGACATCTTCTACGCCTCCGGCGTGTCGCCGCACATCGTCACGAGCTGGTTCAGCCAGGGCATCGTGTGGGGCGTTTCCAAGGTGATGCGCCACTATACCGAAAACGGCCTCGCGCGCTTCGACGAGTGGAGCCACATGTCGATGGGCCTGCGCTACCGGGCCGGAGCAATGGGCATTCCCTTCATGCCGGTGCGCTCGATGATCGGCTCGGATGTCGCCAAGCGCCGGGGCGACGAAGTGAAGACGATGGACTGCCCGTTCACCGGGGAAACCCTCATGCTGGTCCCCGCGCTCAACCCGGACGTGGCGATCATCCATGTCCAGCGCGCCGATTGCTACGGCAACGCCCAGCTCGACGGCCTGCAATTCATGGATATCGACATCGCGATGGCGGCCAAGCGGGTGATCCTGACGACCGAGCGCATCATCACCAATGAAAAGATACGCCGCACGCCGGACCAGACGCGCATCCCGTTCTTCACCGTGGACGCGGTGGTGGAAGCGCCGTTCGGCTGCGCCCCGCACGAATGCTACGGGGTTTACGAGCCGTTCTTCGACCACCTGGACGCCTATGCCAAGCGCGTCGCCGCCAACCCGGCGGAAGGCGCCCGGTCCTATCTGGACGCATATTTCCACGAGCCGAAGGAATGGACCGACTATCTCGCCAAGCTGGGCGTGAAGGAGATGCTCGACGCGAGCCGACGTGGCAGGAGTATTTACAATGACTGAGCGCGCGAACTACACCGCCTCGGAACTGCTCTCCGTAATGAGCGCGCGGCTGCTGAGCGACGGGCAGATCGTGTTTGCCGGCGTCGGCATCCCGCTGCTCGCCGCCACGCTGGCGCAGCGGCTTCACGCGCCGGGGCTGACGATCCTGTTCGAGGGCGGCGTTGTCGGCCCGTTCGTCGTGCCGGGCGAACTGCCGCCGTCCACGAACGAGCAGCGCTGCACCCGGCGCGCCAACATGGTCATGCCGATTACCGACGTTTTGCTGCTTCTCCAGCGCGGCTATGTCGATGTCGGCTTCATGGGCGGCGCGCAGATCGACCGCTTCGGCAATTTGAACAGCTCCTTCATCGGCGAGCCGGACAACCCGAAAATCCGCCTGCCCGGCACCGGCGGCGGCAACGATATCTCCAGCCTGACGCAGATGATCGTCGCCATGAAGCACGAGAAGCGCCGCTTCGTGCCGGAGGTGGATTTCATCACCAGCCCCGGCTTCATTCGCGGCGGCAAGAGCCGTGCCGAGTCCGGTCTCGCCGCCGGCGGCATGTACCGGGTGGTGACGGACCTCGCCGTCATGGGTTTCGACGCGGACTCGCGCGAGATGAGCGTGCTGGGCCTGCATCCCGGCGTGAGCGCGCAAGACGTGCAGGACAACACCGGCTTCGACCTGCACATCCCCGACGACGTGCCCCGAACCCAGCCGCCGGAAGAAAATGAACTCGCCGTCCTGCGCGAACTGGACCCGGACCGGCTTTACACCGCGAACTGAGCCGCGCCAGCGGCGCGCCCGCCCTGAGAGGAGTTGAACGATGGCCAGCAAGACGCCCGCCTTCGGAATTGCCATGCGCAATTTCCAGACCTATCCGGAACTGCCCGACGCGCACAAGCTGATCGAATACGGGGTGCGCATGGAAGAGCTCGGCTTCGAGTCGCTATGGGTGTGGGATCACATCCTGCTGGGTGTCGATCCGCATTTCCCGATCATCGACTCGCTGTCGCTGCTGACGGCCGTGGCGGCACGTACCAGCAAGATCAAGCTGGGTACCGGCATTCTCGTTCTGCCGCTGCGCAACCCGGTGGTGCTCGCCAAGCAGCTCGCCAGCATGGACCAGATCTCGAACGGCCGGCTCGTGCTGGGCATGGCCAGCGGCTGGTACAAGCGCGAATTCGACGCGGTGGGCATCGACTTCCACAAGCGCGGCAAGATCATGGACCAGAACTTGGAGATCATGCAGCGGCTCTGGGCGGAGGACATGGTGGCGGGCGAATACCCGCCGCACAACCTGCGCAACGCCGTGATGTTCCCCAAGCCCGTGCAGCGCCCGCGCCCGACCATCCTGATCGGCGGCTATGCCGACAAGGTGCTCAAGCGCGCCGCCACCGCGAGCGACGGCTGGCTGACCTATTTCTACACCCCGGAAGGCTTCAGGGAGGACTGGGCGAAGATCACCCGCTTCGCCGAGGAGGGCGGCATCGACCCCGCGAGCCTCAACGCGACGAACCAGCTTCCCATCATGGTCGGCCCGCGCAGCGAGATCGAGGCGCCGATGCGCGAATGGCTGGACGCCGAGTGGGATTTCGCCTCCTGGAGCAAATCGACGCCGGAAAGCGCGATCATGGGCACGCCGGATGAATGCGTCGAACAGCTGCAAAAGCACATCGAGGCGGGCATCGATCGCATCATCTTCGTGCCCTACAAGTACCAGGACGAGCAGGTCGACATGAT
>JBKGZY010000208.1:0-4535 GCA_046543175.1 Dichotomicrobium sp.
TTGAGCGAGAGCCTGGCCGCAAGCGGGACTCAAATGTCAAATTCGCTCCACTAGATGTCGTGTTCGATGGCGATAAACATGGTGCTGCTCCTTCGCTTCCGAGGGTCGCCCTGCCGTGCAAATTCGGCGGGGCCCGCGGGCAAGGTTGAAGCCTGCCACCGTCCCTGTCGGCGGAACAACTTTCAGATCTGTAGTTAATCGACTTTTTCGCCCTCTCGCGTTAGTCTTGCGCCATGAAGGGCTACGGACAGTTTTGCCCGCTCGCGCTTGCCTCTGAGATCGTCGGCGAGCGCTGGACGCCGCTGGTGCTGCGCGAACTCATCTTGGGCAGCACGCGCTTCAACGACATCCATCGTGGCGTGCCGCGCATGTCGCCGGCGCTGCTGTCGCGCAGGCTCAAGACGCTCGAACATGCGGGCATTGTCGAGCGACGACGCGACGACGCACGCACGGACTATGTGCTCAGCGAGGCTGGAAAGGCCCTCGCGCCAACGATCCAGAGCCTCGCCGTCTGGGGCAAGCAGTGGCTGCCCGCGACCCTCAGCGAGGACCGCGCCGATCCCGACCTCGTCATGTGGGACATGCACCGGCGGATGAACCTCGACAAGCTGCCCGGGAAACGCACCGTCATCCAGTTCGAGTTCACCGATCAGCCCGCCGCAAAAAGGCTGCGATGGATCGTGGGGGAAACGGGAGGCGTCGAGTTGTGCATCACCGATCCCGGCTTCGACGTCGATCTGTTTGTGGAAACCGACAGCCGCACGGTGACGTCGGTGTGGTACGGCGACATTCCGCTCGATCGCGCCATTGCGGATGGCGCTATCGAGCTTCACGGTCCGCGACAGCTGTGCAAAGCCTTCCCCTCCTGGCTGCAACTCAATATGCTTGCAGAAATCCCGCGACTGCGGCCGAAAAGCGAGCATTCGGTCTGAGAGAACACCCGGAAGGTCCGCTTATCGGTATGCTCGGAAAACTGAATGCCGGAATGGGAACTTCTGCTCCCCATCCAAAACCGAAATTCAATGCCGAGCCACGACCACCATCTACCATCCGCGCACAGGCGGCCTGACCCATTGCGCGGCGTGCCGGCACGCCCTAATTCCATGAGCGAGGAAAGGGCTGGCCAGCATGACGGAATCCGAATTCATCGAGATCGCGCAGCGCACATGGGACGGCCTCCCGGAACCATTCCGGGACGCTACCGGCAATCTCGTGACACAGGTGCGGGACAAGGCCGACACCGAAACGCTGCACGCTCTCGGCATCGACCATCCGATGGGACTGCTCGGTCTGTATCACGGCGTCGGCCTGCCCTTCAAAAGCGTGCTTCAGATGGGCTATGGGCCGGACATGATCTTCCTGTACCGCCTGCCGATCCTGAATTATGCGCAGCACACCGGCGAGCCGATAGACGCGGTGATACGCCACGTCTACATTCACGAGATCGGCCATCATTTCGGCTTCTCCGACGCGGACATGGAAGCCATCGAGCAGGAAGCGGACGCCGAATAAACCGCGCGGCGGCAATAGGGAGGGGATGATGCGCGTTTTGACCGCGACCGTCCTGATCGGGCTGGTCGCCGCCGCCGGGCTGGCGAGCGCCGCCGCGCTGCGCCATCTCTACGCCGACCCGACGCCCAAGCAGTATCTGGCGCATGTGGGCGGCAAGGGCGAAATCGTGCCGGCGGGGGAATTTCAGTCCGAGGGCCGCAATTTTTCCTGCGACCACCGCCCGACCGTCATCAGCGAGGCGCTCGACGACTACGCCGCTGCCTATTACGGCTTCCTGCTCGTCAACAAGGAGCGGTTCGCAAGGCTGCCGATGACGCTGAAACGCTACGTCTACGCCCATGAATGCGCCCATCAGTATGTCGGGCGCGGCGAGCTTGCCGCGGACTGCCATGCCGTGCGCGAGGGCCGGCGCGAAGGCTGGCTCGACGAAAAAGGCGTCGACGAGATCTGCGGCTTTATCGGCCGGGCGAAAGGCGATGCGACACACCCGGCGGGGCCGAAACGCTGCGAACACATCCGCGCCTGTTTCTCCGGCGCAGCGGCTGCGGACGCGGCGCACTGAACCGGCGCGAACCCCTTGGCCCGCACCGCAATCTACGCTAGGTAAAGACAAACACGATCAACCAGGATCGAGACAGATGGAAAAATTCACCGAGCTGACCGGCGTGGCCGCGCCGATGCCGATGATCAATGTCGATACCGACATGATCATTCCCAAGCAGTTCCTGAAGACGATCAAGCGCACCGGGCTGGGCAAGCACCTGTTCCACGAGATGCGCTACGACGAGAACGGCGAGGAAAACCCGGATTTCGTGCTGAACAAGCCGGCCTACCGGAACGCGAAGATCCTGATTACCGGCGACAATTTCGGCTGCGGCTCCAGCCGCGAGCACGCGCCCTGGGCTCTGCTGGACTTCGGCATCCGCTGCGTGATCGCACCGGACTTCGCCGATATCTTCTACAACAATTGCTTCAAGAACGGCATCCTGCCGATCCGCCTGCCGCAGGAGGATATCGACAAGCTGCTGGACGACGCCTCACGCGGCGCCAACGCGACGCTGACCATCGATCTGGAGAACCAGCGGATCAGCGGGCCGGACGGCGGCGAGATCACTTTCGAGATCGACCCGTTCCGCAAGAAATGCCTGCTGGAAGGGCTGGACGACATCGCCCTGACGATGGAGCGCTCCGACAAGATCGCCGCGTTCGAGGAGCGCGCGCAGGCCGCACGCCCTTGGCTGTAAGGAAAGCTCCCGGCTCATGGCGCGGTTAGGCAAGCGGCCGGCGCGGCGGTCGAACTGGATGGCGCTCGGCACCCGCGAATTCGCGGCGGGCCGGTTTTTGCGCGCGCGCCAGTTCTTCGAGAAGGCGCATCGCACCGAGCCGCGCAACGCCGCGCCGCTGGTCAAGCTGGCCCGCACCCAGGAGCGCACCGGCGAAATCGACTCGGCGATCGCCAACCTGACGCGGGCCGTGAAGCTCCGGCCGGATGACGAGGCCGCCGCGCGCAGCCTGTCGCGTATCGTGCGCCTCGTCGGGCTGGAGGACTACAGCGACCTCGACCCGGCGGGGCTGAAGGCCGCGCTCAGTGCACCCAATGTCGACCGGCAACGCCTGTCGGAAGTGGCGATCGCGCATCTGCGCGATGCGCACGGCCTGGTCGCGCAGACCGATCCGGCCGCGCTGGTCGTCAAGCGCACGGCCGAGGTGCTGGCCAATCCGCTGCTGCATCGCGCGCTTGCGGAGGGCGTGAACAAGTCTATCGACGTGGAATGGCTGTTGACCGGCCTGCGCCGCGCCCTGCTGCTGGAGGTGCCGGCCGAACGCTTCATTGACCGCGACCTGTTCGCCGTCGCCGTGGCGCTGGCGCAGCAATGCCATCTCAACGATCACGTCTTCGCCACCACTCCGGAAGAGGAGGAGGCGCTCGGCGCGCTCGACATCGACTGGGAAGCGGTGAAGGCGGGCGACGCCGATGCCGGCCGCATCCTGCTCCTGCATCTGCTGTATCGCCCGGTCGCGGCGGTGGCCGCGCCGAAGCTAACGCCCGCGGAGTGCCGGACCATCCGGCCGAAGGCGCTCGGCGAAATGCTCGGGCCGCTCATCGAGGCCGTACAGGAACGCGCGCGCCTGGCCGAAAACATCCCGGTCATCGGCGCCATCGACGACCCCGTCTCGCAAAAGGTCGCCGCGCAGTACCAGACAAGCCCGTATCCGCGCTGGACGAGCCTGCACATGCCGGCGCGGGGGCGCGCGAAGAACACGCTGTCGCGCTTCTTTCCCGATGCCCGGCTCGGCTTCATGGACGGGCCGTTCGAGGTGCTGATCGCCGGCGCAGGGACCGGACAGCACGCCATCGCCTCGGCGACGAGCTACGGGGCGAATGCTGCCGTGACTGCGATCGACCTGAGCCGGCCGAGCCTCGCCTACGGGAAGTGGATGGCGAAGCGCCTCGGCGTCGACAACGTAACATTCGCGCAGGCGGATATTCTCAGCCTCGGCGCGGACAGCGGGCCGTATCACATCATCGAGGCCGTGGGCGTGCTGCACCACATGGCCGATCCGCTGACCGGCTGGCGCGGACTGCTCGACCGGTTGCAGCCCGGCGGGCTGATGCTGGTGGGGCTTTACAGCAAGGAAAACCGCGCGAACCTGTCGCGTGTGCGCGAACATCCGGCCTACCCCGGGCCGGGCTGCACCGACGACGAGGCGCGCGCCTTCCGCGCGGCGCTGATCGCCGACCGCACGGACGAAACCCTGTTCGATTCCGCGGATTTCTACACGCTCAACAGCTTCCGCGACCTAACGCTGCATACGCAGGAAACCTGCTTCACGCTCGAGGACATCGCAGGCTTCCTCGACCAGCAAAACCTGTCCTTCGCCGGTTTCGTCATCCCCGGCCCCGTCTGGCGACGGTTCTGCGAGTCCTTTCCCGACACCGCTTGGCCCGGAAAGCTGGAAGACTGGGCGGCGTTCGAGCGGGCCAATCCGCGCACCTTCGACGGCATGTACACATTCTGGTG
>JBKGZY010000209.1:0-4478 GCA_046543175.1 Dichotomicrobium sp.
ATTGCATTTTTGTGAGGCGGCGTGGGTGGATTGCTTGGGCCCCGCCTACATCGCGGGAGTATGCTGGCGGGGCCTCGCAATAGCGGGGCCGTGCCTCACTTCTTGTCAGCCGCGTTGAGCCGCGCGATCAGGCTGGAGGTGTCCCAGCGGTTGCCGCCCATTGCCTGCACCTCGGCATAGAACTGGTCGACCAGCGCCGCCACCGGCAACCGCGCGCCGTTGTTCTTCGCCTCGGCCATCGAAATCCCGAGATCCTTGCGCATCCAGTCGACCGCGAAGCCGAAGTCGAACTCGCCTTTCATCATCGTTTCCCAGCGATTGTCCATCTGCCAGGACTGCGCCGCGCCTTTCGAGATCGTCTCCATGACCGCCGGGACGTCGAGACCGGCCTTCTGCGCGAAGTGAATGCCTTCGGACAGCCCCTGTACCAGCCCGGCAATGCAGATCTGGTTGACCATCTTGGTGAGCTGGCCCGCGCCCGCGCTGCCGAGCAGCGTCACCTTCTGCGCATAGCAGTCGATGATCGGCTGAGCGCGGGCGAAATCGGCGTCGTCGCCGCCGACCATCACGGTCAGCTTGCCGTTCTCCGCGCCCGCCTGGCCGCCGGAGACCGGCGCGTCGAGAAAGCCCGCGCCGCGCTCCTTCGCCGCGGCGTACAGCTCGCGGGCCATGTCGGCGGATGCCGTGGTGTTGTCGATGAACACCGCGCCCTCGCCCAGCGTCTGGAACGCGCCGTCCGGCCCGAGCGTAACGTCGCGCAGGTCGTTGTCGTTGCCGACGCAGCAGAACACGAACTCCGCGCCGCGGGCGGCTTCGGCGGGAGTCGGCGCGGTCTGTCCGCCGAACTTCGCGGCCCAGTCCTCCGCCTTGGCCGCCGTGCGGTTATAGACGGTCAACTCGTGCCCGCCCTTTTCCCGGATATGTCCGGCCATCGGGAAGCCCATGACGCCAAGTCCGATCCAGGCCACCTTGCTCATCGCGTTCTCTCCGTCGTGTTGAATTTGCCGTGTCGGTTCTGTCCCATTGACAGGTCTGGGGAAGTTCTAACCGATACGCGCCCGCCGTCAAAGGGGCGGCAGGCATGCAGCGCCATACGGGTATCGCCGAAGTGCCGGGGCGTGCGAGGCGTATCGCCCGGCCGTAACAGAGAGCGGACTGCGACAAAGCCACGCGGACCAGGCCGCTGCCTGGCTGCGCGCGGCCGTCAAGACCCGCTTCGGCAGCGCCGGTCCGGCCGCCGCCGGAGATGCCGCCGGAACGGCGTGCTCAGCAACGTTTTCTTCACAAACCAGTAACCGTCTCGCCCGCCTGAGCGTGACCTGTAAACCGGCAGTCTAACTGTCTCTTAGTTAACACAAGTCAATTAGAAAACAGATAATCACCTTAATCTCTCCACACTCTGCGGCAATCTCTCCACGCTCCGCGGCATGATCGCCGCAGTGTGTGAAGAGTAAGTGTTGCGTAACGGTGCTGAGGTTAATGGAAAATTCACCAAATCCGGCTTTCCTGAGCGAGAGGGCTGGAACGGCTCACGCGCTCGCGATTCAATCCTTCGACGCAGAGACCGGGCCATTCGGTTCCAAACCCCGTGTGTTGCATGTTGGTACAACTCGGGTGGGGCGCAAACGGGTAATGGGTCGGGTACTGTTCTTGTTCGCGGCGATTCCGTTGATCTCGGCGGGATATTTCGTCCGCGACAGCGATCTGATCGCGACGGCGACGCTGTATGCCGAAGCGTTCCTGTTCGGCTCGGGCGCGACCGACGTGGTGCGTCCCCTGCCCTCCGGCGATGCCGTCGCTTCGGCCTCGCTGCCCGCCGAAGCCCGTCCCCTGTTTCGCGAGACGGGCAAGGAACCCCGCGCCGACAGGGTGGCCGAACTGAAACGCACCCAGACGGTCAAGAAACGCCCGCGCTTGATGGTCGCGTCGATGACACCGCGTGCCGGTGCGGACGGGCTGCCCAACGACGGGCCGGCCAACACCGCCAGCATCGAGCGCAGCAGCAAGGGAGGCCGGCTCGATGCAGCATCGGCAAGCCAGGTGCTGCTCTCGCAGAAAACCCCGAAAGCGGAGGCGCCCGAGTTCGACGAAGCCTCACACGCCGGCGTCGAACGGGCCAGCGCCGCGATCTTCATGATGACCCCGGTATCGGTGGCCGGCTTCGTCGATAGCGAAAAGGTGGAGGACGCCGATCCGATCGCCTGGCCCGGGCGGCTGCATCTTGCGGGCCTCAAATCCGAAGAGGATTCGAAACTTTTCGGCGGTTTCACCGAGCAGGAGTTCCGCGCGCGCGAGCTGCGCTGCATGAGCGCCGCCATCTACTTCGAGGCGCGCAGCGAGCCGCGGCAGGGACAGATCGCCGTCGCCCAGGTGGTGATGAACCGCGTTCGGGCAAGCGCCTATCCCGACACGATCTGTGGGGTCATCTATCAGGGGCAGTGGAACCGCAACGCCTGCCAGTTCTCCTTCGCCTGTGACGGCCTGCCGGAGCGGCCGGAGAACAAGGCCCTGTGGCAGCGCTCGATGTCGCTGGCGAAGGAGGTCATGCGCGGCGAACACTGGCTGTCCGGGATCGGATACGCCACGCATTACCACGCCAACTATGTCAGCCCGCGCTGGGCGCACAATTTCCAGCGGGTCAAGCAGATCGGCCGTCACATCTTCTACAAGGCGCCGAAGATCCAGGTCCGTGTCGCGGACAATTTCGACCTGAATCTGAACTGACCACCGACCTGCCCCGCCAGTATCAGGCGGGGCACTCTCCGTGGCTCCATGACGAGCCGCAGAAGGCCAGCCGGACGAGGAAATCGCCCGGCGAAACGCCGGCGGCCTGCACCAGCGCGACCAGCCCGACGAAAAGCCCGAAGGCGAGCGCCGCAGCCGGAATGTACCACAGCCGCGACAGGCGGAGCACCTGCGCGGCCTTCTGCTGCACGGAGGGGCGCAGTTCCGGTGCTGCCGCTTCATTGCGGGACACCGCGTAATCCAGAACCGCCGCCTCCTGAAATCCACCCTGGTGATAATAGCCTTCCGCCGTGGCGAACTGCGGCGTCTCGTCTGCCGTCCAGCCGTGTCCCGGGTTGTCGGTGGCCTCGCGCAGCCCGGCGGCCGCTTCTGCCGCGCCCGGCGTCCAGGCCGCGGCGATACCGGCCAGCCCGCGCGTAAAGTGAATGAAGGTCGGCACCAGCGTGGTTACCAGCATGCCGATGACGAACAGCCCCTCGCTCAGCGGGGCATCATTGGCGCGCAGCACCACGTCGCGCCAGTCGAACGCCGCGCGCCCGGTCAGGGACAGCACCGCGTTGATCAGCTCGATGCCGTTGGGCAGCAGAACCACGAGCGCGAGGAAAAGAATGACCGCGGCGACCAGATCTGCGCTCAGTTCGAGAACCAGCAGCCCGGCGCCGCGCAGGCTTGCCGAGACGCGCGCCACGCGCCGCAGGAAAAACCGCGTCACGATCCAGGACATCCAGTCAAGCAGCGCGTTGAATATCGGCAGCAGCACGAAGAACAGCAGAAGCAGGAAGGCGAACTTGCCGGAAAAGGCGAGCGCCGCCACCGTGAGCCCCAACAGGACGGCCATTGCCGCGGCCGTGCCCGCAGCGGCCAGCACGCCGGCGAGTGCGAAGGCCAGCGCAAAGGCCGCGAGAATGGCAAGAACGATCGTACCGGCTTCGGCAAATGCACCGGCCACCGTCGAGGCAATGACGAAGGCGATGGCGAAGGCCAGAATCACCGCAAGCGCGCCGAGAACCACGCGCGCGATCAGCCGGATCAGGTCGGAATCGCCGCCGACGAACCGCCAGAAATTCGTGCCGACACGATACAGCGCGCGAAAGACGCGATGGGCGAGATAGCCCGCCAGGGCCGTCATCACGAGGAATATACCGATCTCGTGCGGGGCGATCTGGCCGCGCGCCGCCCCCGCCACGACGAGCGTGGCCACGAACAGCACGGCCGGGTAAACGAATGCGATGGCGATGCACCGCTCCAGCGCCTGGCCGCTCGTCGACGGGCCGAACCAGGCATCCAGCCAGGCGTTGAGATCGCGGATCGCCAGCCTGTAGCGGCCGAACGCCCCTGCACCGCCCAGCCTGTCGCGCAGTTGCGCGCGGCTTTCCGGATCGGCGAGGCGTTCTTCGAGCGGGCGGCTGGGAAATGGCAGCAGCCAGACGAGAATCCAGATGAGCAGGATCAGCAGGGCCACCGCCGCGCCGGTCATGCCCCAGCCCTGCCAGGCGATAAAGCTCTCGGCCGCCGCTCCCGTCTCCATACTCAGCGTCCCCCCACACTGCTACGCCCGTTCCGGGGATGTCCCGCCCCCGGCCCGGCACACGTGACACGCCGCGGCCACGCCGCCAACGCCCGGCCGATCGTCAAGCTTGCCTTAACGCTACGACCCGCGCGTTTTCAATACGGCACAGCCGGCCCGCGCTGCAAGTTTTTCGGGAGAGCCGACGGATACGACGCACCTAAGA
>JBKGZY010000021.1:0-20655 GCA_046543175.1 Dichotomicrobium sp.
TAAATCCCTGTCGCGCGACCGCAATTTGTCGCCATAGTTCTTCGTCACAGTTTCCATGATTCTCAGCATGTAACAGTGCTTCGTGAGGTTCGCGCGGAACCCGGTAAACGGAGAGGTTATGCTACGAAAGAGGCAAGAGACGTGATGACGCCGCGCCTTATCTTCACCGCCGTCGCCACCATCCTGGCTTTCGCTGGCCTGCCCTACGATGGCGTATCCGCGGGTAATCTGAGCTACGCCGTCAAGGTCAATGGCGAGCCGATCACCTCCTACGACGTGTCCCAGCGCCAGAAGTTCATGGCCCTGACCACGGGCGCGCTCGGCAAGCGCATGCGCTCGCTCATGCAATCCGATGAGACCAAGCAGAAGTTCCAGCAGTTCATGCAGGAACAGCGTCCGGGCTCCCGCGCCGAGGCGGAGAAGCTCCAGAAGCAGTTCGTGAGCCGCATGCAGCAGCAGGTGCTGGGCGATATCATCAACAAGACACGGGACGATGCCCTGGACCAGTTGATCGAGGAACGGCTGATGCTTCAGGAGGCCAAGCGGCACAAGGTCAGCGTCAACGAAAGCGAAGTCGACGAGCGGCTGAGCCAGATGGCCAAGTCGGGCAACAAGGAGCGGACTCTGGAAGAATTTCTCGGCGCGTTCGGTCAGCAGGGCGTTGATGCGGAGACCATCCGCCAGAAGATCCGGGCTCAGCTCGCCTGGCGCGACGTTATACGCAAGCTCTATGGCTTCAGGATCGCCTCGCTCGTCGGGACGGCCGGCGACGACGAACAGGCAACCCGAGAGGACGCGCATAACACGGTGTTCGACGTACGGCGTCTGCGCATTCCCGCATCCACGGGCAGCGGACAGGGCGCCATCGCCCGCGCCTATGTGCGGGGCGAGGTTGTCCGCAAGGAGTTTTCCTCCTGCGGCGAGTTGAACGCTCTGGCCGAGCGCGTCGGCGGCGCCAAGGTGGAACGCCACGCGGGCAAGAAGGCGGCGTTCTTTCCCCGCGATGCGCGGCCCATGCTGATCAAGGCGGATCAGGGGCAAATGCTGCCGCCGGTCATTTCGTCCGGCAGCATTGACTTGTATGCGGTCTGCGGTAAGAAGGTACCTCAGGCGGAAGATAATGACGACAGTGCAACACAGTCGGCTTCGGATCGCCGGCAGCAGGAATTCCAGATCTATGCGCGCAGGCATCTGAAGGATGTACGCCAGGATGCGCTGATTGAACGGCGCTGAGCACGTCGGGCTGCCGGACAGCGGCATGTGTGCAAAGCTGGCGCTCTCGGAACGGTTCTGAACAATGGCCGGGTTACAGTCTGGCGCGCCGCGGGGCCCCATCGCCCTGACGATGGGCGAGCCCTCAGGTATTGGCCCCGAGATTGCCCTGAAGGCATGGATCGCGCGTGACGTCGACGCGGGTCCCGAATTTGCCCTCATCGGCGATCCCGCGCTGATCGCCGGGCGCGCGCGCCATCTGGACCTCGACGTGCCGATCACCGAGGTTACGGCGATCGAAGACGCGCGGCCGGTATTCGCCTCCGCCCTCCCGGTTCTGCCGACAGGCATTCCTGTTGCCGTTTCCGAGAGCGGCGCGCCGACGCCCGACAACGCCGCCAGTGTCATCGCCGCGATAGACAAGGGGGTCGAACTGGCCATCTCCGGGGAGGCCGCCGCTCTCGTCACCAATCCGATCGCCAAGTCTATCCTCGCCGCGGCCGGTTTCGCCTATCCCGGCCATACGAACTATCTCGGGGCGCTGGCCCGAATGTATGACTTGCCCGCGACGCCCGTCATGATGCTCGTCGGCGGGGGGCTGCGGACCATCCCGGTCACGGTGCATATCCCCTTGCGCGATGTGCCGGATGCGCTGAGCCGGGAGACAATCATCGAGACGACCCGTGTCGCGCATCACGCGCTCATCGCCGACTTCGGTATCGCCTCGCCGCGCCTCGCTGTGACCGGACTCAATCCGCATGCCGGCGAAGACGGCGCAATGGGCACCGAGGAACGCGACGTCATCCAGCCGGCGCTGGACGCGCTCTCCGCCGAGGGCCTCGACATACGTGGACCGCTGCCCGCCGACACGGCATTCCATGCCGCTGCACGTGCGCGCTACGATGCGATCCTCGCCATGTACCACGACCAGGCGCTCATCCCCGTGAAGACGCTCGCCTTCGACGAAGGAGTCAATGTCACGCTCGGGCTGCCCTTTGTCCGCACCTCGCCGGATCACGGCACCGCATTCAACATTGCCGGCACGGGCTTGGCCCGACCGGACAGCCTGATCGCCGCATTGAAGCTGGCCGCTCAGATGGCGCAGACACGCGCCGGTTTTCATGAGGCACGGGGGTGACCACGCCCGACGGGCTGCCGCCGCTGCGCGAGGTCATTGCCGCGCTGGGTCTGTCGGCACGCAAGCAGCTCGGCCAGAACTTCATTCTCGATCTCAACCTGACACGGCGGATCGCCCGCACGGCCGGACCGCTCGAAGGCGTCACCGTGATCGAGATCGGTCCCGGGCCGGGCGGGCTGACCCGCGCGCTTCTGCTGGAGGGCGCCGGCGAGGTAATCGCGATCGAGCGCGATCCGCGCTGCCTGCCGGCGCTGGAGGCGATCGCGGCGCATTACCCCGGCCGGCTGACGATCATCGAGGGCGACGCGCTCGAGGTGGACCAGCCCGCCCTCGCCGCGCAAGCGGCGGGGCCGGTCAGGATCGTCGCCAACCTGCCCTATTCGGTTGCCACGCCGCTGCTGGTCGGGTGGCTGTCGGCTGCGCCTTGGCCGCCCTGGTACGAGATGCTGTGCCTGATGTTCCAGCGCGAGGTGGCCGAGCGCCTGACCGCGGGCCCCGGAACCAAGACCTATGGCCGCCTTTCCGTCCTCGCCCAGTGGCGGTGCCGCGTCCGGCTGGCATTCCACGTGCCGCCCGCCGCCTTCACGCCCGCCCCAAAAGTATCCTCGGCGGTGGTCACGCTGCATCCGCGCGCGACGCCCGAGCCGCGCTGCCGGCTGGACAGTCTGACGGCCGTCACCGCGGCGGCCTTCGGACAGCGGCGCAAGATGATGCGGGCAAGCCTGGGGCAGCTTGTCCGGAACGCCGAGGCGCTGCTGGCGGAGGCGCGCATCCCGCTGACCGCGCGCGCCGAACAGCTCGGTGTGGAGGATTTCGCCCGACTTGCGCAGGTCTACGAAGCGCGCGGCAGTGCCTCCACGCTGAACGAGCCCGGCTAAAGCTCGCCCTGAAGGCGCGCGACGAGGTCGGAAAGCTGCGTCTGCCGGTCCCGGCGCAGCCGCTCGGCGCGCAGGATGGCGCGCAGGCTGGCGAGGCTTTCATCGAAGTCGTCGTTGACGATGACATAGCGATAGTCATGCCATGCGTTCATCTCCTCGACCGCGCCTTTCAGCCGCGTTTCGATGACCTCGGGGCTGTCGAGCGCCCGGCTTTGCAGACGCTGACGGAGAACCGCGCCCGAGGGCGGCAGGATGAACACGCAAACGACATCCTCCGGCGCAGCGCGGCGCAACTGCGCCCCGCCCTGCCAGTCGATATCGAACAGGACATCCGACCCGGTTTCCAACGCTTGTAGCACCGGCGCTTTCGGTGTTCCGTACATGTTTCCGAAGACATTGGCCCATTCGAGCAGTTCGCCGCGATCACGCATGGCGGCAAATGCCTCTGGGGTCACGAAGCGGTAGTCGACGCCATCTGTTTCGTTGCTGCGCCGCGGCCGCGTCGTCACCGAAATGGACGGAGCGATGCCGCTTTCCACCTCGCGCAACCGGTGCGCCAGCGAAGTCTTGCCGGCCCCCGACGGCGAGGAAAGAACGAGCATCAGCCCTTTGCGTGCCGGCCGGCGGGCATCCTGTCCGAAAAAATGTTTGTCGGGTTTTCCGCCCATCGGCTTCGAGGCTCTGCGTTGCGGCTGTCCGCCGGATCAATAGCTTGAACCGCGGCGGCACCGCAAGTGGCAGGCTCTGTTTTCGCGGGCCAACCGCCCCGCGATATGCGCCAGCAAGCAATGCTCTATCGCGGCGCGCGTTGGGGAAGCGGCACGGGTGGAGGCTCGCTTTCGGAGGCGGCGTCATCCGCCGAGGCGGCTTCATCCGCCATTGCCGCCATCGCGGCGGTTTCCGAGCTTGGCTGCTCCTCGGCTTCGGCCGTCTGCTGTTCAGTCTCCTGCTCGGCTTCCTCGGCGGCCTGCTGCTCCCGCATCTCTCTCTCGATCTTGCGCCATTCCGCGACATTACGGTTATGCTCGGAGAGTGTCTCGGCGAAAGCATGGCCGCCCGAACCGTCGGCGACGAAATAAAGCGCGTCCGTTTCCGCCGGTCTCAACACGGCCTCAATGGCGGAACGTCCCGGATTGGCGATTGGGGTCGGCGGCAGCCCCTTGATGACGTATGTATTGTAGGGCGTCTCCTTGGTGATCTCGCTGCGGGTGATCGGTCGGTCCAGCGCCCCTTTACCTCCGACCAGCCCGTAGATGATGGTCGGGTCGGAGGCCAGCCGCATATCCTGGCGCAGCCGGTTGATGAAGACGCCCGCCACCTTCGAGCGCTCATCGGCCAGCCCCGTTTCCTTTTCGACGATGGAAGCGAGGATCAGCGCCTCTTCCTTGGTGTCGAACGGCAGGTCGGGATCGCGCGACGGCCATATCTTGCTCAGGAACTCGTCCTGCGCCTCCTGCATGCGCGAGATGATGTCGCTGCGGGGGGTGTTGCGCGCGAAGCGGTAGGTTTCGGGCAGCAGCGAGCCTTCCGGCGGAACTTCTTCGATCTCGCCGGTCAGTTCCTCGTGGGCGCGGAGCCGTTCCACGACCTGCTGGCTCGTCCAGCCCTCGGGGACCGTCACCTTGTATAAAATGGCGTCACCCTCGATCAGCGTATCGAGGACCGAGCGCATGGGCGCCCTGCTCTCCACGGCGTAATCGCCGGCCTTGAGCTTGGCCTGCGCCCCGAAATAGAGCACCGCGGCCATGAAGATGCGTCGGTCGTGGATGATCCCCTCGCGCTCGAGCCGGCTGGCGATGGCGTTGACCCCTTCGCCGCTCGGGATTGTCACGACGGTGTTGTGCTTCAGCGGTCCGGGGCTGTCGAACTGCATCTTCGCGTAATAGAAAGCCCCGACGAGACCGATCAGTCCGAGGAACAGCGCGGTGAAAAACGCGTTCATCAGGGCGAAGACCGGGCGCTGGCGCTGGCGCTTCGGCTTGCGGCCCCGCGGCGCCTCGGGCGGCTGGTCGGGTTCGAGGGCTTCGGCCGGGCTGCGCGGCAGCACGCTGAAATCGTTGCGCGCGCCGACATAGCTGTCCGAAGCGAAACGTTCGTCGCTGTCCCAATCGTTTGAGCCGGTCGACATGAGTCGAATCCCTCAAGATGCAACGGCCTGTTCGTTACCGTAACGCAAACTTGCGTTCAATTATGGCAACAGGGCGGTACGCCCCGGCCGCCGGAGGAAGCGCAGTACAGCCCGGATCACTCGGCTCGGCGGATAATCAGCGAGGCATTGGTGCCGCCGAACCCGAACGAGTTGCTGAGGACGGCATCCACGCGCGCCTTCTTGGCCTCGTGCGGAGTCAGATCGATGGGCGTCTCGACGGACGGGTTGTCGAGGTTGAGGGTGGGCGGAATAATGTCGTCGCGCAGCACGAGCGTGGCGAAGATGGCTTCCGCCGCGCCCGCGGCGCCGAGCAGATGCCCCACCGCCGACTTGGTCGACGACATGATCAGCCCTTCGGCCGCCGGCCCGAACAGGCGCTCCACCGCGCGGACTTCGATTTCATCGCCCATCGGCGTCGAGGTGCCGTGCGCGTTCACATAGCCGATGTCCTTTGGTGCAAGGCCGGAATTACGAATGGCGGCTTCCATGCAGCGATAGGCGCCGTCGCCGTCCTCGGCCGGGGCGGTGATGTGATAGGCGTCGCCCGACAGCCCGTAGCCGATCACCTCGCCGTAAATCTTCGCGCCGCGCGCCTTGGCGTGTTCATAGGCTTCGAGAACGACAGTGCCCGCGCCCTCGCCCATCACGAAGCCGTCGCGGTCGCGATCGAATGGCCGCGAGGCGCGCTGCGGTTCGTCGTTGAAATCCGTGGACAGCGCGCGGGCTGCCGAGAAGCCGGCCACGGAAAGCCGGCACAGCGGCGATTCGGTGCCACCGGCAACCATCACGTCGGCATCGCCCAGCGCGACGAGGCGGTAGGCATCGCCAATCGCATGGGTGCCCGTGGAACAGGCTGTCACCACGGCGTTGTTAGGCCCCTTCAGGCCGTAGCGGATCGAGACATAGCCGCCCGCCAGATTGATGAGCCGGCCGGGAATGAAGAACGGGCTGATCCGGCGCGGCCCCTTTTCGGCCATCAGCAGCGATGTCTGCTCGATCCCCTGAAGCCCGCCGATCCCCGAGCCGATCAGCACGCCGGTGCGGATCTGATCCTCGTAGCGAGTGGGTTTCCATCCCGCGTCGGTCAGCGCCTGCTCGGTCGCGGCCATCGAAAAAACGATGAAGTCGTCGACCTTGCGCTGTTCCTTCGGCTCCATCCAGTCGTCCGGGTTGTATTCGCCTCCGCCGTTCCCCTTTGGGATGAAGCAGGCGACCTTGCAAGCCAGATCGTCGGTGGGAAACTCGTCGATGCGGCGCGCGCCGCTTTCGCCGGCCAGCATCCGCTGCCAGGACACGTCCACACCGCAGCCGAGCGGCGAAACGAGGCCCATTCCAGTGATGACGACACGTCGGAACGGAACAGAACGAGTTGTTTGGGCCATAGGGGAACTATCTGTTCAACTGAGCAAGGACGGGTTCCGCAAGAACTGTCCGGACCATGCCAGCGGAGCGACCTGAGCCAACCCAGCCCTCGTGTCTTGCGGGACCACCCGCGTGTCGCACGCCGCAGCCCCGAGGACATCTGAGATCAGCGCGCTCAAACCGCACGCGACCGGCCTTGCTCTCAGGAACCCGCGTTTTCCTGCAGGAACTTCACTGCGTCGCCAACCGTCTGAATGGTCTCGGCGGCATCGTCGGGAATTTCGCAGTTAAACTCTTCTTCAAACGCCATCACCAGCTCAACGGTATCAAGGCTGTCCGCTCCGAGATCGTCAATAAAGCTCGCATTGGGCTGAACCTTGTCGGCTTCCACGCCCAGATGCTCCACGACGATCTTTGTCACACGCTCAGAGATATCGCTCATTTTCGCCTCGCAGTGATGAGAATGTACTCAAGCCAAAGCCATAGTACGGATTTAGACTTGGGCTGGGCAACCGCGCAACCCTTTGTGAATCTCCCGTCATGCCTCGACCGGGAGATGGTGTTCGCGCCCGCCCCTTCAGGCCAGAGCCGCCGGCGCAAAAAGCATCGGTTGTTAACACGTTTCCAAATCCCTGACCAGCAGTGCCGTTACGGCACAACGCGCGTTACGCATAACTAACGGACTGGCCTTTATGGGCGTTGTTAAGGAGGGAGACGTCATGGCCTCAAACCATCGCCATGCCGCCATTGACGTGCAGTGTTTCGCCGGTGATGTAGCCCGCCTCGTCGCTGGCCAGATACACGGCTGCCGCGGCGATATCGCCCGGCTTTCCAAAGGTACCGGACGGGATCGCGGCGGCAATCGACTCGACCTGTTTTTCGTTCAGTTCCCCGGTCATGGGTGTCTCGATGAAGCCCGGCGCGATGCAGTTCGCGGTGATCCCGCGGGCGGCCACCTCGCGCGCCAGCGATTTGGTCATGCCGACGAGACCGGCCTTGGAGGCGGCGTAATTGGCCTGCCCCGGGTTGCCCACGACCCCGGAAATCGAGGCGATATTGACGATTCGGCCATGCCGGCGTTTCATCATGCCGCGCAACGCGCCGCGACAGATCAGGAAGGCCGCGGTCAGGTTCACCGCGATCACCTGGTCCCATTCCTCGTCCTTCATGCGCATGAACAGATTGTCGCGCGTGATGCCGGCGTTGTTGACGACAATATCAAGGCCGCCGAGTTCGCTTTCGGCGCGACCGGACAGCGCGCTGACGGCCTCGCGATCCGACAGGTCGCATTGGAGCGGGATGACCTGGTTGCCAAGCTGGGCCGTAAGCGCGTCGAGCCGCTCCTGGCGCGTACCGGAGATCGCCACGCGCGCCCCCTGCCGGCAGAGCGCGCCCGCCAGTTCCGCCCCGATCCCGCCGGTCGCGCCCGTAACCAGGGCGCAGCGTCCCGTCAAGTCGAACATGTCAATGCCTCATCCTGCTCACGCGCGCGTCTTGCCGCCCGCGGCCCGTGGGGTTCCGCTCAGCCCTGCGTATGATGAATGGCCGGGACAGCCGATTCGATGTCCGCCGCGACGGAGATGGATTTGGTGTCGAGGCCGCGCTCAATGCGGCGCGCCAGACCGCTCAGCACCTTGCCTGCGCCAATCTCATAGACCCGTGTGACACCCTCGCTGACCATGAAGGTAACGCTCTCGCGCCAGCGCACCGTGCCCGTGACCTGTTCCACCAGACGCTGACGCAGTTCGCCGGGATCGCTCACCGGCCTGGCGGTCACGTTCGTCACGACGGGCACGCTCGGCGGACCAAGCGTCACGCTGCCAAGGGCTTCGGCCATCGCCTCGGCGGCGGGCTGCATGAGCGCGCAATGAAACGGAGCGCTGACGGGCAGCAGGACGCTGCGCCGCGCCCCGCGCGCCTTGGCCAGTTCGACCGCCCGTTCCACGGCGGACTTCGTTCCGCTGATCACGACCTGTCCCGGCGCGTTGTCGTTGGCGACCTGGCAGACCTCGCCATCGGCAGCCTCTCGCGCCAGGTCGTGCACGAAATCGAGTTCCAGGCCCATGACCGCGGCCATTGCCCCCTCACCCACCGGAACCGCCTTCTGCATGGCGCGCCCGCGCGTGCGCAGCAGCCGCGCCGCGTCGGCAAGGCTCAGGCTACCGGCGGCGGCAAGCGCCGAATATTCGCCCAGCGAGTGCCCGGCCACGAACTTCACCTGATGGGCCAGTGAAAAATCGCCTTCGCGCTCCAGCACGCGCATGACCGCCATGGACACGGCCATCAGGGCGGGCTGGGCGTTCTCCGTCAGGGTCAGTTCGTCTTCCGGCCCTTCGCGCATCAGGCGCGACAGCGGCTGGCCGAGCACGTCGTCGACCTCGGCGAACACCTCCCGCGCGGCGGCAAAGGTCTCTGCAAGATCTGCGCCCATGCCAACATGCTGGCTTCCCTGGCCCGGAAATGTGAATGCCAAGTCTGTCATGTGTTCACGGTTTGCGCTGGCGTCGGAATCGACGGCCTGTCCGTCTTGGTTGTTCATTGTCGGCGCACAACGCGTTCGCGTCATACGCGCGTGGTGATCCGGTCATTTCGCGCTCAAAGACACTGTTTGCTTCGGGCTTGTCAAGCCCGGCCACTTCGCCACCATGCCGATGTCTAGCGCGGCCCGTGCTTGTGACGGCGGTTTGTGGCAAATTTTTATTGCAAGATCGCCCGATGCGGCGCTAAACAACGTCCAGTTTCGGCTGAAGGCTGAACGGTCATCTTGATGATGCGCCGGTGTCTTCGCTCTTTTGACGGTCTTCCTTTGAGCCTTTCCGCAAATCAGCACCGGGCTCAAAAGAGGCTTTGCGCCGAGACGCCAAAAATTTGAGGAAAGGCGACCGATCATGCCACAGTATGAGCATGTGTTTCTCGCGCGGCAGGACGTGTCCGCGCAGCAGGCCGAGAGTCTGCGGGACGAATTCTCCAAGGTAATCAGCGAACACGGGGGCCAAGTCGGCAAGTCCGAATATTGGGGGCTGAAACCGCTGGCCTACAAGATCAAGAAGAACCGCAAGGCGCACTACACCCTGATGAACATCGATGCCCCGCCCGATGCCGTTGCCGAAATGGAGCGGCAGATGCGCCTGTCGGGTGATGTCATCCGTTTCCTGACACTGCGGGTCGACGAACTGGATGACAAGCCCTCGCCGATGATGAAGCGTTCCGAAGAGCGCCGCTCGTCCCGTCGCGGGGGCGAACGCGGGGAGCGGGGCGACCGCGGTGATCGCAGTGACAGGGGTGATCGTGGCCCGCGTGGAGGTCAGGAATGACGGATATTTCGCAGATGCCGGTCCGGCGCCCGTTCCACCGGCGCCGCAAGACCTGCCCGTTCTCCGGCGACAATGCGCCGAAGATCGACTACAAGGACGTCAAGCTATTGCAACGCTTCGTCTCGGAGCGCGGCAAGATCGTGCCGAGCCGCATCACGGCGGTTTCGGCCAAGAAGCAGCGGGAGCTGTCGCGGGCCATCAAGCGTGCGCGCTTCCTCGGTCTTCTGCCTTACGTCGTCAAATAATCCGCCGGAACGCGGCGGGGGTTGGGACCGGGCGCCGCGCCCGCGTCTCTAACCGCTCATGACAAAAGCGGGACAGCTTGCGATGAACAACCCTGCCGTGATAGGCACCGTTGCGGGCCTCGCCTCGGCCCTTCTGTTCGTGTCGGCGGCGGCCAGCACCGTCGCGGCGGCGTTCCTCGTCTATATCACACCGCTGCCGCTGATGATCGCGGGCCTTGGCTGGGGCATCCGCGCAAGCTTTGCCGGCCTTGCCGCGGGCATGCTGGTGGCGGCGCTTACCTTCGGCATCAAGGTTTCGCTTACCTATGCGCTGATGCTCGCGGCTCCGGCGGCGCTGCTCGTTTACTTCGCCCTGCTCAGCCGGCCAGATCCGCAGGCGGCGCCGGGACAGCAAGGCCTCGTCTGGTATCCACCGGGACGCCTGATCACCTGGGCCGCGCTCATGGCCGGGGCCGTCGGCGCGGGTACGGCTGTTGTGCTCGCAGCCGGGGCGGAGAGCTATGACCAGGGCGTGCGCGAGCTTTTCAATGAGACGCTTCTGCCTGCGCTGCAACAGGGCGAGCAGGAATTGAGCGATGAGCAGATCACGCGGACCGTTCAGTTCATGGCGGGCATCCTGCCCGGCGCCGTGGCGGCGGTGTGGCTGCTTATCATGCTCATCAATCTCTGGATCGGTGGAAAAATCGCCTCCGCCGCCGGCCGGCTGATCCGGCCGTGGCCGACGTTTTCGGACATGGAATATCCGCGGTTCCTGTCCGTCGCGTTCCTGTTGGCGCTGCTCGCCACCATGATGGCGGGGCTGACCTCGGCGATGGGTGCGGCGTTCACCGGGGCGTTCATCCTCGCCTATCTCATCATGGGGCTGGTGGTGATCCATGTCGTCGTCCGCGGCAGCAGCTTTCAGCCCATCATCCTCGTCCTGCTCTATGTCGGGATCGTGCTGGTGGGCTGGCTGGCGCTGCTGGTTGCGCTGCTCGGCCTCAGCGAACCGCTGCTCAAGCTGCGCCAGCGCGTGGCACCGAGCGACGGCGGCGGTCCGCCTGCTGCGTCGCCGCGCGAATGAGCGCCGCCTGAGCAGCACTGCGGATGTCAGAATACGCGAATCGGATATGACCTGAACGGAGACGGAAGATGCAGATCATTCTATTGGAAAGGGTCGGCAAGCTCGGCCAGATGGGCGACGTCGTGAATGTGCGCGACGGCCACGCCCGCAACTACCTGCTGCCCACGGGCAAGGCGCTGCGCGCCACGAAGGAGAACATGGCGCGCTTCGAGCGCGAGCGGGCGCAGATCGAGGCGCGCAATCTCGAGCGTCGCAAGGAAGCCGAAACGGTCGGCGAAAAGCTCGACGGCCAGTCCTTCACGGTTATTCGCCAGTCCAGTGAGTCGGGCCAGCTTTACGGCTCGGTGAGCACGCGCGACATCGCCAGCCTGGTCTCGGAGAACGGCACATCGATCGAACGCAGCCAGGTTCTGCTGGACCGGCCCATCAAGACGCTGGGGCTGCACGAGGTGCGCATCCAGCTTCACGCCGAGGTCGATGTCCATATCACCCTGAATGTCGCCCGCTCGGAGGATGAAGCCGCGTTGCAGGCCAAGGGCCAGGATGTCACGGCCACGCGCGAGGAAACCGAGTACGAGCACGTTTCGCGCGAAGAGCTGGAAGAGGAGTTCTTCGAGGAAGGCGTGGAAGTCGAGACCGAAGCCGAGGTGACGGGAGAATCGCCGGAAACGGGCGAGACGGAGGAAAAGACCGCACAATAGCGTGCCGCCCCGTGCATGGCAGGTTCCGCCCGGGCGATTGTCGCGCGTCTGGCGACCGAGCGAAATTTTTGCTACCGTTATTCGGCTAAATGACGCGGGACACCGCTTTAAGGAAACGGACAATCCGACAGGAAAACTTGCGGGGCGAACATGTCACCGCTGTGGTTATTTCTCAACCGGGTCGTGACCTCCGGAAACCTGACCTTCGTCGACGCCAATGGCCGCCAGCGCGTTTTCGGTGACGGCACCGGCCCGGAAATTGTCGTGCGGCTGCATGACCGCAGCGTCGAATGGGCGCTGGCCCTCGATCCGACGCTGGCATTCGGCGAAGCCTTTATGGACGGCCGGCTGACGGTGGAACAGGGTGGGCTTTACGCGCTGCTCGAAACGCTCGTCGCCAACACCGACAAACATGCGCCGCCGACCGTGTCACGGGCGCTGAATGGGTTGCGCTACGCCACCCGCTCGTTCCGCCAGTACAACCCGGTGAGCCGCGCAAAGCGCAACGCGTCGCACCACTACGATATTCCCCCGGAAATCTACGACCTGTTTCTCGATCCGGACTGGCAGTATTCCTGCGCCTATTTTCCCCATGACGAGGTCGATCTGGCGGACGCGCAGCGCGCCAAGAAGCGCCACATCATCGCCAAGCTGCGCATGTCGCCGGGTCACGAAGTGCTCGACATCGGTTCGGGCTGGGGCGGCCTCGGCCTGAGCATGGCAAAGCTGGCGAATGCCCGCGTCACCGGCATCACGCTCAGCAGCGAACAGCTCAGACGCGCGCAGGACCGGGCGAAGAAAGAAGGGCTCGACAATCAGGTCCGCTTCGAGCTGCGCGACTACCGCAAGATCGACCACAAGTTCGACCGCATTGTCTCGGTGGGCATGTTCGAGCATGTCGGCGTGAACCATTACCAGGCGTTCTTCGACCGGCTTCATAAGCTGCTCAAGGACGACGGCGTCGCCCTGCTGCATTCCATCGGGCGCTCCGAAGGCCCCGGCATCACCAACCCGTTCATCGCGAAGTACATCTTCCCCGGCGGCTATATTCCCTCGCTCAGCGAAGTGCTGCCCGCCATCGAACGCGCCGGGCTGATCGTCGCCGATGTCGAGATCCTGCGGCTGCATTACGCCCAGACGCTGCGTGCCTGGCGCGAGGCCTTCATGGCGCGGCGCGATGAGGCCAAACGGCTGATGGGCGAGCGTTTCTGCCGGATGTGGGAGTTCTATCTCGCAGGTTCTGAACTGGCGTTCCGCTATCAGAAGATGATGGTGTTCCAGATTCAGCTTATCAAACGGGTCGATGCGCTGCCGCTGACGCGCGACTACATGGTCGAGGACGAACGCCGCCTCGATGCCCTTGAAGCGGGGCAGGGTCAGCGTCCGCGGCTTGCAGGAACCTGATTCGTGGCGCGATTCGCGACAGTCAAATCGCTATCCGGCAGCGTCAATGCCGTCTGTGCATATCGCGTAGAACATGGAGGGCCGCGACGATAACGACTCATCACCGGGCGGAATCGCGTTATGCCTGCGGGCATGAGCACGAACCCGGCATATACCGGCGCCCCGGCGCAGGACGAGACCGCCCTGCCCTTCCGTCAGGCGCCGCACAATATCGAGGCGGAACAGGCGCTCCTCGGCGCCATCCTCATCAACAACAACGCCCATGACCGCGTGTCCGGCTTCCTTGAGCCGGAGCATTTCTTCGATCCGCTGCATGCGCGCATCTACGACACGGCTGCGAAGCTCATCCAGGCGGGGAAACAGGCCACGCCGGTTACGCTGAAAACGTTCTTCGAGGCCGAAGAGCCGATCGGCGGGCTGACCGTGCCGCAGTATCTCGGCCGCCTCGCCGCGAACGCCGTCAGCGTCATCAACGCGCATGACTACGGCCGGACGATCTACGACCTGTCGGTGCGGCGCAACCTGATCATCGTCGGCGAGGACATGGTCAACACGGCCTATGACTCGCCGGTCGACATGCCGCCGCAAGCGCAGATCGAAGACGCCGAGCAGCGCCTGTTCGAACTGGCGGAAAAGGGCAAGTACGGCTCCGGCTTCATGAGCTTCTCCAATGCGCTCACCGACGCCATCGAGATGGCGTCGAGCGCCTATGAGCGCGACGGGCACCTCTCGGGTCTCTCGACAGGGCTGCGCGATCTCGACCACACGATGGGCGGCCTGCAGAAGTCGGACCTGATCATCCTTGCCGGCCGGCCCTCGATGGGCAAGACGGCGCTGGCGACCAATATCGCCTTCAACGTGGCGCGCGCGCATCGCACCGAAACCGATGCCGAAGGCGTGGAAAGGACCGTGGACGGCGGCGTTATCGGGTTCTTCTCGCTGGAGATGTCGGCGGAACAACTCGCCACGCGCATCATCGCGGAGCAGGCGGAAATCCCCTCCGAGCGTATCCGGCGCGGCATGATCGACGAGGCCGAGTTCCGCCGGCTGGTCGAGGTCACGCAGCAAATGCAGAGCATCCCGCTTTATATCGACCACACCGGCGGCATCACCGTGGCGCAGCTTGCGGCCCGCGCGCGCAAGCTGAAGCGTCAGCACGGTCTCGACATGATCGTGGTGGACTATGTGCAGTTGCTCGCCGGTTCCTCGCGGCGGTCTTCGGACAGCCGCGTTCAGGAGATCACCGAGATCACGACCGGCTTGAAGGCGCTCGCCAAGGAGTTGGACGTGCCGATCCTCGCGCTGTCGCAACTCTCGCGCCAGGTCGAACAGCGCGAGGACAAGCGCCCGCAACTCGCGGACTTGCGCGAATCCGGCTCGATCGAGCAGGATGCCGACGTCGTGCTGTTCGTGTTCCGCGAGGAGTATTACGTGCAGCGCCAGGAGCCCTCGACCACCAAGGTCGAGGAGCACCAGAAATGGCAGGACGAGATGGACCAGGTGCAGGGCATCGCGGAAGTCATCATCGGCAAGCAGCGCCACGGGCCGACCGGCACGGTGCGCATGCAGTTCAGCCCCGATGTCACCCGCTTCTCCGATCTGGCGCGTTCCGGACAGACACCCGATGACTTCGGTTGAGGACATATCGAGGGAAGCACCGTCCTGGCCGGAGGCGGCGCGGAGCATCCGCCCCGATCCGCGCGACACCGCGCTGCTGTTCATCGACCTGGACGCGCTGCGCGCCAACTACCGGCGGCTGCGGGACATGGCGCCGAACGCTGAGACCTCCGCCGTTCTCAAGGCCAATGGCTACGGCGTCGGCGCACTGCCGTGCGCGCGTGCCTTCGCAGAAGACGGCTGCCGCACATTCTTCACAGCGACGCTCCCCGAAGCCCTCGAGGTGCGCGCGGCCATGCCCGAAGCCGTGATTTACGTGCTGGACGGGCTGGCGCCGGGCGCTTCCGAGCATTTTGCACGTGCCGGCCTGCGCCCGGTGCTCGGCGATCTGGGTGAGATCGAGGAATGGGCCGGCTATTGCCGGGCGACGGGCTTTTCCGGCGAAGCGGCGGTGCATGTGGATACCGGCTTCAACCGGCTCGGCCTCGATATGGCGGGCGTGCAGGCGCTCGCCGCCCGGCCTGACTGGCTCGGCGCGTTCGAATTGAGCCTGGTGATGAGTCATCTCGCCTGCGCCGACACCTACGACCATCCCAAGACTGCGGTGCAGACCGCGCGCTTCGACGAGATGCGCGCGCTGCTGCCCGACGCACCCGCGAGCCTGGCCGCATCCGGCGGTATTCAACTCGGTCCGCGCTATCATTACGATCTGACCCGGCCCGGCGTCGCGCTCTACGGCGGCAAGGCGCTCGAAGGCGCGCCGCCAATGAACCCGGTGGTCACGCTGCTCGCGCGGATCGCCACGGTGCGCGAGGCAGAGGCCGGCGAGACGGTCGGATACGGTGCGGAACGCACGCTGACACGGCGCTCGTGCATTGCGCTCGTCACGGTGGGCTACGCCGACGGCTATTTCCGCCTCTATGGTTCCAGCGACACGCGCGAGGGCGCATACGGATATGTCGGTGCGCATCGTGTGCCCGTGCTCGGGCGCGTTTCGATGGACCTCGTTGCGTTTGACGTTACCGACGTGCCGCCGCCGCTTGTCGCACGTGGCGGCTGGATCGAGCTGCTCGGCCCGCACCAGACCGTGGATGAACTCGCCGCGCGGGCCTACACGGTCGGCTATGAAGTGCTGACCAGCCTCGGCCCACGCTACACCCGCCACTATATCGGCGGGTGAAGGATCGGCGCGCATGGCAAGGGCCACAAGCGTCTATGTCTGCCAGAGTTGCGGCGCCTCGTCGCCGCGCTGGGCCGGCAAGTGCCCGTCCTGCGGCGACTGGAATTCCCTCAGCGAGGAACCCGGCGCGGCGCCGTCCGGCGGCAAGCGCGCGCGCTCGAAAAAGCCGGGCGGCGTCAGGCTGCTGCGCCTCGATGAAGGCGGCGGCCAGATCGCCCATGCGCCGACCGGGATCGGGGAACTGGACCGCGTGCTCGGCGGCGGGCTGGTGCCCGGTTCCGCCGTGCTGCTGGGCGGCGATCCGGGGATCGGCAAATCCACCCTGCTGCTGCAAACCGCCGCGGCCATCGCGCAGGCCGGACACAACGCGCTCTATTTCTCCGGCGAGGAAGCCGCCGAGCAGATCGGACTGCGCGCGGAACGCCTCGACGTCGCCGCGGCCCCGTTGCGCGTAGCGGCGGAAACGAATGTGGAGCGCATCGTCGCCACGCTCGAGGCCGAGCCGGCTGCGCATCTCATCGTGATCGATTCCATCCAGACGCTCTGGACGGACGCGCTGGACTCTGCGCCCGGAAGCGTCAGCCAGGTGCGCGCCTCTGCCCAGGCGCTGATAAGCCACGCCAAGCGCACCGGCGGCACGCTGGTCCTCGTGGGCCACGTCACCAAGGACGGCCAGATCGCCGGACCGAAGGTGGTCGAGCACATGGTCGACACGGTCCTCTACTTCGAGGGCGACAGCGCGCAGCATTACCGCCTGCTCCGCTCGGTGAAGAACCGCTTCGGCCCCGCCGGCGAAATCGGCGCGTTCGAGATGCGCGGCGACGGGCTGCGCCCGGTCGCGAACCCGTCCCAACTCTTCCTCGGCGACCGCGGGGAGAAAACGCCCGGCGCGGCCGTCTTCGCCGGCGTGGAAGGCACGCGCCCGTTACTGGTCGAGATCCAGGCCCTCGTCGCCCCGACCGCCTTTCCCTCGCCGCGCCGCGCAGTCGTCGGCTGGGACGCCAACCGGCTGGCCATGCTGCTTGCGGTATTGGAGGCGCGCTGCGGTATCAGGCTCAGCGGGCACGACGTTTACATGAACGTGGCCGGGGGCCTGCGCGTCGCCGAGCCCGCCGCCGATCTCGCCGTCGCCGCCGCCCTCGTATCGGCACTTTCAGGCGTTGCACTTGATAAAGATTGCGTTTATTTCGGTGAGGTCAGTTTGTCCGGCGCGATCCGCTCGGTACGCCAATCCGATACAAGACTGCGCGAAGCAGCCAAACTGGGATTCGGCGCCGCCATCGTGCCGGCGTCTGGAGATATCGACGAGACCGCGTGCGATCTGCGATTGGACCGCATGGGGCATCTCAAGGCGCTGGCCGCGCAACTTTCGGGCGCGTAACCGCCAGCGGGCTTCAACACGGTTCAATGGCTCTGACGACGGCCAGTTCGCGCTGTCGTGCTTGGAGAGGGGGTTTCCGCGTAATGCCAATTCAATGGCTCGACGTCATCCTGATTCTGATCATGTTCATCTCCGCATTCCTTGCGATGCTGCGCGGGCTGACGCGGGAAATGCTGTCCATCGTCTCCTGGGCGCTGGCCGCGGTGGCCGCGCTGTTCGCTTATCCCGCGTACCGTGATACGGCGCGGCAATATGTCGAACCGCCCATGCTGGCCGACGGTGTCCTGATCGGGACGGTCTTCCTGGTGACGCTGATCGTGGTGAGCCTGATAACGGTGCGAATCTCCGATTACATCCTGGACAGCCGTGTCGGCGCGCTGGATCGCACGCTGGGCTTCGTGTTCGGCTTGGCGCGCGGGCTGATCCTCGTCGTCATCGCCTTCGAACTCCTGAGCATGCTGGTGCCCAAGGAAACCCATCCGCGCTGGGTGACGGAAGCGCGCTCGCTGCCGGTGATCGAGAGCACGGGATCGGCGATCATTTCACTGCTCCCGGACAATCCGGCCTCGGTGTTCCGCGACGACGGCGAGCCCGGCTAAGCGTCGATGGCTTAAGCGTTCAGGGCGGAAATCTGTGCAAGGGTGTGTTCAGGTGTCACCAAAATGACATTTTGACGTTGCGTGCGCGGCGTGAATGCGCATATGTGCTGTGTATGCAATCGGGGTGTTTTTGCGTACCCCGGCTCCAACGGGCGATGGGGCTTGGCCAATGGCCACTGACACCATGCATGACGCCGACAAGCTCCGCGAGGAGTGCGGCGTCTTTGGAATTTACGGCCACGAGGACGCGGCACCGCTTACCGTCCTCGGGCTGCACGCTCTCCAGCATCGCGGACAGGAAGCTGCCGGCATTGTGACCTACGACGGCGAGCACTTCCATTCCGAGCGCCGGCTGGGGCTCGTCGGCGACCAGTTCACCAAGAAATCCGTCGTTGACCGTCTGCGCGGGCATGCCGCCGTCGGCCATGTGCGCTATTCCACCACCGGCGAGACCGTGATGCGCAATGTCCAGCCGCTGTTCGCCGACCTGTCGGGCGGCGGGTTCGCGCTGGCGCATAACGGCAACATCACGAATGCGCTGCGCATCCGCGACGAATTGATCGCATCCGGCGCGATCTGCCAGTCCACCTCGGACACGGAAGTCATCATGCACCTGGTGGCGCGCAGCCGGAAGAAGCGCCTTGTGAAGCGGTTCATCGAGGCGCTGCTGCAAATCGAGGGCGGCTACGCGCTCGTCGCCGTGACGAACAAGAAGCTGATCGGCGCGCGCGACCCGCTGGGCCTGCGCCCGCTCTTGCTCGGCAAGCTCGACGGCGCTTACGTGTTCGCCTCGGAAACCTGCGCGCTCGACATCATCGGCGCGGAGTTCGTGCGCGAAGTGGACAATGGCGAGATCGTCGTCATCTCCGAGGACGGGATTGAGAGCCACCGGCCCTTCCCTCCGCGCGCGCCACGTCCCTGCCTGTTCGAATACATTTATTTCTCTCGCCCCGATTCCATCGTAGGCGGGCGCAGCGTCTACGAGGTCCGCAAGAATTTCGGCAAGCAGCTCGCCCAGGAGTCGCCCGCCGATGTCGATATGGTCGTGCCGGTTCCGGATTCCGGCGTTCCCGCCGCCATCGGCTACGCCGAGGCGTCGGGGCTGCCGTTCGAGCTGGGCATCATCCGCAACCACTATGTCGGGCGCACCTTCATCGAACCGGAGCAGCGCATCCGCAAGCTCGGCGTGAAGCTCAAGCACAACGCCAACAGCGCCGCGATCCGGGGCAAGCGCATCGTGCTGATCGACGACAGCATCGTCCGCGGGACCACCTCGATCAAGATCGTGCAGATGCTCTACGAAAAAGGGGCGCGGGAAGTGCATTTGCGCGTCGCCTGCCCGCCCATCGCCTATCCCGACTTCTACGGCATCGACACGCCGGAAAAGGCCAAGCTGCTCGCCGCGCATCACACGCTGGAGGAAATGCGCGAGTTTATCGGCGTCGACAGTCTCGCCTTCCTGTCGGTCGACGGCATCTACCGCGCGCTGGGCTACGACAGGCGCGATCCCGTCAATCCGCAATTCGCCGACCACTATTTCACCGGCGACTACCCCACGCGCCTGGTCGACCAGGACGACAACCAGCCGCACCGCCAGCTCTCGCTGCTCGCCGAGGCGAGCTAACCCGGAAATCTTCCTCCCATGTCCGACGCCGAAACGCCGCCAGCCGAGACCGGCCAGCGCCTTGCCGGATGTACCGCCCTTATCACCGGCGCATCGCGCGGGATCGGCCGGGCCGTCGCGCTGGGTTTTGCCCGCGCTGGCGCGCATGTCATCGCGCTCGGCCGCACCAGAGGCGGGCTGGAGGAGCTGGACGACGCCATCAAGGCCGAGGGCGGCGCCTGCTCGCTGATCACGCTCAACCTCAAACACGGCGAGAAAATCGACGCGCTCGGCCCGACGCTTTATCAGCGCTGGCCGCATATCGACATCTTCGTCGCCAATGCGGGGATTCTCGGGCCGCTCACGCCCGTATCGCATATCCAGGACGGCGACTGGGACGAGGTGATGGCAATCAATGTCACGGCGAATATCCGGCTGATCCGCACGCTCGATCCGCTGCTGCGCCGCTCCGACGCCGGCCGAGCCATCTTCGTGTCGTCCGGCGTGGCGCGCAGCCCGCGCGCCTACTGGGGGCCTTACGCGACCTCGAAGGCAGCACTCGAGACGGTCGCCCTGACCTACGCGGCCGAGACGGCCAACACGCCGGTGAAGGTGAACATCATCAATCCCGGCCGGACACGCACGGCGATGCGCGCCAAGGCCTATCCCGGAGAAGACCCCGCCACGCTCAAGGCCCCTGAAGCGGTCGTGCCGCTGTTTCTCGACCTCGCCAGCCCGGACTGCACGGCAAGCGGCGAGCGTTTCGACTTCGAGGACTACGCCGAAAAGAGGCGATAGAGCCGCACCCA
>JBKGZY010000210.1:0-4467 GCA_046543175.1 Dichotomicrobium sp.
AAACGATGACAGCGGTATTATCCTGCGCGCACCACAATGCTGGGGAGCGCGATCCGCAGTGAGCGCCGAAATCACCATCCGCAAGGCTGATGCCGGACATGCCGGTCCCGTGCGGGCCTGTGCACGCGCGGCCTATGAGAAATTCGTGGCCCCGATCGGTCGCGAGCCGGCTCCGATGGTGGCCGACTTCGTACGCCAGATTGCCGATGGCATTATCGACGTCGCGGTCGATCCGAAAGGCCGGGTCGTAGGTTTTATGGTCCTCTACCCTCGCAGGGACCATCTTCACATCGAAAACCTGGCGGTCTCCCCGGCCGCGCAGGGGCAGGGCGTCGGCACGCAACTATTACGGCACGGCGAAGCAATTGCTCGCGAGCACGGCCTGAGCACCGTCGAACTCTACACGAATGCGAAGATGTCCGAAGCCCTGTCGTTTTATCCCGCGCGCGGCTTCGTCGAGATCGGCCGCCGTCGCGAAGCCGGGTTCGACCGGGTCTATTTCCGCAAAGAATTATAGGGCAGGGACGGCTGAAACACCCCAGGGTCGCAGGCGCATCGCTCGCAAGCGGTGATACCTAGCCGGCTGTTCAACGAAATCCGAGCCGCTGAACAGGCTCTAAGTTCTTGTTTTGTCGCATTTTCGTCGCTTCCGCGCCCGCCTTCGGAATCACTGCGTTCGCGATGACAGGGGACCGATTCAATCCGTTCAGAGAACGCTATAGTGATCCGATTCGCACATTCCCCTTGTTCATCTCCGCTGTGTGATGGATTCAACCCAGCAGATGGCATCACGCCCTGTAGTGTCGCAGCGTCATCGGGAGCAGGCAGACGATGGACCAGAGACTCGTGGACTTCACGCGGCAGGCGTTGACGCAGGGCCGCGGCCGCAACGACATCCGGCAGGCGCTGCACGGGGCGGGCTGGCCGCCGGAGGACATCGACGCGGCGCTGGGCGAGTTCGCCGATATCGATTTTCCCGTTCCGGTTCCCCGGCCGAAGCCGTATCTGTCGGCCCGGGAGGTCTTTCTCTATCTGGTTTTCTTTGCGGCGCTGTACGCCAGCGCCTTGGCCGTCGGCAATATCGGATTCCGCTTCGTGGATGTCGCCTTTCCCGACCCCGTCGAAGGCCGCGGCCACGGCTATTTCAGCCAGATCCGCTGGTCGCTCGCCTCGCTTCTGGTATGCTTTCCGCTGTTCCTCGTCGCCTTGCGGGCCATTGAAAAGCAAATTCCGCGCAACCCGCAGTTACTCCGCTCGCCGCCGCGCAGATGGCTGACCTATATGACCCTGTTCATCGCGGGGCTGGTGCTCAGCGGCGATATGATCACGCTTATTTACAATGCGCTGGGCGGCGAACTGACGATCCGTTTCGTGCTCAAGGTCGCGATTGTCGGTGTGATTGCCGGCGGCATCTTCGCCTATTTCTTCGGCGAGATGCGCCGGGACGAACAGGTTGCCGCGCAGCCTTCCGATGAACGCGTCGCCTCGTCACGGGAGACCGGGGCATGAGCCGCCGCGCGCGCCTTTTCGCCGGCCTGGCCGCGCTGGTGGTGGCGATCACGACCGTCGCGGCGTTCATCGTCATCGGCTCGCCGTGGGAGATCCGCCGCGAGCGGCTCGATGCGCAGCGCATCGCCGATCTTCAGCGTCTCTCGGCGGCCATCGAAAACTATCACCGTGCGCACGGACGGCTCCCCGAGCAACTCGCTGACCTCGAACGCGAACCACGCCATTTCGCGGACATCCGCGACCCGGTTTCCGGCGAGATATACGAATATATTGCCGGGAAAGACTCAATGGCCTACCGGCTTTGCGCGCGCTTCGAGACGGATTCCGACAGGGGCGTTCCTCGCGCCGGGCGGGATAGCGCCCAGTTCTGGCGCCACGAGCCGGGCCGGGTCTGCTACGCCTTTACGATCACGCAGCCGCAATGAGCGCCGCGCGCGGCCGCCGCTGTCCGCTGCGACCACTTGGCCAGGGTTGTTTCACAGTGAGCACAGCTTCGAGAAGCGCTGGCGAAGCGCGGTCAAACGTGCAGGGGATCGCCACGATATGCGTGGGCGTCCTTTGCCTTGTCGTGAACGACGCGATCGCCAAGTCGCTGACCGCCCATTACCCGCCGCTCCAGATCGTGTTCATGCGCAATCTGCTGGCCGTGCCGATGATCACGGCGGCGGTGCTGACGATAAGCGGCCCCGCCGGGCTGCGGACGCGGCGCCTTTCCGTCCATGCGCTGCGCGGCGTCCTGCTGTTGTGCGCAGCCTATGCCTTCTTCACCGGGCTTAAATATCTGCCTCTGGCCGAGGCGACCTCGCTGGTGTTCGCCGCGCCGATCTTCATTACCGCGCTCTCGGCGCCCTTGCTGCGGGAACATGTGGGCTGGCGCCGCTGGGCGGCGGTGGCCGCCGGCTTCATCGGCGTGCTGATCATCGTGCGTCCGGGCGCGGCGGCGTTCGATCCCGCCTCCCTGTTCCCGGTGGCGACCGCACTGCTTTACGCCTTGATGATGATCAGCGCGCGCTGGATCGGCCGGGACGAGAACCTCTGGACGATGATGTTTTATGTCGCGCTGTTTCCCGCGCTGTTCGGCGGGCTTGTCGTGCCCGCGGTGTGGCAGGCGCCGCAGATCGCGCATCTTCCGGTCATTGCCGTGATGGCGGTGTTCGGGACGCTGGGCATGACGCTGATCAGCCAGGCCTTCCGTCTGGCGCCGGCCGCGATCGTCGCGCCCTTCGACTATACGGCGCTGATCTGGGCGAGCCTGCTCGGATGGCTCGTCTGGGGCGAGATTCCCGATGGCTGGACCTATGCGGGCGCGGCCGTGATCATCGCCAGCGGCCTCTACATCGTGATCCGCGAGACGCGGATAGCGCGCAGGCATGCCGGAACTAAGCATCCTGCGCGCTAAACAGGGCCGTATCAGAAGAGGCCGTGTCCGGCCAGCAGCCACAACCCGGCGCCCGCCAAGAGAATGCCGAGGGCGAAGCCGAAGCGTTCGCCCCAAGGCGCGAGCTTCTCGACCAGCACGACGACCGCCAGCCCCGCGATCCAAACCAGATTCATGATGCCGCCGGCGAACAGCAGCGCCATCAGCGCCCAGCAGCAGCCGAGACAGTAGGCGCCGTGCGCCGCGCCCATCGTGAACGCGCCGGCGCGCCCGGGGCGCCATCGGCGCGCGAGCCAGGCCGCCGGCGCGCGGCAATGCGCCAGACAGGCCGCCTTTACCGGCGTAAACTGGAACAGGCCGGCGGCGATCAGCAGCAGGGCGGTGAGGGTGGTGTTCGTGCTCCACATCAGCATGGCGTGCACCAGCCCCGCCTTCTCCAGCCCCCATTGCGCCGCCGTCGCGAGCACGCTGAAGCCGAGCCAGGCGGCGAGATAGCCGAGCGCGAAGACGAAGGTGGGCAGCGTGCTCGCCGGCGCCTGCCCTCGCATCTGCGCGTGGCGGGCGACGCGGGCATAGAGCAGGATCATCGGCGCCGCGCTCGGCGTCATCATCGCGATCATCATCACCCACCACATGGCGAGCATGATCGCCCAGTAGGCCGGGCTCCACGCCGTCGCCATGCCGGCCGCGTCCGGCGGCGGAAACCGCCAGGTGGTCATGGCGATCGTGCTCATGCCGGTGCCGGCGCCGGTGGCGACATAAGCCCATGCGAGCAGGGTGAGGGCAATCAGGCCGGCAAGCGTGATCGTCCTGTCCCTTCTAACCAGGCGCTCCGTGGTGGTGATGTCGTTCGTGGTCACAGCGGCGTCTCCGGGCTACCGAACGATGCCGTGATTGTTCAGGTGAATATGCGCGAACTGGCCGTAGCTGTCCTTGAGGTCCAGCTTCACCGGGCCGTTCGCTCGCCCCGAGCCGCTGCCCATCTCTGCGGTGGTGTATTCGAAGCCACCGTCGATCTGGATGCGGGCTCGATGTTCCTCCCCGCTCACGGGGTTGCGGATCGGCTCGCCGCTCATCTCGACAAGCTCCTCGACCGCCACGCGGCCTGTGCGCTTCTCGACATCGATATCAATCGAGATCGGCTTGAAGGCCGGCTCATGGATTTTCGAGAAGGTGGCGGCGAAGACATTCCAGACGGTCTTGCCGGGCTCGGTGTTCTCGCCGGCGAGGATCGAGAGCAGGGCGGCGCGCTGGTCCGCATCGGCGCGCTCGTCGACGATCAGGAACGCCTCGCCGTCGCCCTCGTGAATGGGGCCCGGCCAGGCGAAGACTCCCACGACGTTCAGCCCGTCGAGCCGTACCTCGCCGAAATGGCCCTTGCCGATCGCAAACGCCGCGATGGCCTGGCAGTTGCCATGCGTCGGCAGCGCGTTGAACTGGCAGGGGCAGCCATAGCTGCAGTTGCAGTTGACGAACTCATCCGCCTGAATTTCCCAAGGTGTCATGATGCCTTTCTCCAACCAATGTTGCTAGTGGTCCTTGTGATTCAGACATTTGCTCGGACGGGTGCTGCGACGGGA
>JBKGZY010000211.1:0-4435 GCA_046543175.1 Dichotomicrobium sp.
GTGTACAGTCGAGAACTTATAGAATCACTATTTATTCTTCCATATACGCGTGTCACGGATCTGGTTGAAAAAGGTTTAGGTCACAGGAATACAGTTTCGAGATACATGAAGGAGCTAGAGAGGATAGGGGTTGTCATTAGATTAAAGGAAGGACGAGAGGTTCTTTACATAAATCACAAATTTTTGGATTTATTGGCGATAGATTAACTAAATTGCTATGCACCCCTTACGCTTTCCGGCATCACCAAGTTTGCCGCACGCGTACGTCGTGCTCTATGTCCAACGGCTCCACGGTTCCTTACTGCAGCAGGTCGGTGAGACTGAATTTGGCGCGCAGGGCCATTTGTCAGCCGTCCCGTCTCAAGCGCGCTCACGGCTTCCATGATGGCGGTTACAACCTCGGTGCCGGTGAGCGTGTTGTTTTCCGCTTTGCCCAGCGCATCCACCACCCGCGTTCGCCCCGGCGAAACAGCGTCACGCGCTTGTAGGGCTTTTTTAGCGCAACACTGCTAATATCGTCATCCGGGTCCACGGGTTTGATGGTCGCCTCGAGATGCGCCAAGCCTTGCTGCCTACGGCTGGTCTTGGCCCCTTGGCCGCGCAATCTCGCCAGCCAAGGCGGCCCGTTCGTCTTTCGCCGCCGCAAGCGCGCACGGATTTGCCTTTCGCGTTCACGCCCTTGAACCTGCGGGCGGATCGGGCGAGACTCTTCATGGTAGTCGCGCCATAAAATCGGGCGATCGCGAAAACCGGATGCCGGCGCGCGCGCCGGCCCATGACGGAACCAGACATGCAGAAAGAGGCGCCGCAGAAGTCGTTTCACCTCCACCTGGTCTCCGATTCCTCGGGTGAGACGCTGACCATGATCGCCAAGGCGGCGACGGTTCAGTATTCGCTGATCCGCGCCATCCATCATGTTCACCCGCTCATTCGCACGCGCGCGCACCTCGCCGAGGTGGTGGAGAAGATCAAGGCGAATCCGGGGATCGTGCTCTACACCATCGTCAACGCCGATCTCGGCCGCGAGCTCAAGAAGCAGTGCAAGGCGCTGGGGCTGCCCTGCATCGCGGTGCTGGAGCCGGTGCTGCACGCCTTCGGGGCCTATCTCGGGACGGCCTCGACGCCGGTGGTCGCCGGCCAGCATGTGCTGGATGCCGACTATTTCCGGCGCGTGGACGCCATGCAGTTTTCCATGATGCATGACGACGGGCAGAACACCGAAACACTGAACGACGCCGATATCGTTCTGGTGGGCATCAGCCGGACCTCGAAGACGCCGACCAGCGTGTATCTCGCCAATCGCGGCTACAAGACCGCCAATGTCTCGCTCGTTCCGGACATGCCGGTGCCGCAAACGCTGGAAGAGGCGACGCATCCGCTCGTCGTCGGGCTCACGGCTTCGGCCGAGCGCCTCGCCGAAATCCGGCGCAACCGCGTCATGTCGTTCAACGACGGGCGGCTCCAGGACTATGTCGACATGGACCGCATCAAGGAGGAGATCGCGTTCACGCGGCGCCTGTGCCAGCGGCATGGCTGGCCGGTCATCGATGTCAGCCGGCGCTCGATCGAGGAAACCGCGGCCGACATCATCCGCCGGTTCGAGGATCATAGACCGGCCCCTGCTCCCGGAGAGATAAGCCAATGACGAACACCGCATCGCCCATCGCGGCGGGGCTGCAAGCCGCCGATCCCGTTCTCATGCTCGCCTCGGCCAGCGCCGCGCGGGCGTCCGTGCTCGGCGCGGCCGGGGTGGCGTTTCAACAGGTTCCCTCCGACCTCGATGAAGCCAGCGCACGCGCCGCCCTGGACGACGAGGGCGACGTGACCCAGCCCGGCGATATCGCGGAGCTTCTGGCGATCGCCAAGGCCACCGATATCAGCAGCGCCAACCCGGACGCGGTCGTCATCGGCGCGGATCAGGTGCTGGCGTTTGGCGGCCAGGTCTGGCAGAAACCGGCTGATTTCGATGCGGCGCGCACGCAGCTCCTCGAACTGCGCGGCAAGACACACGAACTGCATTCGGCCGTGTGCCTGTGCCGCGGCGGCCAGCATCTCTGGAGCCACGTCGATTCCGCCACGCTGACGATGCGCGACTTTTCGCCGGAATTCGTCGGCCGCTATCTGAGCCTTGCCGGCGCGCCGGTGCTCGGCAGCGTCGGCGCGTACCACCTGGAAGGCGCGGGGGTGCAGCTTTTCGAGACCGTCGAGGGCGATTATTTCACCGTCCTCGGCCTGCCGCTGCTGCCGCTTCTGGCGAAACTGCGCGAGATGGGGATTCTTCTTGCCTGAAGTTGCTGCCGACACGTCTCCGCATGCCTGTGTCATCGGCTGGCCGGTGGCGCATTCGCGTTCGCCGCTGATCCACGGCTATTGGCTCGAAAAGTACGATCTTCCCGGCCGCTACGACAAGCAGGCGGTCCCGCCGGAAGACGTGCCCGCTTTTTTTGACGCGTTCGCCGCGAACGGGCTGGTCGGGGCCAATGTGACCGTCCCGCACAAGGAACTCGCCTATCAGCTCGTCGACCGGCGCGATCCGAGCGCCGAAGCGGTCCGGGCGGTGAACACGGTCTGGCTCGAAGACGGGCAGCTTGTCGGCGCCAACACCGACGTTTACGGCTTTCTCGCCAATCTCGACGCCGGCGCGCCCGGCTGGGATGCCGGCAGCCGTGCGGCCGTCCTCGGGGCGGGCGGCGCGGCGCGCGCGGTTCTCAAGGGGCTGATCGACCGCGGCTTCACCGAAATCCGCATCGCCAACCGCACCAAGGCGAAGGCCCAGCATCTGGCAGACGCCTTCGGCCCGGCGGTCCGGCCGGTGGCCTGGGAGGATCGGGCCGCGATGCTGTCGGGCTGCGCGCTGCTGGTGAACACGACATCGCTGGGCATGGACGGCGCGCCGGCGCTGGACATCGGCCTGTCCGAACTGCCCCCCGATGCCGTCGTCACCGACATCGTTTACGTGCCGCTGCAAACCGAACTGCTGCGCGCGGCGCAGGCGCGGGGCCTGCGGACCGTGGACGGGCTCGGGATGCTGCTGCATCAGGCGGTGCCCGGCTTCGCGCGCTGGTTCGGCACCCGGCCCGAGGTGACGCCGGAGCTTCGCGCCCGGCTCGTCGCGGATATCGAACGGGACGATGCCAACCGATGATGATCGTCGGCCTGACCGGATCGATCGCGATGGGGAAGACCACCGCCGCGAACCACCTGAAAAGCCGGGGGATTCCGGTGTTCGACTCCGATGCCGCCGTCCACGCGCTCTACGAGGGCGAGGCGGTCGAGCGGATCGAACAGGCCTTTCCCGGCGTCGTGCAGGACGGGCGGGTGGATCGCCAGCGTCTCGGCGCGGCGATTGCCGGTTCGCCCGAGGCGCTGGCGAGGCTGGAGGCCATCGTACACCCGATGGTGCGGGCGAAGCAGCGCGACTTCCTCCTGGCCGAACACGCGCGCGGTACGCGGCTCGCCGTGCTGGACATCCCGCTGCTCTACGAATCGGGCGCCGACGCGCTCGTCGACGCCGTCATCGTCATCAGCGCCCCGGAAGAGGTGCAGCGCCAGCGGCTGGCGTCCCGCCGCGGCATGACCCCGGAAAAGATCAGCGATCTGCTCGGCCGGCAGATGCCGGATGCGGAAAAGCGCGCCCGCGCCGACTTCCTTGTGGACAGCAGCGGCCCCATTCCGGCAACGCAGGCGCAACTCGACCGCATCATCGCTAAACTCCGGGAGCGCGAAGGCGAAAAGATCGCCGTGTGGCGGGAGATGGATGTTGCATCCTGACGCGGCGCGAGGGAGGGGAGCGATGCGCGAGATCGTGCTGGATACCGAAACCACCGGCCTCGACCCGAAGCAGGGCCACCGGATCATCGAGATCGGCTGCATCGAGCTGATGAACTACGTGCCCAGCGGCCGGGAGTTCCACTGCTACATCAACCCCGGGCGCGACGTGCCGCACGAGGCGCAGCAGGTCCACGGCCTGTCCGACGCATTTCTCGCCGACAAGCCGGTCTTCGCCGACATCGCGGACCCGTTCCTCGAATTCATCGCGGACTCCACGCTCGTCATCCACAATGCCAGCTTCGATATCGGTTTCCTGAACGCCGAGCTGGCGCTGCTGCCGCGCGATCCGATCCCCTCTGACCGGATCGTGGACACGCTGGTGCTGGCGCGGCGCAAGCATCCGGCGGGGCCGAACAGCCTGGATGCGCTGTGCAAGCGCTACCGGATCGATCTGAGCGAGCGCACCAAGCACGGCGCGCTGCTCGACAGCGAATTGCTGGCGCGCGTCTACATGGAGTTGATCGGCGGAACGCAGGCCGCCCTCGGGCTGGACGACGCCTTCACGCGCGGACCTTCCGAGCGGTCCGGGATACACAGGGTCGTGCGCCAGCGCGAAACGCCGCTGCCGCCGCGCCTGACGGCCGAGGAGGCAGAGGCGCACGCG
>JBKGZY010000212.1:0-4403 GCA_046543175.1 Dichotomicrobium sp.
CATTTGCTCGGGCGGGTGCTGCAAGGGGAGGCAAATGTCTGAATCGGACCACTAGGATGCCGTGGACAAGCACAACTGCGAGGAGGACAGCATGCAGGACGAAGTCCATCCAGATTGTCGCGCCCTCACCGAGCGGCAGCGGGCGACCTGGGCCACAGGCGATTTCCACGAGATCTCCCGCCAGATCGTGCCTGTCAGCGAAACACTCTGCCAGGCGGCCGACCCGCACGCCGGGGAGCGCGTGCTGGACGTGGCCTGCGGCAGCGGCAATACCGCACTCGTCGCCGCGCGCCGCTATTGCGAGGTAACCGGCATCGACTACGTGCCGGCCTTGATAGAGCGGGCAAGCCAGCGCGCCGCCGCCGAGGGGGTCGTGATCGATTTCCAGGTCGCGGATGCCCAGGCTTTGCCGTTTCCCGACGCCAGCTTTGACGTGGTGGTCTCTGTGTTCGGCGTAATGTTCGCACCGGACCAGGAGAAGGCGGCATCCGAACTGCTACGCGTCTGCCGGCCCGGCGGACGGATCGCGCTCGCCAATTGGATGCCCGAACATTTCGGCAAGGATTTCTTCGCCGTCCATGCGCGCTACATGCCGCCGCCGCCCGGACTGCACCCGCCGCAACGATGGGGAACCGAGAGCGGCCTCGAGGAACTGCTCGGTGTCGGCACGACGTCGATCTCGAGCGAGAAGCGCACCAATCGGGCGTATCTTCGTTCCATCGCGCACGCGGTGGACACGTTCTGCAAGTGCTTCGGGCCGACCAAACGCGCGCTGCAAATGACCGATGCGCGCGCGCAGGAGTGTTTGAAGAATGATCTCGCCGCCGTGTTTCAGCGCTACAACGCAGCAACCGACGGCACCTTGGCGTTCGATGCCCAGTACTTGCAGGCTGTCGCGATCCGCAAGTAGCGGCAAAGGCGCATGGCGGAGCGGGCTTTGGCCCGCTCGCAGACCGACACCTGACGTTTCAGGGGCCTGAAACGGGTCGAAAGCAGCAACTCAAGGCAGGACATTACCCGCGCGCGTGTTTCGCGGCGGCGAACGCCCAGTCGAGCCAGGGCGTCAGCGCTTCGAGGTCGGCTTTCTCGACCGTCGCGCCGGTCCAGATGCGCAGTCCCGCCGGCGCGTCGCGGTGCGAGGCGATGTCGTAGGCGACGCCTTCATCCGCCAGCAGCGCGGCGATGTCGCGGGCGATCGCCTCGCGGCCGTTGGCCTCCATGTCCGCGACCTCCGGATCGACGATCTTCAGGCACACCGAGGTGTTGGAGCGCACGCTCGCCGCTTCGGCGAGGAAATCCGCCCAGTCGGTCCGCTTTACCCAGTCCGCGATCACGCCGAGATTGTCGTTCGCGCGAGCGATCAGCGCGGGCAGCCCGCCGATGCTCTCCGCCCAGACCAGCCCGTCGAGGTGGTCCTCGACGCACAGCATGGACGGCGTGTTGATCGTCGCGCCCTCGAAGATGCCTTCGTCGAGTTGCCCGTCCTTGGTCAGCCGGAAGATTTTCGGCAGCGGCCAGGGCGGCGTGTAGCTCTCCAGCCGCTCGACCGCCCGCGGCGACAGGACGATCATGCCGTGCTGGGCTTCCCCCCCGAGCACCTTCTGCCAGGACCATGTCGTGACATCGAGCTTCGACCAGTCCAGCTCCTGCGCGAACACCGCCGATGTGGCGTCGCACAGCGTAAGCCCCTCGCGGTTGTCGGTGATCCAGTCGGCGCTGGGGATGCGCACGCCCGAGGTAGTGCCGTTCCACACGAACACCACGTCGCGATCGAAGCTCACCCGGGTGAAATCGGGAAGCGCGCCGTACGCGGCGTCGTAGACGTTGACATCCTCCAGCCGGAGCTGCTCGAGCACGTCCTTCGCCCACCCCCTGCCGAAGCTCTCCCAGGCCAGCACGTCCACGCCGCGCGCGCCGAGCAGCGACCACAAGGCCGCCTCGAACGCGCCGGTGTTCGACCCAGGCACAATGCCGATGCGGTAGTCGGCAGGGATGCGCAGGATCTCGCGCGACTTCCCGATCACGGCCTTGAGCCGCGCCTTGCCTTCCTTTGCGCGGTGCGACCGGCCGATCAGCGCGCCGCGCAGGACGTCGAGCGACCAGCCGGGACGCTTCGCGCAGGGGCCGGAGGAGAAATGCGGGTTGGACGGGCGGGTTTCCGGTCGGGGCGGGAGCGTCATGTCGTGTTGCCTGTGTTGGCGCCGCCGGTGGCGCGGCTCGCTTGCCGCAAGGGTTACGGCCCGCGTTGCGCCGGTGTCAACAGCGTCCCTCATGCCGCGGCATCGAGCCGAAGCATGGCGCCACGGGCTGTTGACAGATTCCCGGGGATGCGAACTGCAACTCGCCTCAGTTCGTCTTCGCGCCGAGTTGATCGTCGTGGTCCCCGCGCAGATGCGCCGCGATGATCTCGAGCGTCGTTTCGGGCTTTTCCTCCTGCGGGGCGTGCCCGCAGCCGCGCACGATCTGCAAGCCCGCATGCGGCATGTTCTCCGCCAACTGCCGCCCGAGCGCGACCGGCACGACGCGGTCCTGATCGCACCACACGACAAGCGTCGGCACGGTGATTTCCGGGTACTGCCGCGCAATCGTTTCGATATTGTCCGGCACGATATGGCGCACCGTCTCGATGATCGCGTGCTTGCCGCCGGCGGTGTGGAGCGGTGCGGAATACTGCGCAATGGCCTCTTTCGTTACTGCGCTTTCCTGTTCGTAGGCCAGGCGCAGCGCCTGTTCGATCTGCACCTCGGGCGGGATCATCGACACGCTGAGATCGCCGATGACCGGAAGCTGGATCAGGTCGAAGAACAGCGGGGTCGTCTGCGGGTAGGCGATGCTGTCGAGCAGGACGAGGCGGCTGATGCGCTTGCGCTGCGCCTTCTTGTCGTCGAGGGCGAGCAGGAGCGAGATCCCGCCGCCGTAGGAATGGCCCACCAGCGTGACATCGCGAAGCTGCTTGCGGGCGATGACCTCCTTCACGAGATCGGCCTGTGCCCGGACGGTGTAATCCCCTTCGAGCGGCTTCTCCGAGGCGCCGAACCCCTTGAGATCGATCGTGATGACCCGGTAGCGCTCGGCAAGCGCCGGCAGGATACGATGCCATGTGTAGCTGTTCGTGCCGAGGCCGTGGAGAAAGACGACCGGGCGGCCCTCCCCGACATCGTTCACGGCAAGGCGCACGGGCGGATCGCCGACCGTGACATGATCCGATGACTGGCTGGCCGCCTGCGTCGCCTTGGAAAATTCCGGCAGCCCGGACCCGCCGCAACCCGCCAGGGCGAGCACCAGCGCCGAGATCCCAATCGCGCCGACGAGCCGTCGCACAGTCCCCAATCTCGTGTAACTCATACGCTCCAAGCTGCCCGTGCTCGCCGGTCCGGAATGCTCCTCTCCGGTCTCCGCCCAACTCCACGTCTTGAAAGCGGGGCTGTCGCCGCCCCGTCAAGCGCTTCCCCGATAAATGTAACGCGAATGCGGCAGGATGCGCGCTTCCTGTGGCGTGATTGCGTCGGGCGGCCCGCAGACGCCGGGAATTGACAGCAAATTCACGAAATGTGTAAATCCACTCAGCACGAGTTAAGCGTAGGCGTAAAAAATGATAGGGGCACGGGGATGTGTGTGCCGGCGCACATATGCGCGCCGGCTGAGGGGGGCATTGATCTCGGCCGTACTTCTGGCCGCTGTTTCGACCTCGCCGGTGAAGGCGCTGGATTTTTCCGCTCTGTTGAGTCCGGATCTGGCGGGATACGAGTGGCTCGGTGGCCGCGCCGATGCCTTCGCCGGGACAAGCGCCGCCGGTAGCGCGCTGTTCAACTATGGCGGGTTTACGCTCGCGCCGGGCGGCCTCGACCGCGACGGTCCGCGCTTGCGGCTTTATGGTGGCGCTGGCCAATACTCGTATACGGGCGGCGTAGAAACGAAATCCGGTTTGGGTGCCGATATCCGCCGCCGCGCCGATGTGGTGCAGGCCGAGGTGCTCGCCGGCTGGCAGTTCGGCATGGGCGCGATGACAGCGAAGCTGTTCGCCGGTCTCGCCTATGAGGACCAGCAGATGGCGCCGCCGGACCCAGACAATGATCTGGCCGGGGCACATCTTGGGGCGAAGCTCGCCGTGGAAAGCTGGTTCGATCTGGCATCGTGGCTTTGGTTCAGCGCGGACGCCTCATACGCCACGGTGCACGAGTCCTATTCCGGCGCGCTCAAGCTTGGTCTGAAGCCCCTCTCGGCGCTGTCCATCGGTCCGGAGGCGGCAGCCTCGGGGAACCGCGAATTCGATTCGCACCGGCTCGGCGGCTTTGCCCGCTGGCATTGCGGCGGATGCGACGTGACGCTTTCCGGCGGAATTTCCGGCGACTATGACGACGAGACGGGCGGCTACGGCGCGCTGTCGGTCTACACGCGGTTCT
>JBKGZY010000213.1:0-4400 GCA_046543175.1 Dichotomicrobium sp.
ACCGGTCCCCACTTTTCGGATCGCGCTCTGGCGCGCGCTTGCCGCGGAACGGCAGGAAGAGGCTCCAGCCGAAGCGTGTCGGGTCTTCGCTCTGGTACTCGCCGAGGCCGATGGTCATGTCGCGATGTCCCGCCTCCGGCTGGGGGCGATAGGTGCGGAATATCCGGTCCCAGATGGACAGGTTGAAGCCGAAATTGGAATCCGTCTCGCGCGGGATGGCGGAGTGATGCACGCGGTGCATGTCCGGTGTCACCAGCACGCGGCGCAAGGTCCGGTCGAGCCAGCCCGGCAGGTTGATATTGGCGTGGTTGAACATGGCGCAGCCGTTCAGGATGATCTCGAACAGCACCACCGCGATCGCCGGCACACCCAGCGCCAGCACGACCGCGATCTTGATGAGCATCGACAGCGCGATCTCGATGGGGTGAAAGCGCAGCGCCGTGGAGACGTCGAAATCGACATCGGCGTGGTGCACCTGGTGCAACCGCCACAGCGCCGGGACCTTGTGGAACAGCACGTGCTGGCCGTAGATCGCCAGGTCGAGCAGCACGAGCGAAATCAGGATTTCCAGCCAGAACGGCCAGCCCAGCAGGTTGAACGCCCCCCAGCCGGCGATGCGCGCCCATTCGGCGGCCGCCACCGCCGCGACCGGCACGGCGAGCATGCCCATCAACCGCAGCAGCAGGGCGTTGACCCCGGAAATGCTCAGATTGGTCAGCCAGCGGCGCGGCTTGGAATGGTGCAATTCGCGCCGCGGCGCGCCCAGCTCGATGAGCGCCATAACGGCGAAAATACCGATGAACGCGCTCAGCCGCAGAATCGTTTCGGTGGTCTGACTCAACTCGCCCATGGTCACTCTCCCCGTGGATCGAGCCTCCAGGTTTGCCGATCCGATGCCGAGGATATAGGCAGCGCTTACGGCAACGGCGAGAGCCGGGGGTGCGTCAGATCTTGACGTGGCGCGCCCGGGCGCCCCGCTCGATGGCGACGGTGTTCAGCTTGTCCAACCCCAGCCGGTCGGCGAGCATCTCCAGGAAACGCGCCTCTTCCGCGCTCACCGACAGATCGGCGGCCGCGATTTCCACGGCCAGCGCATAGGCCGTCTCGCGCAATCGCGCAGGCACCGTGGTCGCGATCTTGTCGAGCACGCGGTCCAGCCCATCATCCGTGCTCAGCATGTTGCCGCAGGCCTCGGCGGTAGGGACCAGCGTCTCGAGATCGAAGCCGCGGAACGCCGGCAGATGGCTGACGATGCGTCCGATGCGCTGGAGTTCGCTGTCGGAGATTTCCCGATCCACCGCGGCGATCGTCACCATTGCGAAGATCAGGGCTTCCTGAATGTCGGTGACCGCTGCGGCCCCCGATCCTGACGTGTTTTCCGGCATGAGCCTTCCCTTTCTCCGACGCCCGGCAGGCGGGATGCAATCACTATGACCTTCGTCGGTTTGTAACGCTTTGCCGCGCGCGATCAAGCACAGCTTCGCCGCGCAGGCGCAATTGACGCCGCCGCCGCCCGGGCCTAACTTGCGCGCAATTCCAGCGCATGCCCCCGCAAGAGCCGAAGGCCGAAGCCATGTCCGTTCCGCCCGAATCGACCGCGTTCGACGCATCCGCCGCCGCGATGATCGAGGCCGCGCGCGAGAGCAAGGCGTGGCCCTTCGAGGAAGCGCGCAAGCTCATCAAGCGGTTCGAGAAGGACGGCGCGCCGGACGTCGTGATCTTCGAGACCGGCTATGGCCCCTCCGGCCTGCCGCATATCGGCACCTTCGGCGAGGTCGCGCGCACCAGCATGGTCCGCCACGCCTTCCAGGTGCTCACCGGCCTGCCCACACGGCTGATCTGCTTTTCCGACGACATGGACGGGCTGCGCAAGGTGCCCGAAAACGTGCCGAACCGCGAGCAGATGGAAGCCTATCTCGGCCTGCCGCTGTCGCGCGTGCCTGACCCGTTCAGCGACGAGCACGAGAGCTTTGCCGCGCACAACAACCTGCGCCTGCGCCGGTTCCTCGACCGGTTCGGCTTCGAGTATGAATTCTATTCCTCGACCTCGTGCTATAGCGACGGTCTGTTCGACGAAACACTGCTGAAGATGCTTGCCGTTTATGACGAGGTGATGGACATCATCCTGCCGACGCTGGGCGAGGAGCGGCGCAAGACCTATTCGCCCTTCCTGCCCATCTGCCCGCGCACCGGCCGCGTTTTGCAGGTGCCGCTCGTGGACCGCGACGTGGAGAACGGCATCATCACCTATGTCGATCCCGACACGGGCGAATATGTCGAAACGCCTATCACCGGCGGCTACGTCAAGTGCCAGTGGAAGGCGGACTGGGCGCTGCGCTGGGCCGCGCTCGGCGTGGATTACGAGATGGCCGGCAAGGATCTGATCGAGTCGGTCAACCTGTCCTCCAAGATCTGCCGCGCGCTCGGGGCGCGCCCGCCGGAAGGCTTCAACTACGAGCTGTTTCTCGACGACAAGGGCGAGAAAATCTCCAAGTCGAAGGGCAACGGGCTGACCATCGACGAATGGCTGACCTACGCCTCCACGGAAAGCTTGAGCATGTTCATGTTCCAGAAGCCGAAATCGGCGCGCAAGCTCCATTTCGACGTAATCCCGAAGACCGTCGACGAGTACCTGACCTTTCTGGGGAAGTACCCGGAGCAGACGCCGAAGGAGAAGGTCGGCAACCCGGTCTGGCACATCCATCTGGGTGATCCGCCGGAATTGAGCGCACCGATCAGCTTTTCGCTGCTGCTCAACCTCGTCAGCGCCTCGCACGCGGAGAACAAGGAGACGCTGTGGGGCTTCATCCGCCGCTACGCGCCGGGCGCGACGCCGGAAAGCGCGCCGGAACTCGACCGCATGGTGGGCTATGCCATCGCCTATTACCGCGATTTCGTCGAGCCGGCGAAGAGCTTCCGCGCGCCGGATGAGCGCGAGCGCGCGGCGATCACCGAGCTTCACCAGCGCCTTGGCGATCTGCCCGAGGACGCCGCCGGCGAGGACATCCAGGCGGTGGTCTACGAGATCGGCAAGACGCACAAATTCGAGCCGCTGCGCGACTGGTTCCGCGCGCTTTACGAGGTGCTGCTCGGCCAGAGCGCAGGACCGCGTTTCGGCTCGTTCGTGGAGCTTTACGGGATCGCGAACACCCGCGCGATGATCGCGACGCGGCTCAATCTTGATCGCGGGCAAACCTGACCGGCCCACGCGGTCACGATGCCTCGGAAAAGGCGATCATGCGCCCGGCGGTGAGCACGCCGAGCCAGCATATCATTGAAAGCGCGCCGATACGGAACAGCTGGCGACGGCCCGCCGTCGCGAGCCATCGCCCATAGCGCAGATGCGCGACCACGGCCGACGCCCCGCCCAGAAGGACCAACGCCATCTTGATCCAGAACACGGTCAGGCCCGCATATTCGCCCGCGCGCGTGCTGAACAGCAAGAACCCCGTCGTCACAGCAATCACCAGCCCTGCCGCGGCGACAGGGATGAGCACGCGCGCCAGATCCCGATGGGCCACCGACCGCCACGCGCCCATCAGCCGGAGATCGAGCGGCACGATCGCGCCCACCAGAAGCGCGATGCCAAAGACATGCGTAGTGTTCACCGCCGCGTAGCCCCAGCGGGAAAACCGCAGATAGGTTGCGATGTCGGACTGTGACAGCGCCGCCAGCAGCCCGTCCATCAATCGCGGCCGGGATACAGCGCGTATTCGTTGCCGTCGATATAAAGCCGTTCGGCCTTCACGCGCCGCTCGGATTCGTCGGCGGACGGTTCGCCGATCACCCTGAGCTCGACGCCTTCGGCCAGGTCGCCGTCTTCCAGGCCGGCCCGTTCATTCCGCCAGGGCTGGCCGACCTCGACCGTCCATTCCTCGCCTTCGACATCGAGCCGGACGATGCCGTGCGGATTGCCGAGGCTCACGGATTTGATGACGCCGGTGACGTCGATATTGCCGCCGGTCGTCCAGCTCCAGCCGTGATGAGCGGCGGCGGACAGCGAAAACATGGCGGCGAACACGGCCACGGTGATGGCAGACAGGATAGCTCGGAGCATGGCCTTCTCCCGGTCTCTCGATGTTTGCAATCACGACAGTAACAAGAGGGTGAGGCCGGCTTGCCGGGGGATCGCCGGAACGGCCCCGTTGACCGAACGCTCATCACGCATCTTGAGCTTTCACCCCTGGCTTCAACACATGGCGGCTGGCGCAGCGCTTGGCAAGGCGGGGCGGAGTTCCCTCGTGCACGAACCTGATTCGGCAGCGCAACGCGGCGGCATAGAATCGACCGGCAAACCGAAGCTTCCGAGCATGGCCACCTCGCTCTCGTCATCAGCAACCGCGCCAGGCCGATTGCGCGCCCTAGTGGAGCGAATTTGACATTTGAGTCCCGCTTGCGGC
>JBKGZY010000022.1:0-20394 GCA_046543175.1 Dichotomicrobium sp.
CTTCGCCGAGATCGAGGCGTTCCAGGCCTCCGGCGACTGGGCCGGCGCGAGCGAGGCAATGGTGCAGGCCGCGCGACGGCTGGAGCGCGGCGGCGCGCAATGCGTCGTGATCTGCACCAACACCATGCACAAGATGGCTGATGACGTGCAGGCCGCGGTAGACATCCCGCTCATCCATATCGGCGACGCGACAGCCACTGCGATCAAGCGCTCGGGCGCGGAAAAGCCGCTGCTGCTGGCGACGCGCTACACGATGGAAGAAGATTTCTACAAGGGCTACCTGCGCGACCGCCACGGCATCGAGGTCGCGGTGCCGGACGCCGATGGGCGTATGGTCGTCCACGAGATCATCTATCACGAACTGTGCCAGGGGATCGTTTCACCGGAGTCGAAGCGGCGCTACCTGGACGTCATCGCGGGGGCAATGGCGGATGGCATCGACGGCGTGATTTTCGGCTGCACCGAGGTCGGACTGCTGCTGTCCGCAGACGACCTGGATGTGCCGGTCTTCGACACGAGCGAATTGCACGCGCGCGCGGCGCTCGATTTCGCACTGTCGAATTAGGCACAACCGCGCTTCGCGTCGGTGCAAATGGCTCGCGCCCGGGTCCCCCCGGGCGCAGCTTGTTCGACGACCTCTCCTCCAAGAAAGGACAGGTCAACGGCCGTTACTCGATGAAAACCAGGTTCCCGTCAAAAAGCTCGACGGTCTCGTCGCCTTCGAAGCTCTCGCTTTCACCGTTGTCAAGTTCCATCGTGCAGCCGTCTTCGCACAGATTCAGCGTCTCACCGGACGGAATGGTGACGGAGCGGCCCACCATTTCGTCGCCGCCTTCCTCGATCCTCAACTCGTAGTCGATCGCGTCGCGGTTGGTGATCGTCACCGCTTGAGCCTGAGTGACCATCAACGCGGCAAGCGCGGCGGCGCCCAGAACGGAAACGAATTTCGGGACAAACATTGCTCAGCCTTGGGCCATGCGATTCGGATTACTTCCGGCCACGCCCGCCGCTCTCGCCGCCGCCCTGTTTCGCCGGGCCTTGCGGGGAAGCGGATTTGTGCGTGGAAGCGGACTCGGGTTTGCCGGTCTTGGCCGTCTTGGACGAACCGGCGGGTTTCGAGGTCTTCATGTCTTTTCTCCATCGCCCGGCAACAACCTGCCGGGTGCGCGGGCATATATGGAGGGAACGCGCTTCCCGCAAATGAATTATACTGCGGTATCATATTTGATTTTCCGATAGATGGCCGGCGCGGCTCATATACCGCCGGTGAAGGCGGATCTCATGCATATCGAATTGGCGCGGACGTTCCTGGCCGTGGTGGAGACGGGCAGCTTTGTCGAGGCCGCCGATCGTGTCTGTGTCACCCAGTCGACAGTGAGCATGCGCATCAAGACGCTGGAGAGCCAGCTCGGCAAGACGCTGTTCGACCGCAACAAGGCCGGGGCAGTGCTCACCCGGGCGGGCGCGCAGTTTCACAAGCACGCGCTGGCGATGGTCCGGGTCTGGGAACATGCGCGCATGGAGGTGGCGCTACCGGCAGGCTACCGCGCCTCACTGACCGTGGGTGGGCAGTACAGCCTCTGGGACGGATTCCTGTTGACTTGGCTGGCCCGCATGCGGGCGAAGGCGCCCGGGATCGCGATACGCACGCAGATGGGCTTTTCCGAAACGCTGATGCAGCGCCTGGTGGAGGGCACGCTTGATGTCGGCATCATGTATACCCCGCAGCGCCGGCCGGGCTTCGAACTTGAGATGCTCTTCGAGGAGGAGCTTGTGCTGGTTTCGAGCGAGGTGCGGCCGCCGGCCGGGGCGTCGAAACATTATGTCCATGTCGATTGGGGGCCGGAGTTCCGGGCGGATCACAGTCTCAATTTCCCCGATGTAACCACCCCCGGGCTCTACATGGAGCTGGGCTCGCTCAGCCTGACCTACGTGCTGGAGAACCGGGCCTCGGCGTATTTCCCGCGCCGGCTCGTCGCACCGCATCTGGCCTCGGGGCGGCTGAAGCTGGTGAGTCGCGCCCCGGTGTTTCACTATCCCGCCTATGTCGTCTACCCGGCCGCCGGACAGCCGGAGGTGCTGGCGCTGGCGCTGAAAACGTTGAAGGCGCTTGCAAACGGGCAGACGGTGGGGGCATAGGGAAACACTCTCCTACCCGAGCCAGACATCAAGGAACAGCATCACCACGAGCCCGACGGACAGGCCGAGCGTCGCCTTGTTCTGATGCCCGCTGCGGTGGGTCTCCGGGATGATCTCGTGGCTGATGACATACAACATCGCGCCTGCCGCAAAGGCCAGCCCCCAGGGCAGCAGCGGCTGCGAGATGGTGATGATCCCCGCGCCGAGCAGCCCGCCGACCGGCTCGATCATGCCGGTCAGCGCCGCGATGCGCCAGGCGCGCCATTTGCCATAGCCCTCGCCGAGCAGCGCAACAGCGACCGCCAGCCCTTCCGGGGCGTTTTGCAGCCCGATGCCGACCGCCAGCGGCAGCCCGCTCGACATACCCTCCGCGCCGAAGCCGACGCCGACGGCCAACCCTTCGGGAAAGTTGTGAATGGTGATGGCGACGATGAACAGCCAGACACGGCGCAGCGCCACCGCCTCCGGCCCTTCGCGTCCGGAGTTGAAATGCTCGTGGGGCAGCTTCTCGTTCATCAGCGCCACCGCCCCCATGCCGATGAGAATGGCGATGCAGGCGATGGCTGCAGGGGTCGCCCCGGCGCCATAACGGAGTTCGGCGGCGTCGAGGGCGGGGATAATCAGCGAGAAGAACGACGCGGCCAGCATCACCCCGGCGGCGAAACCCAGCGACATGTCGCGAAAGGCGCGGCCGGGAATGCGTCCCAACAGCACCGGGACGGCACCGACCGCGGTCATCAGCCCGGCGACAAGGCTGCCGAGAAAGCCGAGCATGATCGGCGAGGTCAGGTCCATGGAGTGCCCTCCCGAAAAGAAAAGTCCGCCAATATCCGCGAGGCGCGGCGTTTTCGTCTATCACACGGCCGTTAAACGGTCGAAGCGGCCGAAGTCCAAACGGAATTCGCGCATTGATGCGTTTTGCCTCACCTCGCCGCGCTGGCCGGTTGCGCGTCGTGGTCCCGCAACCTACAGTAACTGTAGATCACGGAGGCGACATGCTGAGCATCGGAGCGCTGGCACGGAAGACGGGCACGAAAGTCCAGACGATCCGCTATTACGAGCAGATCGGCCTGATGCCTGAACCAGGGCGCACGGATGGCGGACAGCGCCGCTACGGCGAGGCCGATCTGGACCGCCTCGCCTTCATTCGCCATGCCCGCCAGCTCGGCTTTCCGCTTGACGCGATCCGGGAGCTGCTCGAACTGGCCGACCGGCCGGATCAGCCCTGCGCGGCCGCGGATTCCATCGCGCAACGGCAATTGCGGCAGGTGGAGCAGCGCATCGCGCGGCTGGAGGCACTGCGCACCGAGCTTCGGCGCATGATCCGCGAATGCGACGGCGGTTCGCTGGCGGATTGCCGCGTGATCGAGGTGCTGCGCGATCATTCCGAATGCCTGACGGAGCACGAGGTCGGGGCCTGAGCCATCGCCCCCCGCAAAATGGAATTCGCTGCGGTCAGTGAGACAAGATCTCTCGGTAGGGCCGACCCGGCACTGTCAGGATGTTTTAAGCCTGCTACCATTACCGTGGTGACGTTCAGGCATGGCCAGAAACCGCGGTGACAGCGCACCACCGGAACTGGACACACACCGGGAGCACGTCCTTGAAAATCGCCCTGCTTTGCGTCAATCCGAGACTGTATTCGCACAAACGGCTGATCGAAGCCGCGAAAGCGCGCGGCCACGAGATCGAGGTCATTCACACGCTGCGCACGATCATCAATATCGCCGCGCACAAGCCGACCATTTACTACGAAGACCGGAACTTCGCGGACTATGACGCGGTGATCCCGCGGATCGGGGCGTCGGTGACGTTTTACGGCCTTGCCGTGCTTCGCCAGTTCGAGATGATGGGAATTTATCCGCTCAACGAGTCCGTGGCGATCGGGCGGTCGCGGGACAAGCTGCGGTCGATGCAACTCCTCTCGCGCCGCGGCATCGGCCTGCCCGTGACCTGTTTCACCTATGATCCCAAGAAAACCGCCAAGGTCGTGGAGATGGCGGGCGGCGCGCCTTGCGTCATCAAACTTCTCGAAGGCACGCAGGGCATCGGCGTCGTGCTTGCGGAAACGCCGAAGTCGGCCCAGTCGATGATCGAGGCCTTTCGCGGGGTCAACGTGAATATCCTGGTTCAGGAATTCATCAAGGAGGCCGGCGGCACCGATATCCGCTGCTTTGTGATCGGTGACAGGGTCGTGGCCTCGATGCAGCGCAAGGGCAAGCCGGACGATTTCCGTTCCAACCTGCATCGCGGCGGCAGCGCCGACAAGGTCCGGATTACCCCGCAGGAACGGGCGACGGCCATCGGCGCGGCGCAAGCGATGGGGCTGCGCGTCTGCGGCGTGGACATGCTGCGCTCCAATCACGGGCCGGTCGTGATGGAGGTGAATTCCTCGCCCGGCCTCGCGGGCATCGAGAAAGCCTCCGGGCTGGATGTCGCCGACAAGATCATCGAGCATCTCGAGAAGCACGCGAAACCGGGGAAGACGCGCACGCGCGGCTCAGGGTGAGGCGTGCCGGCGCTATTTCGGCGGCGCGTAGTTTTCGCGGAGATAGAGTTCGCGAAAGCCCATCTTCATGATGTTGGCATAGGAATGCTGCGGGTCGCCTTCCACTTCCTCGCCGGTGCATGTGTAGATCCGCGTGCAGCCCGCTTCCAATGCGGCGCGCACTCTGTGGGCGAGGTTGGCGCTCTGTGCGCCGCGGCCGCGATATTGCGGAGCTGTGGCGCCAAAATCGGTGAAGGCAATGTCATCCTTGATGAACAGCCCACCCGTTCCAACGGGCGTTTCGCCGTCGAATGCCATGAATGCCCGCCAGCCACCGCTGCTGCCGGGCAAACGCGCAAGCCAGGGAATGGCCACCTCGCCCAGATCGAAGCCGTCGCAGACGATCCGGGCGAAAGCCTCGCCATGATCCGGCCCGACCTCGCGAATCGTGAACTCCGTCCGCATGTCGGGTACCAGCTCGTCGCAACCGCGATGGAACTTCTGCCAGCCACGCGTCTTTTCAAGGCCGAGTTCTTCGCATGCCGCGACGAATGCGTCTCGACCGACATCCGGATGCAATTGCAGGAAGTAGCGCTTGGCGCCAGCCTCGTCGTAAAGGTTTTTCGCCTTGGCTACCTCGTCCCGGCCGACCGGGCGCTCGAGACCGAGGCCGATCGTTCGGTTGATCGTTATCGCGCTGGCGGGCAGCGCGCCGGCAACCGAGGCGGCGCCATCGCCGACAGGCTGCCACGAAACGCGCAAACTGTCCGCCAACGCCCTGTCCAGAACCGCGTGGAACGCTTCGAGGGAGGCCCGCTCTATGAATTCGCCTTCATGTTTCATCGAATCAGCTCATTTTTTCGCCGTCGCGGCAGACGCAAAATGCGACGCCGTTGTCCGGTTCCCTTGTCGGCGTCTGGGCTGAATTCTGAAACGTGCGGACGAAAAGTCTACCGCACCCGTGGTACAGTTCGCGCAATAGGGCGACGGCCCGTGAGTCCTGATCAGCAGATGTGGCCGCGGGCATACGCGGTGAACAAGTGTCCGGCAGCTTCCGGCCATTTGTCAGGATACCGCCGGCGGCGCCACGCAGACCTGGTCGTAGCGGTAGCGCCGCGTCAGGGTGCCGAAATGCGCGAAGACGTCCTGCGTCACCTCGAAGGCTTCGGGCGTTATTTCGATGTGCGGCGTCCAGCAGCCCAGTTTCTGGTAAGTCGCGATACATTCGGCCAGAACCGCCAATCCGATATTCGGGAAATGAGGTGCCAGCGCCCCGGCGATCTCCGCGGCGGGCGTGTCGATCATGTAGCGCCGCGCCCGCGCATAAGCGCGCGTGAACTTGCGCGCCGCCTCGGTCTCGAGCCAGTCGCGCGTGGCGGCGAGGCTGGAGAACGCGCACGGCCCGATCAACGGCCCGACCTGCGCCACGATATGTCCGACGCCATCGGCTTCGAGTTGCTGCGGGAACGGTCCCTGCTGCTGGACATAGGCGCCCTGCCCGTTCCGGAACGCGGCGTCCATCTCCGCGGCGCCGCCGACATTGATCGCCCTGATGCGCGCGAAATCGATTCCCGCCTTGTGGCAGGCATACTGGAACATGGCCAGCGGCTGCCCACCGCCGAACAGGATCACCTCCGCGCCTTCGAGCTTGTCCCAGGTGAAGTCCGGATCGGGCGCGCGACCGGTCAGGAAGAAGCCGTCCATCTCGTTGATCTGCGCGAAATGGACCGCTGATGGCGTCTCGCCCTTTTCCAGCGCGTTGAACGCCTGGCTCGGCGCGGTCTGGATCACCTGGGCGGTGCCCTCCTCCAGCGCCTTGATGGCCGAAACGCCCGGCGGCGACACCGACCAGTCGGCCTCCAGCCCTTCATCGCGCAGGAATCCGCCGGACATGGTGGCGATCAGGGGCGCGTAAAACGCCGAGAACAGTGTGAACTGGATGTGGATTCTTTCCATCGGGGCGCCTTCCGGACGACAAATGACATGAACGGCATTCGCAAGCACGAGATGTAAGACAAACGGCAGAGCCATGCCATCATCGCCTACCATTGACAGCCGGATCAAGCCTGCGGTCAGGCGGCGATAGGCGGGACCGCCGGGCCATCGAGGCTTGAACCAGCCGCGATGCTGGTGTAGCTCTCACCGCACCATGACATTCACGACTCTCCACATCGCGACGGTCTTCTTCCTGGCCCGATAGGGTTTGCGCTCCGCAGAACAGGAAGACGTGCGCCGAACGGCGTCCAAGAGACCAAAACCAGCCGCGCTCATTGAGCGAACACACCCGGCTGGACAGCGATGAGAGTTTTTCAATGCCTAAAGCAGATAGCAGTGCGCGCGTCCTGAGCGACGCGCAGATCGACGCGTTCGTTCAAGACGGCTTCGTCAAGATCGAGAACGCTTTTCCGCGCTCGCTCGCGGATGAAGCCCGTACAATCCTCTGGCGGGATACGGGCTGCGAACCCGACGAACCGGCCACATGGACCCGGCCGGTGATCCGGCTCGGCCTTTACGGGCAGACCCCGTTTGCCGAGGCCGCGAATACGCCGCCCCTGCATGAAGCCTTCGACCGGCTCGTCGGGACGGGACGCTGGCAACCGCGCCAGAATCTCGGAACCTTTCCCGTCCGGTTTCCCTCGCCGAATGATCCGGGCGATGCCGGCTGGCATATCGATGTCAGCTTCGGCATGGACCATCCCGACTTCATGGAATGGCGCGCCAACGTGACCTCGAAGGGTCGGGCGCTCTTGATGCTGTTCCTGTTCTCTGATGTCGGCGAGGAAGACGCGCCGACGCGGATTCGCGCCGGATCGCATCTGGATATTGCCCGGATGCTCGCCCCTGCCGGCGAAGATGGCCTCACGCTGCGCGAACTTGCGGTCAACGGCTTTTCAGAAACCGCCGGACGGCCGGAGGTGCTCGCCACCGGCGAGGCGGGCACGGTCTATCTCTGCCACCCGTTCCTGGTCCATTCGGCCCAGCCGCATCGCGGAACGCGGCCGCGCTTCATGGCACAGCCGCCGCTTGTGCCCAATGGTGCCATGAGCCTCGAAAAGACGGATAACGCCTATTCGCCAGTGGAACGGGCCATCCGGCACGCGCTCGATGGCACCACGTGATCATGGCGGGGATCAATATGCGACGGTGAAACGCTGCCGGCGATGCCGGGGCTGCTCGGCCTCGTCAAGCAGCGCCACGGCGAAATCCTCCATCGAGATCGCCGACCGGCCTTCGGCGTCGACCAGCAGCGTGTCGGCGCCGAGCCGGTAGCTGCCGGTGCGTTCGCCCGGTGTCAGGAGCGCGGGCGGGCTGAGATAGGTCCAGTCCGCCCCCGTTTCCGCGCGGCAGACCTCGTATTGCGCGACGCAGGCCAACGCGATGTCCCGCCAGGCAGCCGGAACGAAACGCGGATCGTCGACGGCTAGGGTGCCATTCGCGTCGGGAACGCGCAGGCTGCCGGCGCCGCCGACGAGCAGGAGCCGGACACCGGTCTGTCCGACACCATCCAGAAGAGCGCGGGCCATCCTGACCAGTTCGCTCTCGCGGCCCGCGGCGGGACGGGTCGCGCTGATGACGACATCCTGCCCGGCGCTGAGTTCGGCCACGTCATCGGTACTGGCGGCGTCGCCCTGTTGAGCCGTCACGCCCGTGGGCAATTCTTCCGCACCTGCGGGATCGCGGATAACGGCCGTGACCTTGTGGCCGCGCGACAGCGCCTCCGCGACGGTGCGGCTGCCGACATTTCCGGTGGCTCCGAAAACGGTGATCTTCATGGTATCGGTCTCCTCTCGTCAGCGGGCTGAAATGGCAGGTTCGTGCGTGTCCGAAGGGTTTGGCGGGGTCTGCGCGCGCTGCTGGGCGCTACGCATCCGGGCATCGCGGCGCAGCAAGAGCGCGATTGCCAGCACGACGAGCACGCTGCCCGGCAGCCAGTGCCAGCCGATCTGGCTCGGCGTCGTGAAAAACAGCAGAACCATCGAGACGAACGGGACGAGATAGCTGTAGGCCGTCACGGCGCCCGGCGTCAGCACGGCGGTCGCGCGCTGCAACAGCCAGAAGGTCACGCCGCTGGAAAACACGCCGAGATAGGCGACCAGCAGGGCATCGCTCAGGGTCATCGCGCTCAGCGCCCGCGGTGCTTCGATGAGAAGGCCCGTCAGCCCGATCAGCACGCTGCCCGCCAGCAGGCTCCAGAGGGTGCGCAGCGCGGCGTGCCCGGACAATAGCCCGCGCGCCAACCCCCATTTGCTCAGCACCGGATAAAGCGCGGAAGCGACGCAGCCGGCGAAAAAGGCCGCCTCGCCGATGCCGAATTGCAGCGTGCCGCCGCCGTTCTCCGCCCAGGCAAGCGCCAAAGCACCGGCCGCGCCGAGCACGAGGATCGCGAGCAGGCCGCCGGCTCGTGTTTCGACGTCGAGCCCGCGCCCGAGGCAATAGGCCAGGAGCGGCACGCTGACATAAAGCGTCGCCATCGACAGCGCCGTGGCGTGGTGCGCGGCCCAGAACATCGTGCCAAAAAAGCCGGCAAGGCACAGGCCCATCAGCGCGTAAAGCGCCAAGGCCGGGCGCTGCGGCCAGAAATCCTGCTCGTGCCGGACAAGCGGCCAGATCGCCAGGGCGGCGGTGGCGAAGCGGATCGCCGTGAGCAGAAGCGGCGGCAGGCCTTCGGTAATCTGTCCCACGGCGGGGAAGGACAGACCGACGATCAGCGCCCAGAGCATCATGCCCAGATGCGCCCCGGATATGCCCCGTGTCGCGTTCGATAGCATTGACGGCCTCCCGGCTGTGTTCCCGCCTTACCTACATCCTTGTTGGCTCAGCGATAATATGCGAAGCGGTGCAGGGATTGTTCACTGTCGGTAACGAATATGGATCAGTTCACCGCGCTCAAAGTGTTCCGCCATGTGGTCGAGACGGGGAGCTTCGCGGCGGCTTCGCGCAAGCTCGGCCTGTCCCCGGCGGCGATCAGCAAGAATATCGGCGAGTTGGAAGCGCGGCTGGCGGTACGGCTGCTCAACCGCACGACAAGGCGTATGAGCCTGACCGAAGCGGGCTTGCTCTATTACGAGCGCATCGTGAGCGTGCTCGACGATCTCGAGGAAGCCAACAGCGCGCTCGGTCCGATGCAGGAGGCACCGCGCGGTCATTTGCGCGTCAGCGCCCCGATGACGCTAGGACTGCTTTGTCTCTCCGCGGCGATGCCGCAGTTTCTGGAGCGCTATCCCGAAGTTTCCGTCGATCTGCGGATGGATGACCGGCGCGTGAACATCATCGACGAGGGCATCGACATCGCGATCCGCTCGAGCGACCGGCTCGCCGATTCCAGCCTGATCGCGAGAAAGCTGATGAGCCTGCCGCATGTTGTCTGCAGCGCACCGGCCTATTTCAAGCGTTTCGGAACGCCGCGATCGCCGGAGGATCTCAGGCGGCACAATTGCGTGCAGTTCACCCTGTCGGATCATGTCGATGAATGGGCCTTCGAGAAGGCGGGGCGCTGCGTCGCAATACCCGTCGATGGCCGCTACAAGGTCAATTCGAGCCTCGCCGTCCGAGACGCGCTCCGGGCCGGTTTCGGCCTGAGTCTCATCCCGCGGCTTTACGTGGCGGACGATCTGGATGCCGGACACCTGTGCACCGTGCTGGACGACTGGGCGACGGTCGAAACCTCTGTCTACGCCGTTTACCCGTCCAGACGCCATGTCGTTGCCAAGGTTCGGGCGTTTCTCGATTTTCTCGTCGAAGAGTTGGGCGGCTGAAGCGACGGCCCGGATCGGCTCCATCCGGTGCGTTACGGCCGATAGGTGGCGAGCTTGGCGCCGAAGCCGAGAAAGACCATGCCGGTCGCACCCTTGATCCAGCGCTGCACCCGACCGCCGCGCGCAATCGCCGAAATGCGTGCGAAGACGAGCACCATCCCGCCGAACCAGGCGAGATTGAGCATGGAATGGATGAAAACGAGGATGAATGCGCTCGCGGCCGACACCTGATCCAGCGGGATGAATTGCGGAAAGGCCGCAAGATAGAATATCGATACTTTGGGGTTCAGCGCGTTGGTGAGAAATCCTTCGATATAGGCTCTCACAAGGGTGCGCCGCCGCTTGGCCGGGCCCACATTCGCCTGAGCGACGTCACCGCGCCACGCCTCGTAGAGCGCCTTCACGCCGATCCAGCACAGATAGGCCGCGCCGAGCATCTTGAAGATGAAGAACAACTGGGCGGACTGCACGAGCAGCAGCGAAATCCCGAAAACGGCAAATGCCCCGTGGAGATAGAACGCCGACACGAACCCGGCAACATTGGCGAAGCCGGCGGCTTGCCCCGAGGTGGGCACGGTCTTGGCGATCAGCACGCCGTTCGGGCCGGGCGAGATGACCAGCAGGCCAGCCACCACGGCAAAACTCAGCATTGTGAAAACGTCCACCGCACATCTCCAGAAGTCGTTGAAAAGCATGCGAACGTATTCGAGGCGCTTCGCCGTCACAACGGTGGAGCCGGCCGAGCGACGCATGACTGGTCTGCAACAAGCCGGAACGGGCTGCACCTGCCAGACCGCCTGAATGGCAACTGCTTCAGATCAGCGACCGCAGCACGACGAGGCTGCCAACGCCGAGCGCGACGGTCGCCAGCAGTGGCAAGCGGAAGGCGGCGGCGGCTGTAACGGCGCCGGCAATCGCCTCCGCCGGCCCCGCCGACAGCACCGAAGGCGCTATGACGGCCGTCAGCACGGCGGGCGGCACGGCGTTCAGCGCCGCCGACAGGCGCGGCCCCGCGCTGCGGTTGCGCATGACGAGGTAGCCGCCGATGCGCGTCAGGTAGGTCACGATCCCCATGGCGAGGATGGTCAGGACGGCCAGCGTCTCCACGATCACGCCTCCACCGTCTCGCGCGGGGCCGACGGCGCCAGAATCGCCGCGAGCGCGACGGCGGAGAGACCGCCGACGATGACATACCAGGGTGCCGGCAGCACCTGATAGGTCAGCACGGAGACGGCGGCACTGGTGACGACGACCGGCAGCCAGGCCGGCAGTTGCCGGAAACCGACGACAAGGGCGATGAACATGGCGGCGAAGACGAAATCCAGCCCGAAGGTCTCGGGATCGCCGATGCCCCGTCCAAACACACCGCCCGCCAGCGTGCCCGCGTTCCAGCACAGGTAGAGCGGCACGGCCAGCCCGGCGAAGTAGGCCGGCGTCAGGTCCGCGTTCAGCGCGCGCGCCTCGGCCAGCGCCCAGATTTCATCGGTCAGACCGAAGAAGGCGGCGTAGCGCTGCGCGGGGCCGAACGCGCCCATGCGCCGCGCAAGCGATGCGCTCATCATCACGTGGCGCAGATTGACCATGAAGGTGGCGAAGACGATCGCGCCGGCGGGCAGCGGGCTCGACCACAGGCCGATGGCGACGAATTGCGAGGCGCCGGCGAACACCGTCGCGCTCATCAGGCAGATTTCGAGAAGCGAAAGGCCGCGCTCGCTCGCCAGTGCGCCGTAGACCAGCGCGATGGGCGTGGCGCCGATGCAGATCGGCAGGATCGCGGTAGCACCGAGGCGGAACTGCCGCCACGCGCTGCGGTCGTCGCACATGGTCGAACCCGTTTGTGAACCCCCGGCGTTTCAGGTCATCCGTGCGAATGCGCCGGGTGTGACCCCGATCCGTGCCTTGAAAGCGCGCGTCATATGGGCCTGGTCGGCGAACCCGGCAACCGCGGCGACCGCGACAGGCGGTTCGCCGCCGAGCAGGCGTTTGCGGGCCAACCTGACGCGCCGGTCGATCAGGAAGGCGTGCGGGGTCAGGCCGGTTTCCTGCTTGAAGGCGCGGACGAAATGCGAGCGCGACAGGCCGGCGATCCCGGCCAGCGTCGCCAGATCGACATTTTCGGCGAGGTTGGCTTCCAGGTAATCCTTCGCCCGGGCGACCGCCCGCCGCTCGCGCGCCGGCCCGTCACTGGCCCCGAACCGGGCGTGACGGATCAGGATACGGCCGAGAAGCCGGATCATCGCCTCGTCGACCTCCAGCGCCGAGCCGTTTTGTTCCATCGCGCGATGCGCCGCGACGAAGGCCGCGCTCAGCTCGGCATCGGGCACGATCGGCCCGCCGAAGGTCAGCGTTCCCCTGGGCGTCCGGCCGGTCAGGTCGCGGGCAATGTCGGCGATCAGGCCGATGCTCGGATAGATCATCCGGTAGGCGTAGCCCGCGCCCTCGGCGCGCCCGTCATGGACAGTGTCCGGGTTGACGAAGCAGAGATCGCCCGGCCGTGCGGCGTGCTGAACGCCGGCGACCTCGAACCGCTCGCAGCCTGCGACGATGGTGCCGATGACATAGGTCTCGTGGGTGTGGCGCTCGTAGACATGGGTGCGGAACAGCGCGCTCAGGCATTCGAGGCCGTCGTAGCGCGGCTCGCGCCAGAATTTCGCGGCCTCGCCCGCGCCGAGCGTGACGTTTCGCAGCGTGTCTGCCTGGGATTGCGTGTCCATGCGAAGACGTTAGCACTTCGCCGGCGGGCGGGCTTGAACGAAATTGCTGTCGTGAACGGGCCGGATACGATGTGAAGCCGGCGCGCTCGCGGATTCCGCCAGCGCGGACGAATGAAGGCGCTTGACACTTGCCGCCCCGGCCGAGTCGACTTAACGGTCGTCTTTGCCGGGCTAGACCCGGCGATGACGTGAACGGCTATCGTGCCACGCCCTGAACCGCGACGCGGTCTAGCCACTTTTTTTCCCGGCGATGTCACAGGTGGCTTCGCCCGCTCGTCTCGTTATCAGGCACAACACGCATGACAGGAGACGACACATGCAAAGCCGCCTGAACTATTTCGCCGCCGCGCCGGACGCCGTGAAGGCCATGCACGGGCTGGAAGCCTATATGCGCGATTGCGGCCTCGAACACAGCCTGCTCGAACTCGTCAAGACGCGCGCCTCGCAGATCAATGGCTGCGCCTTCTGCGTGCATATGCACACGCGCGACGCCCGCGCCGCCGGGGAGAGCGAGGAACGGCTCTACCTGCTTTCGGCCTGGCGCGAGTCGCCGCTGTACACGCCGCGGGAGCGCGCCGCGCTGGGCTGGACCGAGGCGCTCACGCGGGTCGCCGACACCCACGCGCCGGATGCGGATTACGAAGAAGCACGCCGCCATTTCGCCGAGGACGAACTGGTCCGATTGACCCTGCTGATCGGCACGATCAACATCTGGAACCGGCTGGCGATCGGCTTTCGGAGTATCCATCCCGTCGAAGGCGGCAACGCGGCCGCGGAATCAGCGGCCTGACACACGGACCACGCGACATGGACGATCCATCGGATCAGTTCGAGGAACATCGCGCCCACCTCGAAAGCCTCGGCTACCGGATGCTCGGTTCGGTGGCCGAGGCCGAGGACGTGGTGCAGGATGCTTATCTGCGCTGGCATGGCGTGGATCGTGCGGCAATCGACAATCCGCGCGCGTTCCTCTCGAAAATCGTCACCCGGCTTTGCCTCGACCGGATGAAATCGGCGCAGAGCCGGCGCGAGATCTATGTCGGGCCCTGGCTGCCGGAACCGCTCGTCACGGACGCCGGTTTCCTGAGCGATCCGTCCGAAACGGTCGCGGATGACGTGTCCTTCGCGCTGATGCTGGCACTTGAGCGGCTTTCGCCCCTGGAGCGCGCGGCGTTCATCCTGCGCGATGTCTTCGATATCGAATTCGACGAGATCGCAACCGCGCTGGATCGCAGCGCGGCGACCTGCCGCCAACTGGTCAGCCGCGCCCGGTACCATATCAAGGCGGCGCGCCCGCGTTTCGCCGTCGCGCCGGAAGACGGCGCGCGCATCGCCGAGGCGTTCTTTGATGCCGCGCATAGCGGCGACCCGGCCGCCTTGCGGGACATGCTCGCCGAAGCCGCAAGCCTCCACACCGATGGCGGCGGACGCAAGCCGGCGGCGTTGAACGTGATCGCCGGGGCCGACAAGGTTGGCCGCTACTTCGCCGGGCTGTTCCGCAAGGGCAAGGCGAAGCATCCGCTCTGGACAAGACGGCTGATTGTCAACGGGCTGCCCGGCTGCGCGACGCTCGAACGGGACGGCACGCTGCAAACCACCGCGCTGGAAATCGCGGACGGCCGGATCGCGGCGATCTATGTGACCCGCAACCCGGACAAGCTGGGCCAGCTTGCGCCGTTCCTGCCGGGCTGGGTGGCCGCGCAACACGGCCTTTTGAGCGCTGAGACCTGAATCCCGATGCCCCTGACGGCTGGCCGTGCAGCGTCAATCCGGATCGAGCAGGCGCGGACCGGGACCATCTTCGCCAAGCACGTCGTCGGGATTGCGCAGCGGGCATGTCTTGATCGACAGACAGCCGCAGCCGATACAACCGTCGAGCTGGTCGCGCAGGCGCGTGAGCTTTTCGATGCGTGCGTCGAGCTTCGCCTGCCAAGCCGTGGAAAGCCTCCGCCAGTCTTCCGCACTCGGCATGTTGTCGCCCGGCAGCGTTTCCAGTGCTTCGCGGATTTCAGCCAGCGGAATGCCGACACGCTGCGCCACCTTGATGACGGCCACGCGCCGGAGGACAGCGCGCGGGTAGCGGCGCTGGTTGCCCGCCGTGCGCCAACTCTGAATGAGTCCCCTGGCCTCGTAATAGTGAAGCGTCGAAACGGCGAGACCGCTGCGCCTGGCGACCTCGCCGACCGTCAGCGGCCGGCGCAGATCGGCGGCGGAAATTTTTCCCATGCCCTCTTGACCTCAAGTTCGGTTGAGGTCGCATAACACGCCGGTCCGAAATGACCAATGCAGGAGAAAGTGATTCATGCAGGAAAAGATCAATCTCGCCCTGATCTACGGCAGCGCGCGACCGGGCCGGATGTGCGACCGTGTCGCCGAATGGGCCGCGGCGGAAGTTGAACGGCACGGCGGCTTCACGCTGGACCGGCTGGACCCGGCGGACCCGGCCGTCAGCGCGGCCATACACGGCGAGGACCGCGCGGCCCGGAAGAGTCTGGAGGATCGCGTCGACGCGGCGGAGGCCTTTCTCGTCGTCGTGCCGGAATACAATCATTCCTTCCCCGCGCCGCTGAAAGCGCTGATCGACGCCTTCAAGAGCGAATGGCAGGCAAAGCCGGTCGCGTTCGTGTCCTATGGTGGCATCTCCGGCGGGCTGCGCGCGGTCGAGCATCTTCGCGGCGTCTTTGCCGAACTTCACGCCGTCGGCATTCGCGACGGTGTCAGCTTCGCCAATGTCCGCAGCCGCTTCGGTGAAGACGGCCGGCTCCTTGACCCCGAGGCGGCGCAACAGGCGGCGGCGCACATGCTCGCCCATCTGACTTGGTGGGCGCAGACGCTCAAGGACGGCCGACAGGCCCGCGCCTACGGGGAGATCGCGGCATGAGCGCGACGGTAGAGATAACGGACAGCGAGACGGCGGCGCGCGTGCTGGTGATCGGCCGGTCGCCGCTGGTTCTGGAAACCGTCATGGAGGAACTGGGCGCGCTGGGCATGACGGTGACGGGAACCACGGAGCCGGACAAGGCGGCGACGGCGTTCGATGCCACCGGGTTCGACCTGATCGCGCTTGGCGGCGGCATCCCGAATGCTCTGCGATCGACGCTCAAACGCTCTTTCGCCGCGCAGAACCCGGCGGTCCGTCTGCTCGACACATATGCGCCTGTCGCCGCTGCACAGATCGCGGATGCACTACGCGCGCCCGGCGCGCGTCTCGTGGACCTCGATGCCTATTCCGCCCGCATCGGCTATCTCGGTCCGCGCGCGCCGACGCTGGAGACGCTTCAGGCGCTGCACGAATGCCATCCGGACGCCATCGTGTTCGAGGCGCTCGACGTGCTCCTGGATCGCGGTGTCGATCTGTCGCCCGAGGCGATCGACGCCAAGCTCATCGACGGGGGTCGCGGAGGCTATTGCTTCGAGCAGAACGATCTGTTCAAGCGGGTGCTCGAAACGCTCGGCTTCCAGGTGGAAGGGCTTTCCGCGCGGGTGCGCTGGAACGCCCCGGCCGGCGCCCCGATTCCGCCGCGCACGCATATGGCGCTGAAGGTGACGGTCGATGGAACACCGTGGCTGGCCGATGTCGGCTTCGGCGGTTGCGTGCTGACCACGCCGCTGCGCATGGACACGACCGAGCCTCAGGCGACGCAGCACGAGCGGTTCCGGATCTTTCCTTACGGACCGTCGCTGCTGCTGCAAATCGAGCGCGACGGTCGCTGGCTGCCGGTCTACGAACTGTCGGGCGAGCCGCACTATCGCTCGGACTACGAACTGGCGAACTGGTTCACCGCAACGCATCCCGACTCGCCTTTCCGCAGGTCGCTGGTGACGGCACGCACCACCCCCGAAGCGCGTTACGGGCTGGCGAACAACCGCCTGACGATCCGCCGTCCCGGACACGAACCGGACGTGCAGATGCTGAACGCAAGCGGTATCGCGCGCGTCTTGCAGGAAATCTATGGGCTTCCCGTCTCGGATGACTGGCATCCGGTTATCGAGCGCGCCGCTCTGGCGGAAAGCTAATGCGCGGGGCGCCGCTCCGTGCTTGCTGGAACAACCGAAAGCGAAACTCATTAACTCATGACTCAGCCGATCATTGGCCAGATTGTCGGCCTCGTTGCCCTGGGGCTATGTATCGCCGCCTTCGCCAACAAGCGCGACGACCGCCTCTTGTTGATCTTCATCTTCGCAAACATGGCTTTCGCGGGACAGTTCTTCCTGCTCGGCGGCTGGGTGGCCGGCGCGATCAGTTGCTTGATCGTGCTGCGGATTCTGCTCGTTCGGTGGTTCAAGCAAAGCCAGTTCGTGATGGGCGCAATGCTCGCGGCGACCGGGCTCGTCGCCTTCCTGACATGGCAGGGTCCGCTGGATACCGTGCCGCTTCTCGCCGGGCTGATCGGAACCTACGCAATGTTCATGCTGTGCGGAATCCCGATGCGCGTTCTGCTGGCGATCGCTGCCGCGTGCTGGATGCTGGCGAACTATCTCTCGGGATCGCTCGGCGCCTTCATCGCGGAAGGCCTTATCCTGGTCACCAACACGGTCACGATCTTTCGGCTCTACCGCGAGAGACCCGACAGTTACGACTGGCAGGGAAGCGTAAAACTTTGAAGATAGACAAACAGAGAGCCCAATGCGGCTGTTTTCCCAATCAAAACTGTCTATCGGGAGAGTAGACGGACGCCCCTGTCACGAACCTTCGCGGCTGAGCTTCGCGAAACGGGAGTGCGCGTGTTGAACGCGAACGGCATTGAGCACGTATTGCAGGAAATGTATCGTCTTCCCGTCCCCGATGAGTGGAGTCCGGTGATCGAGCGTTCGGCTCTGGCGGGAAATTGATGCACAGCAGTCTCTTCCGATCATTCCCGCCGGCTCCTTCGGCTACCGGATCAGCGGCAGTTCGGCTGGCGCGCGGGGCGTCAGCCAGCGCGGACCATCCGGCTCGATCACGATATTCTCCTCGTGCACCATCGCCTTGCCGGGCGCGAATGTCATGGCCGGCTCCAGCGTCAACACCATGCCCGGCGTCAACTCGGTCGGATCGCCATGCGTGAGCGAGGGCCACTCGGTAAGCTGCATGCCCAGACCGTGCCCCAGCCGGCCGACATTGTTGCCCGGAGCGCCGCCTGCCTCAAGCACCGCTCGCATCGCGACGAACACCTCGCGGCATGTCGACCCCGGCCTGGCCACCGCAAAGCCGGCTTCGGTGGCTTCATAAAGGACGTCGTGAGCGCGCCGGGTTGCATCCGCGACCGGCGCGAGCGCATAGTTGCGGTCGAAGTCGCAGTAATAGCCGTCGAATGTCGCACCGGTATCGAGCATCAGGACATCGCCGGCAGAAATCGGGCGGTCGGAGGGTGGAGAGATGATGTCGCCATAGCCGCCCTGTCCAGCGCCGCCAACCAGATAGGTCACGTCGTCCAGCCCGGCCTCCAGGCAGGCCGTCTTGAACTTGCGAAAAATCTCCCGCTCGCTCATGCCGGGCCCGAGCATTGCGGGCAATTCCGCGAAAACCGTGCCCGTCCGCGAACAAGTCCATGCAATCTTTTCGATCTCAGCCGGAGACTTGACCATGCGCAGCTCGCGCATCACGGCGCTGGCGTCAGCGAAACCGACCCCGTGCAGGAGATCGCGCAGACGTTCGTAGTCGGCCAGAGGCATGCGCAGATGGGTCTCCGGCCCCATCGGGATGCCCAGGCGCCCGCCCGATCCGCACAGCTCGGCGACCGTGTCCGCCAACAGACTGATCCCCTCGTCCGCGGGCCGCGGCGATGGCCAGGTGCGAATATCCTCGATCCAGGTTCGGCCCATGAGCGCCGCGCCGATCTCCGGGATCACGGCGACCGGCTTGCCGGCGGCCGGAACCACAAGGAACCACGGCCGCGTGGGGCTTTGCCAGAACTGGGTCAGGAAGCCGGTGAAATAGCGCAGGTCCGCCTCGGTGGTCAGCAGCATCGCGTCGAGACCGCCTGCGGTCATCAGCGCCTGGGCGCGCCCGGTGCGCGCGCGATATTCGCTTTCGGGGAAGCCGCGGGCCGGTGGTTCATTCATTCGCCCGGACTTTCATGGTTGCTCGGCGGCCCAATTAATGCGCCGCGCCTGCGCTGCCGCGCCCCGCTTCCACCAGCGTCGCATGAAGCGCCTTCAGCCCGGCGATCATGTCATCCGAGTTCAGGATGAACTGCACGTCCACCTGCCGCCCGGAACTCTGCACGCCGATGGGCCTGATGCCCGCATCGTCCAGCGCATTGAGGCCACGCCGCGCCACGCGCAGACCGGCCAAGCTGCTGCCCACCGCGCTTACCAGCCCGACCTGTCGCACCGTGATCTCGGCGGAGGGATAAACCTCCGCGATGTCTTTCTCGACGCGCTGCATCGCCTTCAGCGGCGCGTTGACGTAATGAATGATGGTGTTGGCGTTCGAGGTCTTGGACACGATCCATACGTCGTGGCGGGTGAGCGCCTGAAGGATCGTGGCGTCGTAGCCCTTCACTCCCACCATGTCCGGCTCGAACACTTCCAGCGCCACGACCGGCAGGCCCGTCACCATCTCGACGCGCGGCTCGGCGCTGGTCTCCGGCACGATCAGCGTGCCGCGATCGTTCGGCTCGAAGGCGTTGGCGACGCGCAGTGGGATTTCGGCCTGCCGGAGGATTTTCGCGGCGCTGGGGTGCACCGCCTCCATGCCGAGATTGGAGAGTTGGTCGGCGACGTCGTAGTTCGTGTGCCCGATCTTCACCACCTTGTCTGCGCCCACGATCTTCGGATCGGCGCTCGACAGGTGGAACTCCTTGTGAATGACCGCTTCCTTCGCCCCGGTCAGCGCGGCGATGTAGGCGAATGTCACTTCGGAATAGCCGCGGTCGTATTCGCGCATCAGCCCTTCGCGGCACTGCGCATAACCCGTGACGACCGGCATTTCACTCTCCAGATCGACATCCGCGAGCCCTTCCCTGATGCGCGTCTCCAGGTCCGGATGGTGCTCGTCACGCCAGCCGCTGAGGTCGATCATACGGGCGTTCACACCGCAGCGTTTCAGCATCAGCGTGGCGGTCTTGGCCGAATGCGCCTCGCCCATGCCCGACAGCAACTCGCGGATGGTCATCATCTGCGGGCCAAGTCGGAAATGCCCGTAGGTGCTCAGGCGCTGCAAATCGATCAGGCAGGACCGCGCGCCCTCGATACGCTCGCGCAGGAAGTCGTCGGCTTCCTGCCGGTCGGCGGGATGGCTCAGGAGACGGTTATGGCGCTCGGCCATCGCGGCGGCCACGCGGTCGAGCGCCTCGCTCCAGGTCATGTTGTT
>JBKGZY010000214.1:0-4386 GCA_046543175.1 Dichotomicrobium sp.
CGCGCGTCCTGCTCGAACTGGCGGTCCCACCGCTCGGCGTCGAACGCGTGGAACCACTTGCGGAACTCCGCAAGCTCGTCCGCCGGAAGCTCGGCGACGGCCTTTTCGATGTCTTCCAGTTTCATTGGAGCCTCATTCTTTCGGCTCAACATACAGCTTCTCGCCCATCTCCTGAAACTTCTCGCTCATCTCTTCCATGCCCTGCTCGCGCGCATCCTCCACCGGCGCGTTCAGCTTCGCCGCGTAGTCGCGCACCTGCTGGGTGATCTCCATCGAGCAGAACTTCGGCCCGCACATCGAGCAGAAATGCGCCACCTTGTGCGCGTCCTTCGGCAGCGTCTCGTCGTGATAGGCGCGCGCGGTGTCCGGGTCGAGGCCGAGGTTGAACTGGTCCTCCCAGCGGAACTCGAACCGCGCCTTCGACAGCGCATCGTCGCGAAGCTGCGCCGCCGGGTGACCCTTCGCCAAATCCGCCGCATGCGCCGCGATCTTGTAAGCGATCACGCCTTCCTTCACGTCGTCGCGGTTGGGCAGGCCCAGATGCTCCTTCGGCGTGACGTAGCAGAGCATCGCCGTGCCGAACCAGCCGATCATCGCCGCCCCGATCGCGCTGGTGATGTGGTCATAGCCCGGCGCGATATCGGTCGTCAGCGGCCCGAGCGTGTAGAACGGCGCCTCGCCGCAGGCTTCGAGCTGCTTCTCGACATTCACCTTGATCTTGTGCATCGGGACATGGCCCGGCCCCTCGATCATCACCTGGCAGCCCTTGTCCCAGGCCACGCGGGTCAGCTCGCCCAGCGTCTCCAGCTCGGCGAACTGCGCCTCGTCGTTGGCATCAAAGATCGAGCCGGGGCGCAGCCCGTCGCCGAGCGAGAAGGTGACGTCGTACTGGCGCATGATGTCGCAGATCTCGTCGAAGCGCTCATACAGGAAGCTCTCCTTGTGCCCGGCGAGACACCATCTCGCCATGATCGAGCCGCCGCGCGAGACGATGCCGGTCTTACGCCGAGCTGTCATCGGCACAAAAGCGAGACGGACACCGGCATGGATCGTGAAGTAGTCCACGCCCTGCTCGCACTGCTCGATCAGCGTGTCCTTGTAGACCTCCCAGTCCAGCTTGACCGGGTCGCCGCCGACCTTCTCCAGCGCCTGGTAGATCGGTACCGTGCCGATCGGCACCGGGGAATTGCGCAGGATCCATTCGCGGGTGTTGTGAATGTTGCGGCCGGTGCTGAGGTCCATGACCGTGTCCGCGCCCCAGCGCGTGGCCCAGACCATCTTCTCGACCTCTTCCTCGACCGAGGAGGTGACGGCCGAGTTGCCGATATTGGCGTTTACCTTGGTCAGGAAGTTGCGGCCGATGATCATCGGCTCAAGCTCGGGGTGGTTGATGTTCGCGGGGATCACCGCGCGCCCGCGCGCCACCTCGTCGCGCACGAATTCCGGCGTGATGAAGGGCGGGATCGCCGCGCCGAAGCTCTCGCCGTCGGCCAGCGCGTCGTGCGCGCGCTCCAGCATCTGCTGGCGGCCGAGGTTCTCGCGGTGGGCGATGTAGACCATCTCGCCGGTGACGATGCCGGCGCGGGCGCATTCCATCTGCGTCAGCGGCCTGTCGCCGGTGCCGCGCAGCGGCTGCTGCCTGTTGGGGAAGTCGCGGGCGAGCCGGTCGCCGGTCACATTGCCGTTGTCCTCTGGCCTGACGTCGCGGCCCGCGTAGCGCTCGACGCCGCCGCGCGCCTCGACCCACTTCTGCCGGGAGCGCGGCAAGCCGCGCTCCACGTCGATCTGTGCCGTCTCGTCCGTATACGGGCCGGAAGTGTCATAGACATGAAAGACCGGCTGGTCGGGATCGGACAGCGCGATCTCGCGCAGCGGCACGGCGATGTCCGGGCGGCCGTCCGGCGAACTGTAGACCTTCCGGCTCGCGGGCAGCGCTCCGGTCGTGACCTTCGGCGTGGCGACGGCTTTGTCGTGGATGTTCATGGCGATCTCCCATCTGCGTTCGACTGCGCTCAACGGCGCGAGGGGAGATCCGGGATTTGGGGCAGAGGAGAAGGCGGGTGGCGAGCGTCGTCTCACCGTTCCGTCCCTGCGCCGGCATGACCCGGATCAGGTTCGAAGGGTGGCCGGATGGCGTCAATCCGGTCTCAGCCTGCTGCCGCAGGCCCCCCTCGGTCAGGATGACGGTAGCACAGAAAGCGCCGTCCGCGCGACACCGAAACGAACGGGTGCGCAGACGGCGCCTGCCCGGCGGCCGGGACGGGGATCAAGACGTCACGCAGGGGAGAGGGGAGTACGTGAGCGCCCTGTTCACGTGGCCGCCGCGCGATCAACCGGAAACCGGCGCGTCGGAGCTGTACATCGGGATCGTGCTGTCGGAGGCCGGATTGTCCGCGATGCCCGGCCAGTTCGTCTGGGCCTTTTCGATGTTGCCCGGAATGTCCTCTTCCCAGAAGCCGACGACGTTCTCCGTGATGTTGAGATATAGTTGTCCATCCACGATCCGCCAGAGGTCCGGGTTGCCCGGCACCTTGCCGCCCTTGGCGACGCCATAGGCGCAATGTCCATCATACGCGGGGACGTACTTCTCCGGATCGGCAAGAAACCTTTCCCGGTTCTCTTCGCTGGCGAAGGCCCAGGTCGCGCCGTTATGTTCAGCCGTAATGTCCTTGCGGCCTGCCACCGCTTTCGGCTGCGTCTCGCCGACCGGCGCCTGTTCCAGCTCGTAATAGGCAACGACGTCATGACCGCTGACGGCGTAGCCGGTTTCGTCGACATACTGCTCGCCAGCCTTGGCGGCGCCGGCCCAGATGACGGCGGCGAGAACCGCGATGACCTGCACGACACGCATGTGATGGACCTCCCGAATGGTATGTTTGAAAACGGATGACAGACGGAAGATAGGTGCTAATTGTGGAAATCGACCAGTCAAAAGCGATCACAACGGCGTGCGCTCCAGGCCGGGCCTGTGCCACCGCGACATTGCTGCGAGCTTGAGACGGGTGGCGGCGTGGCGCACCCGGAAGCAGATCCCCGGCGCGCCAGCCTGAGCTTTGGGGGGTGGGATCAAGACCCCTTCTGTGGCGCGAAGAAGCACCGCCGCGTTCCGTCGGGACGGTGACAACGCCAGTATTTGTCGTCGGCACTGGGCAGAACCTGATCATAAGGTACGGTTTCGCCCAGATACTTGATTTCATAACCCCCTTTGCTGACACCCACCATGCTCGACGGGACAGCGAAGCAATCGTGCTTGCCGCAGCACCACTCGCCCGTCTGCGGATTGCGGAACGCGCCGCGAGAAATCCAACTGTCGTGGGCCAGCAGGGGAATCGTCGTGCCGAAAAGGCACGCGCCGGCGATAAGCCAGACGAGGCCGCGTCTCAACATTCCCATAACCTTGCAACAATTGTCGGGACGCCGCTTGAGGCTGGCCTGGAGGGGCGTGCGGCGCAGGCGGCGCGCGCCGCGGGTCGTTCGGCCTTCGAGAACTCGTGGGCCCGGTCGGGCTGCAAGGCTCGGCCAGCACAAGCGTAAAGTGTAGCAAGGATGTTCTGCGCTGCAAAGACGCGGGCGAAACCGCTGCCATGCGCGTGCAAGCTGTGGGCGAGCGTTCTAGGTGGCCGAAACAGCGTTGACCTGCGCAGCCATGCGCTGCTACGCGTTGCGTATCGTGGTACTCATCGCACCGATGCCTTTCATGGCGAGCGGGAGTCGGCCGGCTAAGGACGCGGGACCTGACAAACGCAGCCGGCCGACAGTGTGGCCCGGTGGTTGCGGCTCCGGGCGCACTACTACTTTAAAGCGAACAAATGTGGCGGAATGCGTTCACCGGCGATGCTCTGCCGGGCAGATTTGATACGATCACCGATCCGGTTATTTTCCAGAAGGGCAATACCTGCGCTGCGTGACCGGATGGTGCATCCGGATCATGAAATCGTGCCATTCGGTGAGTTGGCAGCCGAGCCTTAGCGGAATGCACTCACGCGCAATTTCCGATTTTGTAGCTTGAGCATGTTCCCGAACATCGCGCCGACGCGGATGTCTCGACGGGCCTGGTGGCGGCTTGTCTTTTGAGACTGGGCGAGATATGGCCTTTCGGGCAGTGGCTGTGCGTTTTGATTGTGCCTGTATCCGCAGAAATTGATGCCAAGCATTTTTCATCGAATGAACCGGGCAAGGAGACAGCGTGAGCAGGTGTTATTTCATTGTCTCGGTGGCGCGCACGGGACACCATGCCTTCATTGACTGGTTCGCCCGCGCCCATGGCGAGCCGCTTGCGTTCTTCAACAACGCATTGCCCACGAGTCCGCCGACGCTGAGAGCGCGGCCACATTATTACGGCAACCACCCGCATTTGCCGGGGGCAACGCCTTACGCCAATTTCCG
>JBKGZY010000023.1:0-20299 GCA_046543175.1 Dichotomicrobium sp.
AAGCTCCACTAGATTCAACAAGTTGCTAGTGGTCCTTGTGATTCAGACATTTGCTCGGGCGGGTGCTGCGACGGGAGGCAAATGTCTGAATCGGACCGCTAGCAATCCTCAAGACTGTGGCGGTATGAGCAGCGGAGCGTGCTTAATCCCGGCGTGCTGTCAGGCTGCATAATACGAAATCCAGGTGCACGTGACAGAAAGCTTCCAGATCGATCGGTTCGATCTCCTCAAACAGGATTGTCCAGATTGCCGCCGTCAGGGCCGGACCGATGATGATCTGCGGATGGTCGCTTACCGGGGACGGCGCGAACTCGCCGCGCTCCACGCCATAGATCAATACGCGCTTGAGCGCCCCCATGCCGCGCGAGACCACCTCATCATGGTAGAAACGCAGCAACTGCGGAAACCGCGGACCCTGCGAGATGATGAGGCGTAGCAGGTTGCGTTTCTTGGGATCGCTGATGATCTCGCGATAGAACGTCTGAAGCATCTGCCGCAGAATGGCCTCGGCGTCGCCCTGCGGCGCGGCGGCGAGCGTCTCGAAATGCGTGATCATCGGACCGATCACGGCCCGCACCGCCTCCTCGAACAGTGTTTCCTTCCTGTCGAAGTAGAGATAGATCGTGCCCTTGGCAACGCCGGCGCGCTCGGCGATGGAATCCAGCCGGGCATCGGCAAATCCGTTTTCGACGAATTCATCCAGCGCCGCCGTCAGAATCAAGCGGATTCGCTTGTTCTTCGTTTCTTTACTGTCCGTCGCCATGCTCGTCTCAATGTAATCGCTTTGCACCGGCGGGGGCGAGCCTCCGCCCCGGATGCGCTTGACAGGCTTGATGTCTGAGATCAAGTTTATGACTGACCAGTCAGTCATGCAAGGTGTCCGGCGTATGATGAAGCGTTTTGCCCTCTTGATCGCGGTCGCGGTCCTGGGCGTTGGGGGATGGGTGCTGTACGAGCGCTATCTCGCCGACAATGCGCCGCAAGCGGTGTTTTACGGCAATGTCGATATCCGCGAGGTCACGCTGGGCTTCCGCGTCGCCGGGCGCGTGGAGCGCATGCTGTTCAACGAGGGAGACACGGTAGCAGCCGGCGAACGCCTGGCCCGGCTCGACACCGAGCCTTTCGAGGAGGAACTGGCGCTGCGCAAGGCCCAGGTGGCCGAGGCGCAAGCCAGACTGGCCAAGCTCGAAGCCGGCACCCGCCCGCAGGAGATCGAACGTGCCCGCGCCGACGTGGAAGCGCGCGAGGCCGCGCTGGAAAACGCCCGCGCTATATACGGCCGACAGGAGCAGCTCGTCCGGCGCGACTTCGCCTCGCAGCAGGCGTTCGATAACGCGGTCGAACAGCTCGAGTTGGCCAAGGCCCAGCTGCGATCGGCGCAGGAGGCGCTCAAGCTGGCCATCGAGGGCCCGCGCAAGGAGGACATCGCCGCTTCGCAAGCCGCGCTGGATGCCGCGCAAGCACAAAGGGAAGCCGCGCAAACGGCGCTGGAGGACGCGACGCTCCACGCGCCGGAGGACGGCGTGATCCTGACGCGGGCCGTCGAGCCGGGCGCCATCGTCTCGGCGGGCACCCCGGTTTACACGCTGTCGCTGAGCGATCCGGTCTGGGTGCGCGCCTATGCGCCGGAGCCCCAGCTCGGGCTTGTCAGTCCCGGCACGCCCGTCAGGGTCATCTCCGATACGAAACCGGATCAGCCCTATGACGGTCAGGTCGGCTTCGTCTCGCCGGTCGCGGAGTTCACTCCGAAATCCGTCGAGACACCAGAGCTGCGCGCCGATCTCGTCTACCGCTTCCGCGTGGTGGTGACAAACCCGGATGACGCGCTGCGCCAGGGCATGCCGGTGACGGTACGCCTTGCCGAAGATGACGCTCAGGCCGCGAAGGACCGGGACCCGTCGCGATGACCGAGCCGCCCGTCACCCTCTCGCAGGTCGCCAAGAGCTTCGGGGAGACGCGGGCGCTGCGCGACATCTCGGCACGGATAAGCGGCGGCGGCGTTACCGGGCTTGTCGGCCCGGACGGCGCCGGCAAGACCACGCTCATCCGCCTGATGACCGGGCTGATGGCGCCGGATGAAGGGCGGATCACAATACTCGGCGCGGATACGCTCAGCGACCCGCAGACCGTGCAGTCGCATATCGGCTACATGCCTCAGCGCTTCGGTCTTTACGAAGACCTGAGCGTGATGGAAAACCTCAACCTCTACGCCGACCTGCGCGGCCTTCGCGAGGCGGACCGCGCTGACCGCTTCGCCGAACTCTTGCACTTCACCGGCCTGTCGCCCTTCACCACCCGCCACGCGGGCAGGCTCTCCGGCGGCATGAAGCAGAAGCTGGGGCTGGCCTGCGCGCTGATCCGCACGCCGCGCGTGCTTCTACTCGATGAACCAAGCGTGGGCGTGGACCCGATCTCGCGCCGCGAACTCTGGCGGATGGTGCAGGATCTCAAGGGCGAAGGCATCGCGATCGTCTGGTCGACATCCTATCTCGACGAGGCCGAGCGCTGCGATGAGGTGCTGCTGCTCAATCGCGGCGAGCTTCTGTTCGACGGCCCGCCCCACGAACTGACCCGGCGGGTGGAAAGGCGCACCTTTCTGGCGACCGATATTGAAGGCGTCCGCCGCATCGCGCTTGCCGAGGCGCTCGACGCCAAGGACATCATCGACGGCGTGGTGCAGGGCAGCGCGTTGCGGCTCCTGACCGCCGAACAACCCGAAGACGGCGCCGCCGGGCTGGCCGAACTGTTGGGCGAGACTTTTCACGGCGCCAGGCTTGAGCCGGCCGCGCCGCGATTCGAGGACGCCTTCATCGACGTGCTCGGAGGCGTGGCGGGCGGCACCTCCGGCCTCGCGGAGGGAATCGCGCACAAACCAGAGGGCGGGACCATCATCGACGCCGAAGGACTGACCAAGAAATTCGGCGACTTTACCGCCGCGCGCGATGTCACCTTCTCGATCCCGCCGGGCGAGATTTTCGGGCTGCTGGGGCCGAACGGCGCGGGCAAGTCCACCACCTTCAAGATGCTTTGCGGTCTGCTGAAGCCCACGGAAGGTGTGGGCCGCGTCGCCGGCTACGACCTGCGCCACGCAGCGGCAACCGCGCGTGGCCGGCTGGGCTACATGGCGCAGAAGTTTTCGCTCTACGGCGATCTCAGCGTGATGCAGAACCTGCGCTTTTTCGCCAGCGTCTATGGCCTGCCCCGGCGGCGGCGGCGCGGGAAGATCGACTCGATGATCGAGACATTCGCCCTGTCGCGCTATCTGGACATGAACGCGCGTGACCTGCCGCTGGGCATCAAGCAGCGCCTCGCGCTCGCCTGCGCGGTCATGCACGAGCCGGACGCGCTGTTCCTCGACGAGCCGACCTCCGGCGTCGATCCGATCACCCGGCGCGAGTTCTGGACGCATATCAACGGGCTCGTCGCCAAGGGCGTGGCCATCCTCGTGACGACGCATTTCATGGACGAGGCCGAATACTGCGACCGGATTGCGCTGATGTATCGCGGCGAGACCATCGCGCTGGACACGCCGGACGCGCTCAAGGCGCAGGCGCGCACGGAGGAGTGCCCCGACCCCTCGCTGGAAGACGCCTTCATCCACCTCGTGCAGGCGAGCGATGTGGACGAGAAGGAGGCAGCCTAATGCGCGACGCAGGCAGCCAAGCCGGACGGCGGCGTTTCGGCGCGCTGCTCGTCAAGGAGTCCATCCAGATCGTGCGCGACCCGAGCAGCATCCTGATCGCGTTCGTGCTGCCGCTGATCCTGCTGTTCCTGTTCGGTTACGGGATATCACTCGATTCGAATCTCGTGCGCATCGGCGTGGTCGTCGAGTCGAGCGACGGGCCTTCGCAGAGCCTGGCGGCCTCCTTCCAGGGCTCCCGCTTCTTTGAGGTCGTACCGGCGCAGGACCGGCGCGAGGTGGTCCCCAAGCTCGTTTCCGGCGACATCCGCGGCATCGTGGTCATTCCGGAGAACTTCGCCGCCAAGCTCGCGCACGACCCGCAAAGCGCGCGCATTCAGGCGATCACCGACGCAACAAACCCCAACACCGCGAAGTTCGTGGAGAACTACGCGAAAGGCGTCTGGCAGACCTGGCTGGCGCTGCGCACACCCGAGAATCCGCCGCAAACGCCGGTGACGCTGGAACCGCGCTACTGGTTCAACCCGGAGCTTACCAGCCGCTACTTCCTCGTGCCCGGTTCGATCACCATCATCATGGCGCTCGTCGGCACGCTGCTCACCGCGCTCGTCGTCGCGCGCGAATGGGAGCGCGGCACGATGGAAGCGATGATGGCCACGCCCATCTCCATCCCCGAGCTGCTCTTCGGCAAGCTGCTGCCCTATTTCGCTCTGGGCCTGGGCGCGATGGCGATGTGCACGGCGATCGCGGTGTTCCTGTTCGGCGTGCCGTTTCGTGGCTCGTTCCTCGCGCTGGTTATCATCTCCTCGGCATTCCTGGTGCCCGCGCTGGGCCAAGGGCTGTTGATCTCCTCGGCAACGAAAAACCAGTTCGTCGCCTCGCAGATCGCGCTGCTTTCCGGATTCCTGCCAGCGGTGCTGCTCTCGGGCTTCATTTTCGAGATCAATTCGATGCCGGAACTGGTGCAGTGGATTACCTACATCGTCCCGGCGCGCTACCTCGTCCCGAGCCTGCAAACCGTGTTCCTCGTCGGCGATATCTGGCCGCTGTTCCTGCGCGATATCGCCCGAATGCTGGCCATCGGCGCGGTGTTCCTGATCCTCACCGCACTCACCACACGCAAGAGCCTGGAATAATGTGGCAGCGTCTTTCCGCGCTCATCATCAAGGAGTTGCTGGCGATCTGGCGCGACAAGCGCAGCCGGTTCGTCCTGATTGCTCCGCCGATCGTGCAGCTCTTCCTGTTCAGCTATGCCGCCACGCTGGAAGTCACCAATGTCGATATCGGCGTGATTGACCGCGACGCCGGCCGCTGGAGCGCGGAGTTCGTGCAGCGGGTGGATGGCGCGCCCGCCTTCGCGCAAATCAAGCCGCTGCCCGGCCTCGACGCCGCACGCCGCGCGATCGACAATCAGGATGTGCTCGCCGTCCTGCATTTCGATGAGAGCTTCTCGCGCGACATCAACACAGCACGGCCGGCACAGGTGCAACTGTTGCTCGATGGCCGCCGGTCCAACGCCGCGCAGATCATTACCGGCTATTTGAGCGAGATAACCGCCGATCTGACCGCCACCAGCCCCGTGGCGCTGGAAACCGAGGAGTCGGCTGCCGATCCGGTTGTGGTGCGGCACTGGTTCAACGCCAACCTCAAGGATTTCTGGTTCATCGTGCCCGGGCTGCTCGGCACGCTGACGCTCCTGATCGTCCTTGTCGTAACCGGCCAGACCATTGCGCGCGAGCGTGAACTTGGCACCTTCGACCAGATCATGGTCTCGCCGCTGCGCGTCCATGAAATCCTGCTTGGCAAGACCGTCCCCGCCATGATCGCCGGGCTGGCGCAGGCCACGGCCTTCATCGCTGTGGCGGTCTTCTTTTTCGAGGTACCGTTCCGTGGCTCGCTCGCCCTGCTCTATCTCGGCACCTTCATCTATCTCCTCGCAGTGATCGGCGTGGGGCTGTTCATCTCCTCGCTGTCGCAGACGCAGCAGCAGGCATTCCTTGGCGCGTTCCTGTTCGCCGCCCCCGCGATCCTGCTCTCCGGCTTCGCCACGCCAATCGAGAACATGCCGGAGTGGCTCCAGCACTTCACGCAGGTCAACCCGCTGCGCCATTTCCTCGTGATTGTCCGCGGGGTATTCCTGAAGGGAATGCCGGCGGAAGACGTGCTGGCGAACACCCTGCCGCTGGTGCTGATCGCGACATTCACGCTGAGCGTATCGGGCTGGCTGTTCCGCGCAAGGATGCAGTAGACCGGGCTTGGCCGGCTGCAGACCGGATTTCGCTGGGCGTGCGCGTCGGTTGCGCGGGTTTGCCCGTTTCAGGCCCTGCCTGGCCGCAGGACGTCATGACGCCTGCCAAGCCGCAATTCCTGCAAGCGCACGACCGCAAGCTGAGTGCCCCTCCGTCATTCGGATCAGGCAAGCGTGGCCGACGGTATGTCCGCTCGCACCTCGAAGTGAATATGAGGCTGCACAGCATGGCGGTCTGCTACAGTCCCAAGGCACCTGTGGCGAGCCCGTAGCTTTGGGCGCTGTCCTGGACGGCAGCGCGTAGCGTTGCGCTTCGTTCGAGCAGGCGGCGAAAGCGGAGTTCATCGAGCACGAGCAGGGTGGAATGGCTGATGGCCGTAACCTGAGTCCGGCGTGTCTGATGGCTCAGCAGCGAAAGCTGGCCGAACATTTCGCCCCTGCCCAGTTTGTGCTCCTGACCCGCGGATTCTGCCTTGACCGCACCCGAGGCGATGAAGCACACCTCCCGCGGGATCTCGTCCTTGCGCACCAGCACCTCGCCCGGCTGGACATAGCGCGCCTTCAGCGTGCGGGCCAGCCGGGCGAGGCTGTCATCATCCAGATCGGCAAAGAAGGGGAACCGGCGCACCAGTTCCGTTTTCTGGACGGCCAGATCAAGGGCCGGACGCGCTTCGGCCTGTCTGCGTTTCTCGCCCAGATCCTGCTTGAGCGTGGTGTAGAGTTCGCGCCCGATCAGCCCGTCCTGATACAGTATGTGGTATTGGCGCTCCTCCAGCCGCAAGGAGGTGCGGCGGAGGAAACGACGTTCGATTTCCTCGGCATAGCCCGGGTATTGCAGGCGCAGGCCATCGAGGGCGGATTGCGTCTCTTCCTCGCGCCGTTTGAGCAATTCGTGCAACAGATCGGCCACCCGGCGGCCATGGATTCGGCGGATCTTGCCGTCGATATAACCGTGCAGGTCGCGCAGGATCAGCCGCTGGTTGAGCAGGATCTCGAAGCGGTCGGCCGTCATCCGCGCCAGCAAGCCGGACAGTCGCATGCGATTGTGCAGGAAAACGGCGAAGCGATAACTTCGCCCGCGGGCGAGGCTCAGCCGTCCCGCCGCCCGGTACTCCTCCCGCCCGCCTGAGCGGGTGCGTTCGATCAGGCGATCGGCATCCGACAGCATCTGTTCGGCGAGGCGCGCGGAAATCAGCTGTTCGCGGAAGGCTTCCAGGATCATGTCGCGCTCGCGCCCCGCCAGGGCCACCAGCCCCAACGTGACGCGGTCGCGGTCGGGGATCTCGTCGGCGGCCTCAGCCTTTTCCATGGCGCTGTCCAGCCGCTCGGCAAAGCGCTTGGCCTCTGAGCGTACGATCTCGCGCGACAGTTCGTGGCGTTTGGCGGTGTTCGACACGTCCTCGCGCACGTTTTCCAGCGCGACGGCGATCACCTGGTTGGAGAGCGCGCGGTCCAGCCGCGACAACTTGTCGAGGCCCAGAAGCGAGATCACCCAGCGCAGCGTCGTTCCCTGCACCAGCAGCGTGAACAGGGTGAAGCCTGTCGCGAGGATGCCCACCTCGCGCTTGATGTCGGGGGGCACGCGCAGGTTTTCGGTTACCGCAAGCGCCAGCGCCAGCGTGATCGCGCCACGCAAACCGCCCCACAGGATCGCCACACGATAGGCCATGTCCACGCGCGGTGAGAGCTTCACCGCGCTGAGCGCCGGCAGCACGAGATAAAGCACGAACAACCGCGCGGCGATGGCGGCGGCGATAACCACGCCGACAAGTTCCAGATCGCGCCATTGCACATCGCCCAGCAGGCGCGGCACGAGAAACGCGGCCAGAAGGAAGATCAGCGCCCCGGCCCAGTGCGCCAGCACCTCCCAGACTTCGCGCAGGTTTGTCCAGTGACCCGGCGCGAGGCGGCCCGGCCCCAGATAGTTCAGCGTCATGCCCGCCATCACCACGGCGATGACGCCGGAGACGCCCAGCAACTGATCGGCGACCAGATAGGTCAGGTAGGGCAGTGCCACGCTGAGCGAAATCTGCGCCAGAGGAAAGCGCCCCAGCAGGGCGAGGACCGCGATGCAGATCCGCGCGAACACCCAGCCGGTCCCGATCCCGCCCAGGATCAGCACTGGAAACCCGACCAGAGCGTCGTACAGTGTCGGGTTTGGAACCCCCAGCATGACAAATGTCAGAAAAAAGCTGAACAGCGCGATGGCGGCGGCGTCATTCAGCAGGCTCTCGCCCTCGACGATCCGCGTCAGCCGCTGCGGCGCGGCGATGTTGCGAAAGATCGAGACAACGGCCGAGGGGTCGGTCGTGGCGACGATGGCACCCAGCATCAGGCAGGCCATCAGCGGCAGCGTGGTGAAGGGCGTCAGCGCGAAGCCGATGGCGAAGGTCGCCACAACCACCGCCAGCACCGCCATGACGAGGATCGGCACCCAGTCATCGGCCATCCGGCGCAGGTTCAGCCCCAACGAGACCTGAAACAAGAGAGTGGGCAGAAGGACATAGAGAAAGACGCTGGCCCGGATGTTGAACTCGAACATCTCGATCGCCAGCGGCAGGCCCAGCAATTCGCGCCCGTTCTGGACCAGGAAGACCGCCGTGGTGCCGATAAGGGTGCCAATGATGGCCAGCACCACGGTGTAGGGAAGCCGCGTCCGGTCGGCCAAGGGCTCGCTCAGGGAAATGACGATGAACAGCGCGGCAACGATACCGACGAGCGAGATGACATCCATGACATGGCCGATGGCCGCGTGCGCGACTTTGACGGAAGAACGGTCGGAGCCCCTTAATTATCATGCGACTTTTCTAACCGATCTTCAATCCGCGCCGTCTTGCCGCATTTCCTTCCAAAGCGCTGATTTGACGGATCAAACCGGTGGCTTCCCCGACATCGATCTGGCAGGCGATGCCGGCGCCGTGTTCGTCCTCGACACGGCCCACGCGCGCGATCTCGCGCAGCATTATCGGCGCCACGCTTTCGCAGATCAGCCGGAAAGCCAAGTTGCGATGCGAGGTGAGACCTCGCCCCCCTGAAACGGGCGGTGAACAGGGTGAGGATCAGCAGAATCGGCGCCGGATCGAGCCCTGTCCGGATCGCCTATCGCAGCCATTGGCTGGGCTGCGGCGCAGTCAACTTGCCGGCGCCGGCCCCCGCGAATCCGACCGCGCCGGCCGCCGGTCAGTGGCGGAGTTCGCGGTCGTAGCTGCGCCAGATGATAAGCTGGAGGAACGCCGTGAGCAGGATCGCGCCGAGAAAGCCGAGGCTCAGCGAATCCGCGCCCGAACCTGCCATTCGCTCGAAATAGCCGAGAAGCTCCTCGTAACGCAGGAAGGCGACGGCACTGATTATGACGCCACCGATCTTGCCGACCAGTTCGACATCCTCGCGATAGCGGCGGAGGAAGAAGAACAGCAGCATCAGCCCCCACAGACCGAACAGCAGGCTGAAGCCTGGCGCCAGCGTGACGAACAAGCTGCGGCTGGAGCCGCCGAATATCGCGCCCGAGGACTGGATATAGGCGTGGTTCGACAGCGGCCAGAACAGCATCGCGAACGCCCCGACAAGCACGCCGCGCTCCAGCCTATTGAGAGACTTGCCATAATATTCATCGAGCGAGCGCCGGCGGATGACGAGCATCAGCCCGATCACGAACAGAACCAGCAGAAAGAAGATGATGAAGGGCAGAACCCACTCATGCACCATGCCGGTGATAGCGCGATTTTCCACCGGCTGGTGCAGCGTGCGCATGTATTCGCGGAAATCCGCCTGCGCGCCGCAGCACTCCGCGCCGGTCGCCATCCGGCCGGTGGCGAAGCAATACCTGACCTCGTTGAAACTCTCCGGTATCGGCAGGAAGGGATCGTGCTCCACGGCGCAGTCCCTCGTGAACGGCGCAAGTCCCACGCGGTTCCGGCTGGCCTCGCGCACCAGCGAGACGGCTTCCATGACCGGCAGGCGCGCGCAGCTCTGCTGGTTCTCGACGCAGCCTGGCGGCTCGCCGCGATCCGCCTCGATGACCTCCGGCTTGATCTGCCAGATGGCCGGCACGCCGGTGAGCAGCGGCTGCGCGATGGCGAACGAGGCGACCGCCAGGACGATGCCTCCCATCACGATGCGGGCGCGACCCATCGGAATATGGTTCCAGTACATGTCGAGGAACACGCAGGCGGGAAAATAGAATGCACACAGCGCGAGAATACCGAATGTCGGGAAAAACAGGAAAAGCTGGCTGTAGATCGCGGCGAGGGATTGCCAGTTGCTCCCCTGGAACTCGTATACGAGCGCGGCGAAGATGAGCAGGAACGACGCGCCGAGAACCGCGAAGATGACGAACACGCTTGCACGAAGATCTGGTGACATGCCGGTAACTTCCCCCGCCGAGCCGGAAGGCCGCCTGCGACACGGCGCAACTCCCTCAAATCGCCCATACCCTATGCGAAGCGCAAATGCGCGGCCAGCCGATTTTCCTAACGATGCCTTAATGCGGCGTCCGGCCGTGACAATTCGGTCAGCCGCAAGCGCAACTTGGCCATGCGCGGGAAATTACCGCTTTCCGGGCTTGGCGGCCGCAGCGACAGGGAATAGGTCTTTGTCTTGAGGTCGACGAACTGCGCCGGGACATATCGGGGGTGGCGAGTGAGAAGGATCCTTTTGATTGGCGTGGCCGTCCTGCTGCTCGCGGCGGCCGCATTCGGCGGCTACCGGCTTCAGCAGGTGCTGATGGTGGGCGCGGGCTATTACGCCAAGATGGTCTGCTCGGGCGTGTTCGTGTCCGGCCGCCCTGCAGACGATGTGATCGCCGAGGATGTGCTGGCGGACCAGACCTCGGCGCTGGAGCTTTATTCGACCGAAGTGGACCGGGACCACGGGACCGTAGATGTCTGGGTGCCGTCCGGCTTTGCATGGCAGCAGGCGATTTATGACGAAGGTTACGGATGTCATCTCGCGCTGGATGCCGGCGATGCGCAGCCGCCGCCGGACCCGACCCCCATTGCCGAGCCGCCGGACGACGCCCCGTGGCCGGAGGGGCAGCGCGTCGCGGATGATGCGCTTCCCGCAGCGGCGCGCGAGCGGCTGGCCGCCGTCCTCGACAACGCCTTCGCCGAAACCGACCCCGAAAGGCCCAAGCGCACGCGCGCCGTGCTCGTGGCACACCGCGGCCGTCTCGTGGCGGAACGCTATGCCGAAGGCTTCGACGCGCAAACGCCGCAACTCGGCTGGTCGATGGCCAAGAGCGTGACGAACGCGCTCGCCGGGGTGCTCGAATTTCGCGAGCAAATCGCGGTCGAACGACCCGCTGGCATCGATCTGTGGGAAGGAGTCGATGATCCGCGCCGCGAGATCACGCTCGACAACCTCCTGCGCATGAGCAGCGGGCTGAGTTTCGACGAAACCTACAGCGGACTGCTCAGCGATGTCCGCGTCATGCTGTTCCTGCGCGGCGACAAGGCCGCTTTCGCCGCCGACAAGCCGCTGGAATGCCCGCCCGGCGCTTGCTGGCACTATTCCAGCGGCAGTTCCAACATCGTCTCCCGCATCCTCCAGGACCGGGCCGACGACGACACGGCCGCGCTGGCCCGCGACCTGCTGTTCGCCCCGCTGGGCATGCACACCGCGGTCTTTGAACCGGACGCATCCGGCACGCTGGTCGGCTCGTCCTATGTCCACGCCTCCGCGCGCGATTGGGCCCGGCTCGGGCTTGTCTACATGCGCGGCGGCCAATGGGATGGCCGCACCATATTCACGCAGGATTGGCTGGACTACACGCTGGAGCCGTCGCCGAAAAGCGGTGGAGACTTCGGCGCGCATGTCTGGCTGCGCCCGCCGGACTGGAACGATGCCGAGGACGCAGGCGCCATTCCCGAAGACGATTTCTATTTCCTCGGGCATGACGGGCAGATGGTCGCCGTAATCCCTTCGCGTGAAACGGTCATTGTGCGGCTCGGGCTGACCCGCCGTCGCGGCCCCTTCGACCACGCGCGGCTGGTGCGCAGCGTCCTCGACGCGCTGCCCGAATAAGCGGACTTAGGGTCCTTTCCACCCTGATTCCGGATTGCGGTTCGCGCGTGGGCGGGCAATCGCCTATATTAACGATTATGGAAGGCGCAACCGCGCGGGAGGGGGCATCATGACCCGGTCCCATTGTTCGACAACGGCATTTGTCGTGACGCTGGCCATCGGCTTGACCGGCGCGCCTTACGTATTGGCCGATGAGGCCGCGCCTCCGGAAAAGAAGGAAACCGAGCAGCGCGACCCGCGCGCCGATGACGAGGCCTATCAGCGCTCGCAGCGGCTGTTGAAGGCCATCGACGAGATCCTCGCCGACGCCGCGCAAGAGCGCGCCCGGACGCGCGATCTGCCCAGCCAGGAAAATTTCATCCTGCCGCCGCTGTGGAGCGACACCCGCGAGGACAACGAGGAACGGGTGCGTGCCCTGCTGGATTCCGCGCTGGAAGTCGTCACTGACGCGCCGGTCGTCCAGATGCAGGAGACCATCGCGGAAAGGCGCCACGCCATCGACCGTATGCGCGACCGGATCACCGAGTTGAAACAGGAGCGGCTGTCCGCGCCGGATGACGGCGTTCTGCCCGGCGTGCTCACCGACACGAAAGGCTCCATCGACGAGGCGGTGGCCGAACTCGAGCGCCGGATCGCGGAGAACCGCGACGAGATCGTCCGGAAGAAGATGGAGATTCAGACGGCGCTGGCCGATGCCGGCGTGAAGATCGCGCCCGATCAACTCGATCTGCTGCTCGACAGCGTTCTCGGCGGCGACCTGATCCGGCTGGTCGCGGCGTTCGAGGCGGCGAGCGGTATCGACCGGCGGCTGGGCGAACTGCTGGACGCGTCGAAGGACAACCCCAAGGCGGCGCGGCGCTACTTCGCCATGCATGCCTCGCTGTTCGCCATGCTGCTGCACGCCCAGGACACGCTGATCGAGAAGATCGATACCGGATACATGGTCAAGCTTCAGGCGATCCTCACCGATATCCGCCAGACGCGCCAGGAGACCTATCGCCTGCTGGCGGGCGAGAACCGGCCGGACCAGCGGCGCGCGCTCGACGCGAACCTGGAAGCACAGAACTTCGCCGAAAAAGCCGCCGACGTGTACAAGGACTACCTCGAAACCCAGCGCGAGCAACTCGTGCAGGCGCGCAAGCGCACGATCCGCGACCTGCGCATCGCCGACAACACCTACCGGACTGTGGAGGCCAGTTTCCAGCTTCGCGCGCTGATGCAGAACTCGCGCGAGACCTTCCGCGCCATCCAGCGGCTGGAGGCGCCGGGCTTCGAGCGCATCTTCCGCAACGAGACGCTGCGCAAGGAATTCGAGCAACTCACGCGCGAGCTTGCGCCGAGTTCCTGACGCGCATCGCGATCGGCCGGAACCACGAAATGCCCATGCTTGTCCCTCCGTCATTCCGTGCGCGGCGCGGCATGCAATCGAAGATGTCGTTTACGTCAAATGACGCGGCGCAGCCCCGGGACCCGACGCAGCGCCGACAAACCCAAGAGATCCCGGGTCAGCAGCGCATCACTGCGTGCTGCGCCGCTGACCCGGGAAGACACCTTCCGGGTGGCAATGACGAAACTGAAGCGGTTCGATCTGATCGGAACGCGGTTCAGAGGAACCACAGGCTCGCCAGCCCGAGGAACGCGAAGAAGCCCACCACGTCGGTCACGGTCGTTACGAACACGCTGGAGGCCACCGCCGGGTCGATGCCGAGCTTGTCCAGCAGGATGGGTATGCCGATGCCGCCCAGCGCGGCGGCGAACATGTTCACGACCATGGCCGCGGCAATGATTATCCCGAGATCCGACGAGCCGAACCAGACCAGCACGGCCCCCGCGAGCAGGATGGCAAACAACAGCCCGTTGATGAGGCCGACGGCCAGTTCGCGGCCGACGACGCGCATCGTGTTGACCGCGGTGATGTCCTTCATCGCCAGCGCGCGCACGGCCACGGTCATGGTCTGCGTGCCGGCATTGCCGCCCATCGAGGCGACGATTGGCATGAGGATGGCGAGCGCGACCTGCTGCTGAAGTGTGGCATCGAAAAAGCCGATGATCACGGAAGCGAGTATGGCCGTCAGCAGATTGACGAACAGCCAGGTGAAGCGGCGCCCGGCGATCTGCGCGAAATTCTCCGTGATGCCCTCATCGCCGACACCGGCGAGCCGGAAGATGTCTTCGCCGGCTTCCTCTTGAACGACCTCGACGACATCGTCGGCGGTGATTATACCGACCAGTCGCCGGTCCTCGTCGACGACCGGCGCGGACAGAAGATTGTACCGCTCGAAATCCCGCGCGACCTCTTCCTGGTCCTGGAGCACGGAGAAAGTGTGGATGTCGGTTCCCGTGATCTCGCTGATGAGCTTGGGGCGCCGGCTGCGCAGCAGGAAGCTGAGCGGCACCGTCCCCACCAGATGAAAGGCCGGGTCGATCACGTAAAGCTCGGCGAAGCTGTCGGGCAGATCGCGCGCCTCGCGCATGTAGTCGATCGTCTGGCCGACCGACCAGAACGGCGGCACCGCGACGAAGTCCGACTGCATGAGCCGGCCGGCCGTGTCCTCGGGGTATTCCAGCGAGCGCCTGAGCCGGGCGCGGTCGGCGCGGGAGACCCGCGACAGGATGTCGATCTGTTCGTTTTCGTCGAGATCTTCCAGCAGATAGACCGCGTCGTCGCTGTCCAGTTCGCCTACCACCTCGGCAAGCTGTTCGACCGGCATCTCCTTGAGGAGTTCGTCGCGGATCGGCTCCTGCAACTCGGAAAACATCTCGGCCGGGAGATCGGAGCCGAGCGCCGTGATGAGCGGAATGCGGAGATCCGGGCGCAGGAACTCGATCAGGTCGGCAAGGTCGGCGGCGCGCAAATCCATCGTTGCACCGCGGGCGGCCTCGGTGTCGCCCTGTTCCAGCGCTTCGGAAACGGCGTTGACGAAGGACGGCGCAAGCAGGTCGTTCTGCGCCTGGGCCTCGGCGATTTCGTCGGCAGTGCCTTGGCTTTGCATGGCCGGCATCCTGTCAAACGGGTTGGCTTGAGAGTGGGCCGCGTCAACCTGTAGGCGCGGTCCGGAGGCCGGTGGCACGGGCGCCATCACCCGTATCGCAAAACAACGACGGCCACCAGAGCGTGCAGCTTCGCATCAGCCTCGCCCTGGCGTCTTCCAGAACTTATACTGAGGTTTTCCGCGCCGGGCAGACCCGGTAGCAGCTAACCGATCTCCCCCGCATCGTTGTTGCGCTTGTCGTCGCGGACCTTGCGGGCGTAGTCCTGAAGCTGCCGGCGGACAGCGGCAAAGGCGTCGCGGATAGCCAGATAGATATCGTCGTGCTGATGATTTTCGTCGGTGCTGCTGTGCCCGACGAAATAGGGTTTTCCAGGAACGTTCGCTTCGACCGTGACGAGGAACTTGTTGCCCTTGCGGTGACCGGAAACAAGTTCGACTGTCACCCTGCAACTCACCAGCCGGTCGAACACCTGTTTCAGCTTTTCGATATGCTCGTGAATGCGGTTCTCGACGGCTTCCGAGCTTTCAAGATGACGAAAGGCGATCTCAACAGGTACTTCCATTTTCATTTTGCTCCCGTCTTGCAATGCTGAGGGCATTGCCGTGGCAGAACCAAATCTGCGGTTGGCGAAAGCCGAGCTATTCCGCTGCTGTGCGCAGCGACTGCACGCCGGGCGAGAACCGCGCGATCAGGCGCTCGGTCAAAAGCGCGATATCCTCCTGTAACTTGGTGAAACCGGACTTGATTTCAAAGGTTTTTTCGCAAACATACAGCGCCCGGTTAACCTCGATCTGCAGCGCGTGGATACAGTCTGCCGGCCGTCCGTAAAATTCGGTTATGTGTCCGCCGGCATAGGGTTTGTTCAGCCCGACGCGATAGCCCATCGCGCTGAGCGTCGTCGTGGCGAAATCGACAAGGTCGCGCGAGCAGGAACCGCCGAACCTGTCGCCGAGCACGATGTCATAGGGCGGCGCGCCCGGCAGTTCGCCCAGATGCGACGGCATTGAGTGGCAGTCGATGAGGAAGGCGCGGCCAAAGCTGTGGCGGGCCTCCTCGATCATGCTGGCGAGCAGGTCATGATACGGGCGGTAGAGCCGCTCGATACGCGCAAGCCCGACGCTGAGCGGGAGCGGTGAAGCGTAAATCTCGTCGTTCTCGTTGACCAGACGCGGGATCGTCCCCAGCCCGCCGATAACACGCAGCGAGGTCGCGTTGGCATAGTCGGGGAGCTTTTCCGCGAAGAGCGCAGGATCCAACTCGAATGGCTGACGGTTGATATCCAGATAGGCGCGGGGAAACCGTGCGCTCAGCAGCGTCGCGCCATGTTCGGTCGCCGGGGCGAACAGCCTGTCGATGAACAGGTCTTCCGACATGCGCAGCGTGTGCGGACTGAGCTGGGAGGTCTTGACGAAAATAGACGGGTAGATGCGCCCGCTGTGCGGCGAATTGAAAATGAACGGCGTTGCCAGAGTTTCCGAGCGCCGCACCTCGAACGGGGGCGAAAGCTCCGTCTCCATGCAATGGACTTCGCGCTCAAGCCAGCGCACGGGCGTCATGAACCGGGAGATCAGCATGGCATCGGGACAGGGAAGGATTGGGAAGGAACAGCCGCACTGGCAACGCGCCGCGGCTTGCGCACACGCCTTGTGCAGGCGGGTCGTTCGTGTTTGTGCATGATTTTCCTCCCCGCCCTGGGCGTCGTCGCGGCGTTGGCCTTCTGGTCAGTATAGGACGGCGAAAGGCGTTCGCAAGACGCGCGTGGGCCGGGCGGACGCTGGAAGGCTTTACGGCTGCACCGCGGGCGCCGTTCCGGCCGTTAAAACGGAAATCATCAGGTCATGGTCGATAGCCCCGTCATCGTCTGGCTCACCCGGGACCTGCGCCTCGCCGACAACCCCGCGCTTCGCGCCGCGGCACGGCAGGGGCCGGTGGTGCCGTTATTCATCCTGCACGACGACCGGGGCGCGGATTGGCCGCCGGGCGGCGCGAGCCGGTGGTGGCTGGCCGGGAGCCTGCGGGCGCTGGCCGGCGATCTGGCGGCGCTCGGCTCGAAACTGATCCTGCGGCGCGGCGAACCCGCTGCCATTCTGCCGGCGCTGGCCCGCGAGACGGGCGCGGGGGCGGTCAATTGGTCGCGCGCTTACGAGCCGGACATCATGCGCGCGCAGGAGGCGGCGCGTACCGCTCTCGAGGCGGATGGCGTGAGCGTCAGGCGCTTCGGCGGCCGTATCCTGTTCGAGCCGGAGGACGTGGCGACGAAAGACGGCTCGCCCTATAAGGTGTTTACGCCGTTCTACAAGGCCGTTCTCGCGCGCGGCGTGCCGTCCGCGCCCGTTGCCGCGCCTGGCAGGCTGGACGCGCCAGCAGACTGGCCCGCGAGCGAGGCGCTGGATGATTGGGGGCTGGAGCCGACGAAGCCGGACTGGGCCGGCGGCTTGCGGGCGACGTGGACGCCCGGCGAGCGCGGCGCGCTTGACCGGCTCGACTGGTTCCTCGGCGAGGTTGCCGCCGACTACGACAAGCTGCGCGACCGGCCCGATATCGACGGCACGTCGCGCCTGTCGCCGTATCTGACATTTGGCGAGGTCAGTCCGCGCCGGGTCTGGCATGCAGCACAGGCCCGCGCGGATGCCGACAGCCGCGCCGAAAGCGGCATCCGCGCCTTCCTCAGCGAAATCGTCTGGCGCGAATTCTCCTATCACCTGCTGTTTCACTGGCCGGAACTGCCGGATACGTCGTGGCGCCCCGCGTTCCGGGATTTTCCCTGGGCCGAAGACAATGAGGCCCTGCACGCCTGGCAGCGCGGGCGCACCGGCTATCCCATCATCGATGCCGCCATGCGCCAGCTCTGGAAGACCGGCTGGATGCACAACCGCGCGCGCATGATTTCGGCCTCGTTTCTCATCAAGGACCTGCAAATCCCGTGGCAGCGGGGCGAGGCGTGGTTCTGGGACACGCTCGTGGATGCCGACCTCGCCAGCAACGCGGCCGGCTGGCAATGGGTCGCCGGTTCCGGGGCGGATGCAGCGCCGTATTTCCGCGTGTTCAACCCTGCCCTTCAGGGTGCGAAGTTCGATCCCGACGGCGCATATGTGCGGCGATTCGTGCCCGAACTCGCGTACATGCCGGCGAAGCACATCCATGCGCCCTGGGAAGCACCCGCCGACGTCCTGAATGAAGCCGGCGTGCGTCTCGGCAAAACCTATCCCGCGCCCATCGTCGACCATGCCGCCGCCCGCAAGCGCGCGCTCGCCGCCTACGACGCGATCAAATCCGCCCGGTAGCGCGCGGCGCATCCCGTTTTGCGTCAAATTCTTTCTATCGGCCCCGCGTTGTGCCAAAACTTGACAAGCTCGGCCTCGCGCAAGGCCGGCGGGTTACGGGTCTTCGGGCAATGGGGGAGCGCAACGATGGCCGATGGACGCGCGACGGGTTTCACCGCCTGGGGGCGGGCAATCGACTATCTATTCGGCCGCAACACGCTGATCGGCATCGCCTCGCTCATGCTGCTCGCGATTTCAGGCTACGCCACCTGGGTCGGGATGAGCGATTTCATCATCGGCGTTCAGGCGGAGAACGCGCCCGATCGCGCCCGTGACATCGGCGTCCTGTCCGTCACCAACGAGGTGCTGATCGCGGTCGTCGTCATCACGCTGACCTTCCTGATGTGGCTGGCGCTGCGCGAGACCTTCGGCGCGCAGCGGACACTGCGCGAGCGGCTGGTGACCTTTCCGCTCTACGCCTTTCTGCTGATCTGGTCGGTCGGTTTCGGCTACGGTTTCTGGTGGAGTCTGATCGCCGGTGCGGAAGCCACGCGCACGAGCCTCTCCGCCTTGCAGGAGGATGCGCGCGCCGCCGGCGCCTCCGTGTCGGCGCGGCTCGACGCGGTGCAGGTGCAGCTCGACAGCGTCGTGAGCTGGTCGGAAAGCCAGATGGAGCGGGAAGAAACCTCCGGCGGAAGCTGCGGCCGGTCGTCGGGGGCGGGCCGCGGGCCGCTTTACGACGCGCGCGCCAGCGTGCGCGATTCCGTCGCCTCCCTGCGCGAGAGCATCGCGCAGTCCTGGATCGTGCCGGTAGAGAGCGACATCGACGAATTGCGGCAAAGCGCCACGGGTCTGTCCGGCGAGACATATGCCGAGCGCCAGCAGGTATTCGAGCAGCGGGCGGCTGAAGTCAGGGCAAACGCCCGCAGCATCGCGAACCGCAGCAACGAGCTGGGTTCGTCTTACGCCGCGGAGATGCGCGCGCTCGCGAATGTCGTGTCGATCGAGCCCGGCAAGCCCGGCTTCTCCTGCTATGACCCGACGCTCGCCGAGCGGCTGCGCCAGGCCGCCGCTCAGGCGGACGAGCCGGTGGAGTTGAACCTGCGCACAGCGGAATTCACCGAAGGCCCGGCGGGCGTTGCCAACGCCATCAGGAACCTCTGGAGCAATATCGGCGACTACCTCGCCGGGCTGGTGGCCTTCATCGGCTCGGGCTTTCAGCCGCCGCAGAACGGCACGAGTCCCGATGCGCCCGGCGGCGGGATCACCGGGCGCGACCTGATCGCGCTGCTCGCCGCCATCGGCGTCGATCTCGGGCTGTTCGCCCTGATGCTACTCAACCCGCCGGCCACCGGCCCGACGCGGCGGGACGCGCTCGCCCCGGCGCAGGCGCGGCTGCACATGCCGACATCCACTGTCGTGCGCCAGTTGACGGCGGCGCTGGAGACGGCGATTGCCCGTGCTCCGGGCGCGGACCTGGAGTGGGTGCGCCGTCATTTCGTCCATCATCGCGGCACGTCCTACTTCGTGATCCCGAACCTGTATAGCTGCAAGGATGATGACCGGGACGAAAAGCTGCGCGCCCTGGCCATGAACCAGCTTGCTGGCGTGCTCGACGATCTCAAACTGGTCGTGGCGCTGACGGAGAAAGAGTTGCGAGCGTTTGGCGAGGAGGAAAAGCGCAAGAGCTATAGCGATCTGGGGCCTTACCGCGACGAATGGCGCCAGGAATCGGGAGGCGAAAAGCCGGAAGATATTCCGCCACTGCAACGCAATCATGGACTGCTGTCGAAGGCCGAGCGCGCGCTCGATATCGCCGGGTGGAGCCAATACGCGAAGCGCGACGTGGAAATCTACAAGCTCGTTGACACCGAGGGGCTGACGCCGCTGCTGGTGCTGCTGAACGAGGCGACACTGGAGAAGGGGGCGGAGTTGGCTCAAGCCGCTCGCGCGGAGTACGAGTCGGAAAACAACCGGCGCGAGGAAGATCGCGGCACGCTGCAAGGTGAAACCTCGGGACTGATCGACCACAAGCCACAGGATTGATCCGCGTATGGATCGACGTCCTATTGTCATCCCGTGCGCGATGCAGCGCACTGCGCTGCTTCGCAGACACGGGATCGTTTTCGGGCG
>JBKGZY010000215.1:0-4365 GCA_046543175.1 Dichotomicrobium sp.
ATCTCAACCGCCGGGGCATGATCCGCGTGTTCCCGACAGGTCAGGTTGCGGTGGGATTTTAGGGTTTCATGACATAGCACCATGCGGTGATCCATTCGCGTCGCCGGCGCGATGCCAGCCTGACCCGCAGACGCTGGCGTTCATAGGCGGGCGGGTCGTCGTGACAGCCCTCGAATGCGTCCAGCAGGTGCCAGATGCACCGGCCGCCGGCAATTTCGAACACGTCGCCTTCGATCCAGCCTCCGGACGGATCATTCATCAGCGCCGGATAGGCCCCGATGCGCTCCAAACGCCCCTGGATTGTTCCGCGTCCCAGCCGCCGGGCGTTGTGCGCGAGCACGCGGCCCATCGGATGCCGGTTCGCCGGACGCAATGTTCCGTAGACGAAAAGTCGCTCACGCATGGGGATATTTGCCGAAACACTTACCATAGGTTGCATTCAACGCGGATAGACCATGTATGCGGGATTTTCACCTCACATAACAGGCCATCGAAGACTTGGTTCCATTTTTTTGCCACATCCTGGCCGGTCTGTGATAACAGGTCATGAAACCGTTTTTGTCACTCGATAGGTGTCCGAAACACGCGGCTGGACACGGAGCGTCAAATCGGTCGGGGCCGGCATAAGTGGTGCCGCAGCGGAGAGGGGATACTTGCGTGTCGCGTTTCAGCCGCAGCGAGTTGCATCAAATTGTCGGTCAATTTAAAGAAAAGTAGTCCGCCCGAACATTAATACAGTGGCGACTGAAAGTCCGGTGCGGAAGTGCGTACGACGCGGGAGTTAATTGTATGAAACGCCGAACTTTTCTCGCAGCTGGGTCTGCTGCGGCGGCCTCAGCGGTGGCGTCACCGGCCGTGGCAACCGGCAAGCGCGAACTGAGAATGGCCCTGGCTTGGCCGCTGAATTATCCGGGGTATGGCACCAGCGCGCAGATTCTCGCCAAAAAGATTACCGAGGCCACGAACGGCAGGCTGACCGTCAAGCCTTATGGCGCCAATGAAATCGTGCCCGTCCAGGAGATGTTCGATGCCGTCGCCGAGGGGCGCGTCGATATGTACCACGCCATCGAATATTACTGGGAAAACAAGAACCCGGCGTTCAACTTTTTCGCCTCGGTCCCCTTCGGCCTCAACCCGATCGAAATGGATACCTGGCTTCACAAGTACGGCGGCCAGGAACTCTGGGACGAGTTGTCCGCGCGCTACAACATCAAGCCGCTCGCCGCCGGCAATACCGGGGTCCAGATGGGCGGGTGGTTCAACAAGCCGGTGCACACCGCCGCCGATATGCGCGGTCTGCGCATCCGCGTGACGGGACTTGCCGCGGAAGTGGCCAAGTCGTTCGGTGCCGAGCCGGTCCTGATCCCCGGCGGCAAGGTCGTGGAAGCGCTGAAATCCGGTGAAATCGACGCCGCGGAGTGGGTCGGCCCCTGGAACGACATGGCGCTGGGACTGCACGGTGCGGCGAAATATTACTACCATCCGGGCTTTCACGAGCCGGGCACGCAGGTCAGCATCGGCATCAACCTGGACCTCTGGATCGGGCTGAGCGAAGGCGAAAAGGAGCTTATCAAGATGGCTTGCCGGACCGAGTCGATCCGCATGCTGTCCGAGTTCAATTCGCGCAATGCCGCAGCCGTCACCCAACTGAAGAGAGGCGACGACGTGGAGATCGTGAAATTCCCCGACAACCTGCTGAATGAATTCGGCAAGGCCTCCAGCGACGTCGTGATGGGAATTGCCGAAAGCAACGAACACGCGAAGGCGATTTTCGACAATTTCATCAGCGCGCGGTACCAGCTTCTGCGCTGGACGAAGGTTGCCGAGGACGCATTCCTGCTCGCGCGCCGTCTGCCGTTCGACTATGACCGCTCGGAAGCCCTCGGGTTGAACCGCAACGGGGACCAGTCCGACGACAAGCCGGAATCGCAAAACCAGCAGCAGCTTCTGCGCCAGGGCACGCAGCAGGTGCCCGGTGAAACGCGAAGCTCCGTCGATGCGGGACCGCAGATCCTCGATGCCGGGCCGAGCCAGAGCGGCGCCGACGCTTTCACCACCGGAAACTGAGTTGTGTCGCGCCCTGCGCGCCCGACGCGGGCGGGGCGGCGTCAAGGGGAGTTCATCATGAAACGCAGAGCATTTCTGGGCGGCGTGGCGGCCACGTCGGCCGCAGTGGCAAGCTTTCCGCGCCCGGCCCTGTCGCAGGGCAAGCGCCAGTTCCGCCTCGCTTCCACCTACAACGCCACGGCGCGCGGCTACTCGACGAGCCTGCGCCGGCTGGTCGAGCGCATCCGGCTGGCGTCTGAGGGCCAGATCGAGATCAAGGTTTTCTGGGCCGGCGAACTGGTCGATGCGTTCGACAGCTTCGATGCCGCCTCGCGCGGCGATATCGACATGTATTACGGCTCGGAGCAGTACTGGTACAAGCGCAAGTCACCGGGCTACGCCTTCTTCGGCTCGCTGCCCTACGGCATGACCGTCACGGAGCACGAAGCCTGGATGGAGTACATGGGCGGCAACGAGCTTTGGCGCGAGTTGTCCGGGCGTTTCAATATCATGCCGCTGGCCGCCGGCGACACCGGCGTGCAGATGGGCGGATGGTTCAAGCGCGAAGTCAACTCGATGGCCGACTTCCAGGGTTTGCGTTACCGCGTCCCGGGCATTTACGGTCCGGTCATCGACGCTGTCGGCGGCAAGTCGGTGAGCCTGCCGGGCGGCAAGATCACCGCGGCGTTCGAGGCAGGCGAGCTTGACGGGGCGGAATTCGTCGGCCCGTGGGCGGACCGCGAGAAGGAATTTCACAAATTCGCCGATTACTACTACTGGCCGGGCGTGCATTCGCCGATGGCGATGCAGGCGATCGGCGTCAACATGGAGGTCTGGGAAAACCTGAAGCCGGAGCACCAGAAGGTCATGGAGCTGGCCTGCCAGCAGGAGCGCCGCGACATGACCGAGGATTTCTACAGCTATCACGGGCTGGTCTTGCAGCAACTTCTGCGCGAAGATGGCGTACAGCTCCGCCAGTTCCCCGACGAGGTGCTGACGGGCATCGGCAAGGCCGCCGGCGAGGTGATCGCGGACGAGGTTCAGGGCGACGAGCTTCTGTCGCGCATCTATGCCAGCTTCATGAACGCGCGCAGACGCCTGTTGCGCTGGGGCGGGTATGGTGACGAGAGCTACCTGGTTGGCCGGCGTCTGCCGTTCCGCTACGGTCCGCCCGGCGAGGTTTCGCTCGTCAAGCCGAAGCCGGTCGATCCGCGGTTCCTGCCGGCCGGCGAGACGGAGCAGATGCCGGCGCCGGACGCGGAACCCGTCATCACCAACACGATCACGCGCATTTAAGCGACGGGGCGGGAGAGGTCGGGGCGGTGAGACAGAATGATCACCATCGCCCACCTCTCCGATCCGCATCTCGGCCCGCTACCGCCGGCGCGTGCCTACCAGCTTATCGGTAAACGGCTGTTCGGCTACCTGAACTGGTATCGCCGGCAGGGTGTTCACCGTCCCGAGGCGCTGGACGCGATCCTCGCGGATCTGCGGGATCAAGGGGCGGATCATATCGCCGTGACGGGCGATCTCGTCAATCTGGCGCTGCCGTCCGAATTCACGCATGCGCTGGCATGGCTGCGCGGGCTGGGTACGGCGGAGGATGTCAGCGTCATTCCCGGCAATCACGACGCCTATGTTCCGCTGTGGCGCAGCGACGGGTTCCGGCTTTGGGGCGAGTACATGCGCTCGAACCCCGACGGCGCGCCGTATCTCGACGAATCAGGAGCGCGGTTTCCCTATGTGCGCGTGCTCGACAATGTCGCGCTGATCGGCGCCTCGACCGCGCGCCCCACCGCGCCGTTCATCGCCGCCGGCCGGCTGGGGGGAGCGCAATTGGCACGGCTGGAGCGGGCGCTCGCGGCGCTGGGCGCGGCGGGGCTGACTCGTGTGCTACTGATCCACCATCCGCCGCTTCCCGGCATGGCGAACTGGCGGCGCGGTCTGCACGATGCGCGCGCGCTGCAACAGGTGCTGGCGCAGCACGGCGCGGAACTGATCCTCCACGGCCACGAGCATCGATTCACGCTGACATGGTTCGACGGGCCGGGCGGAGCGATTCCGATCGTCGGCGCGCCTTCGGCGTCCGCGGCCGTGTCGGCGACGAAATCCGGACCGCGCGGCAAGCCGCCAGCCGCCTATCACCTCTATCGCATCGCGCGCGAGGATGGCGCGTGTGTGATCGAAATGACACGCCGCGGCCTGATCGACGCTGACGCCCGGGTCGGGATGCTTGGTGAAACCCGCCTGCTATCGCCCGCCGAGCGCGTGAATACCTCGGAAATTCTGCACGAAAACCGCTGATCCCCAGCTTTTCCA
>JBKGZY010000216.1:0-4361 GCA_046543175.1 Dichotomicrobium sp.
GTCGGCGGCGCGTCCGGCCCGCTCTACGGCTCGCTCTTGATGGATATGGGCAAGGCCGCGCCCGACGGGCCGCTCGACAGGGCAGCGCTCGCGGCGATGTTCGCGGCCGGTGTCGCGGCGGTAAAGCGGCGCGGCAAATCCGACGCGGGCGCGAAGACCATGCTCGACGTGCTCGTGCCCGTGCAGAGCGCGCTCGACGCCGGCGGCGGCATCGACTCGGTCCGCGCGGCCGCGAATGACGGGCTCGCTGCGACCAGGGACATGCCGGCAACCAAGGGCCGCGCGTCGTTCCTCGGAGAACGCTCCGTCGGCCATCTCGATCCGGGCGCGCGGTCATCCGCGCTGCTCATCCATGCTGTCTGCGACGTGCTGGAGGGAAAATGAACGACAAGGTGTCGGTTGTGATCGTCTCGCATTCGCTGGACGTCGCCAAGGGCACGGCCGATATGGTCCAGCAGATGGTCGGCGCGGATATCGCGGTCGCGTATTGCGGCGGGAATCCAGAAGGCGGGCTCGGCACGAATGTCGAGGCGATCCTGAACGCCATCGAATCGGTCTATTCGCCCAAGGGCGTGGCCGTTCTCGTCGATCTCGGCGGGGCGGAGACGAACAGCGAAATGGCCATCGAGATGCTCTCCGACGGGCGCGGCGCGAATGTGCAGATCTGCGAGGCGCCGATCGTCGAAGGGGCGGTGATGGCGGCGACGGAAGCGGCGAGCGGCGCGTCGCTACAGGCCGTCCGCGCGACGGCGGAGGATTTCTAGAGCATGAGCGAAGAGGTGCGCGATGAACAGTGGGTCGTCGGTCAAGCCGTGATCCAGGACCCGACCGGGCTGCATGCGCGCCCGGCGGTGAAGCTGACCAAGCTGGCGAAGACCTACGTTTCCATGATCGAGATTCGCGCCGATAGTGGAGATAGCTGGACGAACGCAAAGTCGCCGAATGCGGTGATGAAGCTGAAGGCGGCCCACGGCGAGCCGCTTCATGTACGCGCGTTCGGCGATGATGCAAGGACGGCGGTCGATGCGTTGGTTGCGCTCGTTGACCGGGACTTTCATGACTGAGCCGGACCGGGAGCGGACCTTCCGCGGCCTGGGCGTTTCCGGCGGAGTCGTGATCGGCCCGTTGTTCCGGCTGCGGAACGTGGCGGCGGCAAGCCGGGCGTTCACGACCGTCGAGGAGGAGACGCGCGTGTTCCGCGACGCCGTGGCGAAGGCCAGCACGCAGCTTGAAGCCCTGATCGCGGCGGAAGACCAATTGGCCGGCGAAATCCTGGAGTTCCAGCTCGCGCTGCTCGACGACGAGGACATGCTCGCGCCGGTGTATCGGGCCATCGCCGGCGGAACGCCCTGCGATGCGGCCTGGACCGCGACGCTCGATAAAGAAATCGCCGAATACCGCAAAGGCGGCGACGACACGCTTTCGGCCAGGGCCGACGACCTCGCCGATCTGCGCGACCGCGTCCTGCGCGCGATCCACGGCGCCGCGCTGGCCGATACGCCGATCCCGGACGGCGCGGTGGTTCTCGCGGACGATCTCACGCCCTCCAGCTTCCTCGACCTGGACTGGGACCGGATCGGCGGCGCGGCAACCACCGGCGGCAGCCCGGTCAGCCATGTCTCGATCCTCGCGCGGGCGCGCGGCGTCAACTTCCTCGTGGGGCTGAAGGCCGGCCCCGAAGAATTGGGCGACGGCGAGACCGTGATCCTCGACGCGGCGCAGGGCATGTTGACCGTTGCGCCGGGGCGCGACACGCTGGACGACGCGCGCCAACGGATCGACGCGGCGGCGCAAGAGCGCAAGACGATGGACGCGCTGCTCCCCCGTCCCGCGACGACCGCCGACGGCGAGCCGGTCAAGATCCTCGTCAACATCGACGACCCCGGCCGGCTCGACAGCATCGCACCCGCGCATTGCGACGGCGTCGGGCTGACGCGCACGGAATTCCTGTTCACGGACGACCGCCTCCCCGACGAGGAGGCGCAATACCGCTTCTATCGCCGCCTCATGGAGTGGGCCGAGGGCCGGCCGGTGACGATCCGCACGCTGGACGCCGGCGGCGACAAGCCGATCACCGGGCTCACGCGAGAGGGCGAAGCCAACCCGTTCATGGGGCTGCGCGGCATCCGCCTGTCGCTCGCCAATCCGGAGACTTTCCGCATCCAGCTCCGCGCGCTGGCGCGGGCCGCCGCCGCCGGTCCGCTCAACGTCATGGTCCCGATGGTCACGGTGCCCGGTGAACTCGATCGGGCGCGTGAGCTGATGCGCGCGGAGGTCGCGGATTTGACCGCCGCCGGCACGCCTTGCGCGCTGCCGCGCATGGGCATCATGGTCGAGGTGCCGGCCGCCGCGCTCAACGCGGCGTCGTTCGACGCGGACTTCTATTCCGTCGGCTCCAACGACCTGGTCCAGTACGTGACGGCCTGCGGCCGGGACAGCGGCGACCTCGCCGCGCTCGCCGATCCGCTCAACCCGGCGGTCCTCGAACTGATACGGCGAACCGTCGAGGCGGCGAAAGCGCGAGGCGCGGATGTCAGCCTGTGCGGCGACATGGCCTCGACCCCGCGGCACATCGCGCCGCTTCTCGACACCGGCCTGCGCGCGCTGAGCTGCGCGCCGGCGCAGATCGGCCCGGTGAAGCTCGCCGTGAGCCGTTACGCCAAAAGCAGAGAGTGAGGCCCTTGATGGCGGACGGCTCTTCCGACACGCAGGACGCGATCATCGAATACAAGACGCTGCTGCGCCAGTACATCGACCGGCGGCCGTCCGGCACGCGGCAGAAGCTCGCCGAGGCCTTCGGGACGCATAAGAGCTTCATCTCGCAGATCATCAATCCGACTTACCGCGTTCCGCTGCCCGCGCAGCATATCCCGGCGCTGTTCCGGGTCTGCCATCTCAACGCGCAGGAGCAGCGCGCCTTTCTCGAGGTCTATGCGCGCGCGCATCCCGGCCAGTACGGCGCCATCGAGGATTTGGCGTCGGTTGAGAAGGACGTGCTGCGCATCCCGCTTCCCGAGTTCGACGACCCGGAACGGCGCCAGCAGGTGGAACAGCTCATCAAGGACTTCGCCGAGCGCGTCATCGCGCTGATGCGGGACGCGGAAAAGAACAAGTGAACGCCGGACAGGCTGCCCAACGCAGCCGAGCAAGGGAGGAGCGCCATGAAGAAGTTGATGAACGCGGTGGACGACGTCCTGACGGAAAGCCTGCGCGGTTTCGGCGCGGCGCATGGCGACATCGTGTCCGTGAACCTCGAGCCGATGTATGTGACCCGCAAGGGCGCGCCGACGCCCGGCAAGGTCGCGCTGGTTTCCGGCGGCGGTTCCGGCCACGAGCCGCTGCATGCCGGTTTCGTCGGGTACGGCATGCTGGATGCCGCCTGCCCCGGTCAGATCTTCACCTCGCCGACGCCGGACCAGGTGCTCGCCGCGGCGCAGGCGGTCAACGGCGGCGCGGGCCTGCTGTTCATCGTCAAGAACTATTCCGGCGATGTCATGAATTTCGAGATGGCCGGGGAGATGACCGACGGCCCCGTCGAAACCGTCCTGACCAACGACGATGTCGCCGTCGAAACCTCGCTGCACAGCCAGGGCCGGCGGGGCGTCGCCGCCACGGTGCTCGTCGAGAAGATGGTCGGCGCGGCGGCGGAAAAGGGCGCCGATCTCGCCGCCTGCAAGGCGCTCGGCGACCGGATCAACGCGGCTTCGGGCAGCATGGGCGTGGCGCTGTCGAGCTGCACCGTGCCCGCGGCCGGCAAGCCGACCTTCGAACTCGGCCCGGATGAAATGGAAATCGGCATCGGCATTCACGGCGAGCCGGGCCGCCGGCGGGTGCCGATGATGACAGCCGACGCCATCGCGGGCGAGGTGATCGGCGCGATCTGCGAGGACATCAAGCCGGGCGCGGGCGAAGAGGTGTTCCTGCTGGTCAACGGCATGGGCGGCACGCCGCTGCTGGAGCTTTACGGCATGTACGACGCCGCGGCGCGCCAGTGCGAAAAACGCGGCCTGCCCATCGGGCGCAGCCTCGTCGGCAATTATTGCACCTCGCTGGAGATGGCCGGCTGCTCGATCACGCTGACCAGGCTGGACGACGAGATGAAGGCGATGTGGGATGCGCCGGTGCACACCGCGGCGCTGCGCCGAGGGATGTAGGCGCCAGACTTGGCCCCGCGCCCGATGGCAGGCGGTGCAGCGCTCTCATGACGAAAGCTTCAGCCCGGCGATGCCGACGATGATCAAGATGATCCAACCGAGCCGCGCCACACTGAGCGGCTCGTTGAACAGGACAATGCCGAGAGCGGCGGTCCCGACGGCCCCGATGCCGGTCCAGACCGCGTAGGCAGTCCCCACCGGCAGGAC
>JBKGZY010000217.1:0-4357 GCA_046543175.1 Dichotomicrobium sp.
TGTTTCATCAAGTAATCTTCGCCCATCACCTCCCGACCGTCGCGAACTTCCACGCCGTCCGGCACGCCGGTCACGTCGAAATAGGTGTAGAGCACCACCTTGTGGCCGCAGGCGAGTGCCGACTTCAGGCAGACCTGCTCGACGTAGCTGAGCGGGCCTTCAACCCACATCGTGTTGAGAACCGGCAATTCGGACATACTGATCAGTTTTTCATTTCGTGAAGCTGTCCCGTCTGCCAAGCAGTGAGGGTGGGAATTGTAACGAAGTTGTGGCCGGCAACTAGCACTTCTCCTCGAACAATGATGCTCTACAACTTTCAAGCGTATAGTCTTGCAGCACGCTACCGCAATGCGCGCCGCCAACCTGCCGCGCGCGCGGCCTCCTCGCTGCAAAACCAGCGTTCGCCTTCGCTCTCGCTGATCCGGGTCCGGTGGTAATAATAGCCGCCGGGGACGTGATAAATGCGCTCGCCGTCGCTGGCAATATTCCCTTTGATCGCGCAGCGGCGGGAGGCGACTTGCTCGCCGAGACGCCGGCCGCGCCGCGCCTCCCACGGTTTCACGAAGCGCGTCCGCCAGATGCCTTTGCGCGCGCGTCTCGCCGCGTCTTCCTCGCCGACATAAAGCCGGGAATAGCGCCGGTAGGCAAGCGCCCATCCTTCCGCGACCAGCCAGGCGTTCAGGTTTTCACCGCCGGCATGGCAGACGCCGACGATCCGGCCATAGCGGTCGCGGTCCCGTTTCTCGCAAGCGACATTGCGCCGGCCGATCTTGTCGGCGAGGGCGAGCGCGGCCCGCTGCGCGCAGCGCTGGCGTTCGCCGCCCGCGAGGCATTTCTGCCCGTCTTCCAGCGCGTCGATCCCGAAAAGCCGGATGGACTGGCCGCGGATCTTGATGGTGTCCGCGTCGATCACCGAGGCCCGGCCGACGATCATCTGCGGCAACGACGGCACAGTGCCGCCGTGCACGGGCGGGTCCATATTCCTTGCCGTCAGCCGATAGGTCGCCGGATTGGTGGATGAGGCGTCGTCCCGGTCGGCTTCGCCCTGAAACATGCCGGAGGCCGCGGCACCGATTACCGCGCCCGCCGCGACGGCTGTCACCAGCGATCTGAGAATAGGCCCTTCCCCTTGCCGCATGATCGGCGTGCAGCGCCGACCCCTGTGGGAAAGGAGGCCTGATTCGCGGGGTTACGTCATGCGGACACACCGCCGGTGTGGATGAGGACAAGGCTGCATCCGCTTGTCCTGTGCGATTGACACCGAACTTCGTGCATGGGCGACGCGCAATTCGACGCCGCCCACGTTATGGCCGTCCGCTCACACGGCCCTTGCAGAGCTAGCCGTCGGCCTGGCGCGCGCGCAGCGCCGCCTGTGCCGCCGCCAGCCGCGCGACCGGCACGCGGAATGGCGAGCAGGACACGTAATCCAGCCCCACCTGCTCGCAGAACGCGATGGAAGCCGGATCGCCGCCGTGCTCGCCGCAAATGCCCAGCTTCAGGTCGGCGCGCGCCTTGCGGCCGCGCTCGCTGGCGATCTGGACGAGTTCGCCGACGCCTTCGATGTCGAGCGTGACGAACGGATCGTTGGGCATGATGCCGTGCGACAGGTATTCGCCGAGGAAGCTGCCGCTGTCGTCGCGGCTGAGGCCATAGGCCATCTGCGTCAGATCGTTGGTGCCGTAGGAGAAGAATTCGGCGGACTTCGCGATTTCGCCGGCAAGCAGCGCCGCGCGCGGGATCTCGATCATCGTGCCGACCTGATAGTTCAGCGTGACGCCGGTCTCGCGCGCGACCGCCTCGGCAGTGGCGTCAATCCGCGCCTTGATCTCGTCGAATTCCCCGGCGGTGCCAATCAGCGGCACCATGACCTCCGGCACGACGGGCGCGCCGGTACGCTGTCCGGCTTCGGCCGCCGCCTCGAAGATGGCGCGCGCCTGCATCTCCGGAATTTCCGGATAGCTGATCGCCAGCCGGCAGCCCCGGTGGCCGAGCATCGGGTTGACCTCCTTGAGCTGGGCGAGGCGGGTGCGCAGCTTGGCCTCCTCCACCCCCAGCCGCTCGGCGGTCTCGCGGATGTCGCCGTCCTCATGCGGCAGGAATTCGTGCAGCGGCGGATCAAGCAGACGGATGGTCAGCGGCAGCCCCGCCATGATCTCGAACAGTTCCAGGAAGTCCTGGCGCTGCATGGGCAGGATCTTGGCGAGCGCGGCACGCCGCCCGGTTTCGTCGTCGGCGACGATCATCTCGCGCATGGCGCTGATGCGCTCGCCGTCGAAGAACATGTGCTCGGTGCGAACCAGCCCGATGCCCTCCGCGCCGAACTCGCGCGCCTGCCGGGCGTCGCGCGGCGTCTCCGCGTTGGCGCGCACCTTCATGCGGCGCACCTGGTCGGCGTGATCCATGAGCTGCTGGAAATCCGGCCCGAGTTCGGGCTGGAGGGTGGGGACTTCACCCGCGATCACCTCGCCGCTGCTGCCGTCGATCGTGATGATATCGCCGCGGTTGAGCGTGATCCCGCCCGCCGTCATCGTATGGGCCTCATAGTCGATCGTCAGATCCTTGGCGCCGGACACGCAGGGACGCCCCATGCCGCGCGCCACGACCGCCGCGTGCGACGTCATGCCGCCCCGCGCCGTCAGGATGCCAGCCGCTGCATGCATGCCGTGGATGTCTTCCGGGCTGGTCTCGACGCGCGCGAGAATCACCGACTTGCCCAGATTGCGCAGGGTTTCCGCTTCATCGGGGCTGAACACCACCTCGCCCGTGGCCGCGCCGGGCGAGGCCGGCAGGCCGGTCGTCAGCACCGCCTTCTTGGCGTTCGGGTCGAGCATCGGGTGCAATAGCTGGTCGAGATGCTCGGGCTCGATGCGCAGCAGCGCCTCTTCCTTGGTGATGAGGCCTTCCGCGGTCATGTCGGTGGCGATCTTGAGCGCCGCCTTGGTGGTGCGCTTGCCGCTGCGCGTCTGGAGCATCCAGAGCTTGCCGTCCTGGATGGTGAACTCGACATCCTGCATGTCGCGGTAGTTGCGCTCCAGCTTGAGGCAGATGTCGCGCAGCTCGGCGAAGGCTTCGGGCATCACCTGTTCCAGCGAGGGCTTGTCGTCACCCGCCGCCGTGCGCGCCGCCTCGCTGATGTATTGGGGTGTCCGGATGCCGGCCACGACATCTTCGCCCTGCGCGTTGACGAGGAATTCGCCGTAGATCGCGTTTTCGCCCGTGGACGGGTTCCGCGTGAAGGCGACGCCGGTCGCGCTGGTGTCGCCGGTGTTGCCGAACACCATCGCCTGGACGTTGACGGCCGTGCCCCATTCCTCGGGGATGCTGTGCAGGCGGCGATAGGTGACGGCGCGCGCCGTGTGCCAGGATTCGAACACCGCGCCGACCGCGCCCCAGAGCTGTTCATGGATGTCCTGCGGGAACGGCCTGCCGAGCTTGTCCTGCACGATCTGCTTGTATTGCTCGACAAGCTTCGCCCAGTCCTCGGCCGACAGTTCGGTGTCGAGTTCCATCCCGTTCAGCGACTTGTACTGCTCCAGCGCCTGCTCGAAGACGTGATGGTCCATCCCCAACACGACGTCGGAATACATCTGGATGAAGCGGCGATAGGAATCGAAGGCGAAACGCCGGTCATCCGCGCGCCGGGCCAGCGCCTCCACCGTCTCGTCGTTCAGCCCGAGATTGAGCACGGTATCCATCATGCCGGGCATGGACACCCGCGCGCCGGAGCGCACCGAAACCAGCAGCGGGCTTTCCAGATCACCGAATTTCGCCCCGACCGCCTCGCCGACATGTTCCAGCGCCGCCTCGACCTCTTCCTTCAGCCCCGGCGGAAACTTGTGGTCGTTCTGAAAATAGGCGGTGCAGACATCCGTCGTGATGGTGAAGCCGGGCGGAACCGGCAGGCCCAGCGACGCCATCTGGGCGAGGTTGGCGCCTTTCCCGCCGAGCAGGTTGCGCAGATCGGCGCTGCCGTCGGCCAAGCCCGCGCCGAAGCGATAGACAAGCTTGTTGCCGGTCGTCCGCGGGGCTGCGGGACCATTCGTGCTGATCGTATCCATCATTTGCGTTTTCTGCTGTTCGTTAACGGGTGTCGCCCGGACCATTGCGTTGAGAACTTGCGCATGAAACGCCACCCAGCGGCTCTGGAGCGCCATCGCGCTGGCAATAAAGGATGTAAATGGCTGGAAACGCATTCCGGTGGTCTTCGTTCACATGTCAAGCGCATCCGCCTGTCGGAACCATGGTACGACAATGGCCGTGGAAGCGCTCAAAACTTCTTATTGGTATATGAACTCCGGCTTGATCTCAACCGCCGGGGCATGATCCGCGTGTTCCCGACAGGTCAGGTTGCGGTGGG
>JBKGZY010000218.1:0-4351 GCA_046543175.1 Dichotomicrobium sp.
TCCTCGGGCGCGTAAGGCATCCAGCCGCGCGAGGTCAGGTGCTCCTGCGGCTGGAAGCGCGTCTTGTAGGCCATCTTGGGCGAATCCTTGATCCAGTAGCCCATATAGACATAGGGCAGCCCTTCGCGCCGCGCCTGTTCGATATGCTCCAGGATGATGAAATTGCCGAGGCTGCGCCACTCCAGCTCGGGGTCGAAGAAGCTGTAGACCATCGACAGCCCGTCGCTCAGCCGGTCGCAGAGCGCGACCGCGAGCAGCGGCCAGTCATTCGGATCACCGTCCGGCGGCGCATCTTCCGGGCGCTGGCGGTATTCGCTCAGGAAGGTGTCGATCACGCTGTCGCGCACCATCATCGAGTAGTCCAGCGCCGACATGTCCGCCATGCCGCCATCGGCGTGGCGCGTTCCGACATAGTCGCTGAACAGCGCGTATTGCTCGGCCGTGGGCACGGCGGCGACGCGCTCGACATGCAGATCCTGGTTGCGCTTCCAGATGCGCTTGTTGGTGCGCTTGCGCTCGAACCGGTCCACGACGATGCGCACCGACACGCAGGCCGAGCAGTTCTCGCAGTACGGGATATAGGCGATGTTCTGGCTGCGCCGGAAACCGTTGGTCAGCAGGTTGTCGATGATGGCCGACGACTTGCCCGGAATCAGATGCGTGAAAAGCTTGCGCTCGCGCCGGTTCGGCAGGTAGGGGCATGGCTGCGGCGCCGTTATGTAGAACTCGGGAAATCGCCTTGCGTGTCGTGTCACGTCTTGCTCCGCTTCAAGGCAGGAACCGGGCAGCATGACCCGCCTTTCACCACCCCAGATAGAAACGGTAACGGAACAGTCCAAGGCGAATCAAGCGCCCTGCGCGCGATCAGGATTCCGCCGCATGATCAATCAGGTGCTGCACCGCTGAAAACATGAGCGCCAGGTCCTGCGGGCGCGACATCTGATGGGCGCCGTCGCGCACGAGGTTCAGGTGGGCGTCGTCCTGCTCGAGCCGCTCGATCAGCGCCAGCGAGTGATGCCACGGTACGTCCGTATCAGCCATGCCCTGGAGGATGCGCACCGGCGCGCCGGCATCGATGGGCGCATCCGGCGGGATCAGATGCTGCCTGCCTTCCCCGATCAGCTTGCGCGTAATGGGATAACCGGCCGGATCGTAGTCGGAGGGGCGGATGAACCGGCCCGTCGTCTCGATCGCCGCGCGCGCTTCCTGCGGCAGTTCGTTCCAGATCAGCTCGGTCATGTTCCAGGCCGGCGCGATCAGCGCGAGACCGGCGACGCGCCCGGCGCGCTCCGGCGCCTCCCCGCGCAACTGGCGCATGAGCAGCAGCGCGATCCAGCCGCCCATGCTGGACCCGACGATGACGACGCGCGCGGGATCGGCCCAGTCCAGCACGGCGCGCGTCTGCGCCAGCCAGTCGCCGATCGTGCCGTCCTCGAAACGCCCGCCCGATTCGCCGTGGCCGGAATAATCGAGGCTCAGGAAGCCGTAGCCGTGCCGCGCGCTCCAGTCCGCCAGCGCCGTGGCCTTGGTGCCGCGCATGTCCGAGTGAAAGCCGGACAGCCACATGACGCTCGGGCGTTCCGGTACCGCAGGCGCGCGCCAGATCGTGGCGATCTCAACCGTTTCGCCGCCGGCACCCGTGACCGGGATCATCTGCGCGGGCAGCGAAGATTGATTGCTTTCGCTCGGCATATTAGAACATGATCCGTTCTGACTGAATTCGGTGTGACCTTCGTCATTGCCGGACTTGCCTGTGCTCGGGCTTGACCCGAGCAACCCGGCAATCGAGGCAATAAGCCCAAAAGCTTGTGGCAGTGGATGCCCATGTCAAGCACGGGCATGACGCGGTTCTGAGCGGCGGGAAAATGCTCGAATGTGCCGGTTCCCGTCCACCCTTCGCGACAAGCATCACGAAATCTGTGCAGTGGTTCAAGCGTGACCGGCGAGGCGTCCCCCACAATCCTTCAGGTCGTGCCCGAACTCGATACGGGCGGCGCGGAGAAATCGGCCGTCGAGATGGCCGAGGCCGTGACGCGGGCGGGCGGGGCCTGCCTCGTGGCCTCGCAGGGCGGGCGGATGGAAGCGGCGCTCGCTGCGGCGGGCGGTGAACTGTGCCGGCTCCCTCTCAAGACCAAGAACCCGGTGCGCATGGCGGCCAATATCCGCGCGCTCTATCGGGTCATCCGCGCACGCGGCGTCGATCTCGTCCATGCGCGCAGCCGTGCCCCGGCCTGGAGCGCGCTGGCCGCCGCGCGGCTCGCCGGCGTGCCGTTCGTGACGACCTATCACGGCGCTTACAACCAGAAATCGCGCACCAAGAGCTTTTTTAACTCTGTGATGGCACGGGGCGATACTGTCATCGCCAATTCCCGGTACACCGCCGAGCTTGTTGCGACCCGTCACGGAACGCCGGCGGAACGCGTGCGGGTGATTTATCGCGGCGTCGAGACGGACCGTTTCGCGCCGGACGCGGTGCCGCCCGCGCGGGTGGCGGCGATGCGCGCGGCCTGGGACGTCCCGGAGGACGCCCGGATCGTTCTTCAGGTCGCGCGGCTCACCCGCTGGAAGGGGCAGGACATCGTCATCGCGGCGGCCGCGCGGCTGTTGAGACAGCCCGACATGGCCGATGTCGCGGTCGTGCTGGCAGGCGATGCGCAGGGCCGTGAAGCCTATCAAGACAGCCTGCGCGGCATGATCGTCGCGAGCGGCCTTCAGGGGCGGATCAAGCTGGTCGGCCATGTCGAGGATGTGCCGGCGGCCTGCCGCGCCGCGGAGATCGTCGTGGTCGCCTCGCGGGAAGCCGAGGCCTTCGGCCGCGCCTCGGCGGAAGCGCAGGCGGCCGGGCGTCCGGTGATCGTCGCGGATCGTGGCGCGCTGCCCGAAACACTCCTGCCGGTCGGCCACACGGGCGCAGACACGGCCACGGGCTGGCTGGTCGCGCCGGACGCCCCGGATGCGCTGGCGACGTCCCTGGAGGGTGCGCTGCGGCTGCCGCGCGATGATCTCGACCGGATGGGCGCGCGCGGGCGCGCCTTCGTCACCGCGCGCTTCACGACGCGGGCCATGCAGCGGGCAACGCTGGAGGTCTACGATGCCTTGCTCGGATCACGGCTGGCGGAAGAATTTGGTGACGACACGTCCCGACATACGACCATGCGTTCAGATGACGGGCCCCAAAGTGGCCGTGCGTTCACCGGAAACGCGCATTAATTGAATTTTTTTCGAATCGAACTGTTTCTTATCGCGCAAAATTGATTATGACTATGGTCTGAGAGCCACTGGTGGGCGCAGCCGCACCCTTAAACCGCCCGTGGATCTTTGTTGGGTTTTCGAACCGTGGCCGAGGGACGCCCTGGTTCTCCTATCGTGCCAGAACGCGCAGTCCGGTGGTTCCGTTCGTTAATCCTGTGATGAGGTCTCAAACTTTTGCGCCGGACCGCGCCGCGGTTCCGGCGCCTTTTTTGGTCCGCGGCTGACAGCCCCGCCGCCATCGCGGCGGCTTCCCACAGCTTTTTCGCGCGCACTTGCACGGTTTCGCCTTCCGTGCGAGCAAGATGACGAAAAAATCGCGCCGGTCGGAGCGGCGCGAATCGGGCAGGATCAGCCCCAGCGCCAACAGCGACCATAGCCAGGCATGACATCATCCTACGACCTTTTCGCCGGCCCCGCCGACGCCCCGGAACCTTCGCGCAAGCCGGCAGGCAGCGGTAAAGCCAGCGGCTACACCGCCGCCGACATCGAGATCCTCGAAGGGCTGGAGCCGGTGCGCCGGCGGCCCGGCATGTATATCGGCGGCACCGACGAGAAAGCGCTGCACCATCTGTTCGCCGAGGTGATCGACAACGCCATGGACGAGGCGGTGGAGGGGCACGCCTCACGCATCACGGTGGAGATGGAGGCGGACGGCTATCTCACCGTGCGCGACGACGGGCGCGGCATTCCCGTGGACCGGCATCCGAAATTCACCGACAAGTCCGCGCTGGAAGTGATCCTCACCACGCTGCATTCCGGCGGCAAGTTCAACTCCAAGGTCTACGCGACCTCGGGGGGGCTGCACGGCGTCGGCGTGTCGGTCGTCAACGCGCTGTCGGCGCGGCTGGAGGTCGAGGTCGCGCGGGACGGCGCGCTGTGGCGGCAAGTCTACGCGCGCGGCGCGCCGCTTGGGCCCCCGGAGCGGATCGGCCCGACGCGCGGACGGCGCGGCACGATGATGCGCTTTCTGCCCGACCCGGAGATTTTCGGCGAGGCTGCGGCCTTCCGCGCGAACCGCGTGTTCCGCATGAGCCGGGCGAAAGCGTATCTGTTCGGCGGCGTGAAGATTGCCTGGTCGTGCGACCCTCAGCTGATCGGC